>NZ_CP135275.1:7328859-7692718 GCF_032302195.1 Paenibacillus sp. MMS20-IR301
TAACTGCGAAAGTAACTGACTTCACAATTAGTGATTTGAAATTCGTTACGGATTTTAGATATTGGGTTGAAATAGATACGGTACAGCTCTTCGATGAATACAACATTCCCATGCTGCTGATTAATTTTGTTTTGATTCCTAAAAGGGGAGCAACAACCTTTAAGATCACCATTCAATTTAGTAAAGTCGCCAGCCTGCAACTGGCTTCTGGAGGAGCGGTAATTCAATTGAGCTTGTTTGAAATTCTAGATATATCGGATAGTGGCTGGGATTCCGTCAAGTATTGCGTCAGAGATATGGAAAGTGAAGAAAACTTTAAATTTTACTGTGATAACATTGAAGTTATTGCTGTTGAGGAAATGGATTGGGTTGTTGGCTAGCTGTGAAATTTGCATCATTGACATTAGTTTGATATCAAACTATAATCCAATCATGGAAACTAGAGATGTAATATCACTGATCTCGAAGATCAGGGAGAAGGTTAACCGGTTCATTGTCCAGGAGATGGAGAAGCAGGGGGTAGAAGGGATCGGCACCTCGCACGGGGATATTATCTATGCGCTGCTGCAGAAGCCGAAGATGACTATGGCGGATATTGCCCGCCGGATTCATAAGGATAAATCGACAGTTACACCGCTGGTCAACAAGCTGGCCGGGCTGGGCATAGTGACGAAGGAAAGGGATAAGGAGGACACAAGGTTTGTGTATGTGACTCTGACTGCTAAGGGGCGTGAGCTGGAAGGTGTTTTTGAAGTGGTCTCGGCTGAAATGCTGGGGCAGTTTTACCGCAATGTCTCCGAAGAGGAGCAGGAAATACTGCTGCAGATTTTGCTGAAAATCAATAACAACTTCTAAAAAAATATGCCATATAGTTTGATATCAAACCATTATTGAAAAGGAGCGGTTGAGATGAGAGATTACACGAAAGAGCTTCCGCAGCATACAGAGAAGTATGTCGGTGAGCACGATTTGTTCCTGGAGATATATGCAGGAGCGAATATCCGGGACGATGCCGGCAACAGGCCACCGTTGCTATTCGTGCATGGTGCCTATACCGGAAGCTGGATGTGGAGCAAATACATTCCCCATTATGTCAATGCCGGGTGGACCTGTTATGTCATGAATCTGCGGAGCCATTACAGAAGCAGGGTGCTGGATATGAGTGTGATTACTTTTGAGGACTATCTGCACGATATCAGGGAGATTATTGCCGAATGCGGCACTCCACCCGTGCTGATCGGGTTCAGTATGGGCGGGATCTTAGGCCAAAAGCTGGCGGAAACGGCAGAGCTGGCCGGACTGGTGCTGATTGATTCAAGTCTCAGTAAGGAGGTCCATGAGCTTATGCCTTATCAGGATATCATCCCGGCAGTACCCGGCCTCATTGTACCTGCTCCGGCTCGTAAAGAGCTTGCGAGCATCGATGAATCGGCAGAGGACATAGCTTTTCAAAGGAAATACTTAAGTATGGAGTCCGCCAAAGCGTTTAGCGCATTCTCCTTCCACTTTGGTGCAGCAGGAATTTCTGTAGACAGCCGCCGCATTGCATGCCCCGGCCTGGTTATTCACGCAGTAAACAGCGAAGAGGATGACCGCCGGGGCAGAGTGAATGCCGGCTATTTCGCTGCAGAATATAAAGGTCTGTGGAACACCACTCATACCGGCCTGCTTGTAGGACAGCGGTATCTGGAACCGGCTGAGACGGTTTTGAACTGGCTGGCTGCGAAATTACTTTAGAGGGGCCGGAGGGGGATGCGGTGTAACGCAACAGGAAAATTCTGTTGACTAATAACCCCCCTAGGGGGATACTTGGAGCAGTTGTTACAGACAACTTTATACTCTAAGGAACAGGCGGGATACTGAATTGAAGACCAAATCCAAAACTGCGGTAACGTGGGCGATTCTTGCGGCTGCTCTGTATGCAATCAGCACGCCGGTGTCCAAAGAGCTTTTGCATGAAATTCCGGGAGTGATGATGGCTGCGCTGCTGTATCTGGGGGCGGGAATCGGAATGTCGGTGCTCGGATGGTTTCGTTCCAGACAGGGGACCGTGAAGCAGGAAAGGCGGCTGACCAGAGAGGAGCTGCCTTTTACAGTGGGGATGGTTGTGCTCGACATTGCCGCGCCGATTTTCCTCATGATTGGATTGACAGTGACTACGCCGGCCACAGTCTCACTCTTGAATAATTTTGAGATTGTGGCCACCTCGCTGATTGCCCTGCTGTTATTCAAGGAATCGGTTCATTCCAGGTTGTGGATCGCCATCGGCCTCATTACGGTTGCCAGTGTAATTCTTTCAGTTGAAGACATCGGCAGTATCACCTTGTCCTGGGGCTCGGTCCTGGTGCTGCTTGCTGCCGTCTGCTGGGGCCTTGAGAATAATCTGACCTCTAAGCTCTCCGCTAAAGATCCGTTGCAGGTTGTAGTCATCAAAGGTTTCGGCTCCGGGCTGGGGTCACTATTCATCGCCATCATGCTTGGTGAGACTACAACACATATCGGTTACATCGCCATCGCTCTATTGCTGGGATTTGTAGCGTACGGGCTGAGTATCTATTTCTACGTATATGCGCAGCGGTATCTGGGGGCGGCGAAGACGAGTGCCTACTATGCCATCTCTCCTTTTATAGGCGTACTGCTGTCGCTGATTATGTTTACAGAAATACCGGCATTCTCCTTTATTGTTGCGCTGATTATTATGATTGCCGGCACCTATTTCGCCTCCACGGACCGCAGGAGTACTTAAGAAGAGGATGGCAAACTGGAACTGGCCGGTGTCTAAAGAGGCTTATGCGGGATGGACGGCGGGACTTTTATCTGTACACTGCGGCTAAGACGCGGGATACGATGTAATAGTAGGGACTAGTAGGGACTAGTAGGGACTAGTAGGGACTAGTAGGGACAGTAGGGACAGTACTTAGTACGGACCTGTATGGGCCTATACGGACCTATAATCACTTGTAATGACTTGTAATGACCCGTAACGGACATGAGCGCTCTTATTTCGCTGCATATCGTTCTTTTGCCCGGCTTACGGACATGAGCGCCGTTATTTGCTGCAGATGAACTGAATTGGGGCGATTTGCGTGATGATAAGGTCTGTGGTGTCCGTTAGCCTGCCAGAATAGACGAATTGGATAGAATAAGAGCTGTGGTGTCCGCAAGGCTGCGCTTAGACAAGCAAATTGGAACAATAAGAACCGGCACTTCATCCCGGGTAAAATAAAAGGCCGCTTGACCGGATTGCTCCGGTACTGGCGGCCTTATGGCAATATAGTAATCAGCAGTCTGTATATGCATCCACCTGAATTAGTGGAATTTGACAGTCTTGATGCGGGATTCCTGCTCGTAAGTAAGGGGACTTGGAGTTGGCGGCGTGTGCAGATGGCGGTGAGCGTTGTACTCCATCTTCTGGTAGTCTTCTTCTCCCGAAGTCATCCCTGGCTGCCACATTCCGGTTACCCAATTCTTCAGTTCCTTAATTCCTGCCAGCATTGCATTCATCCTCCTTGGCGATGAAATCCGATGAAAGATTTTGGTTGTGAACTCTTTTTGTTTACGCTTTCATTATAACATAGAAAACCGGAAAATCAATTGTGTGTCCGTCTGAAAAAGACAAAAAAACAGAATTAATCGTGTTAATTAGCGTGAATGTGCACCGTATAAAGAAATATGTCCTCGTGGAGAGGACGTTTAAAGAAAACAAAAAAGCGGCTGCCGGATAAAAGGCAGCCGCTTGCGTTAGAATGAATTGAACCGTTATTTAATCCGCTTAAGGGCGGCTTCCTGATCGATAGAGCGCCGGGCCAGCATATCTAGTGTGGCATCATGCCCGCTTAATGTTTTATCAATCCGTTCAAGTGTATCACGGGTGGTAATGACTTCCGTATTCACTTCAAATACCGCCTGCTGAATAAGCGGAATAAGCTTCGTATCTTCCTTAATACTCTCAATATCAGCTTTCATGGTACTTAGATCAGACTTAACCTCGCCCAGCTCGGATTTAACGCTGCTCAGATCAGACTTAACCTCGCCCAGCTCGGACTTAACAGTGCCTAGATCAGACTTAACCTCGCCCAGCTCGGATTTAACGCTGCTTAGCTCTGACTTAACCTCGCTCAGCTCTGTATGGATAATTTGTACATCTGACTTCAAATCGGTGATTTCGGACTTCATGCCTTGTAGTTCTGTCAGAATCTGCTGGAGAATAATGTCGCTCATCGTCTCAGCCTCCAAAGATATCTTTGTAAATTATTATTTGCTCAGGTAAGTATAACATAGTTCAGGAGGACAGGCCCCAAGCGATTGAATAATATTCGCGGCAGAATCATGTCCGTGAATTATTTCAATTTATAAATATACAAAATAGGGCAATGGGTGTAAAATTGCATTACTTAGGTGTTCCGGAGAGCATGTTACGAATAGCTTTACATGGAAACGAGAACCGCTGCCTTAAGGGCGGCGTAACCGTTTCTACTTTTATGCCTATATGTGAATAAATGCGCATGCGCTTCTGGCCTGGGAGGCTGCATGTGAATTCACTAGAGTTAGCTGCTGCCGGAAGCTGAAGTGAAGTAACAGCAAGAAGAGAAACAGAACAGAGATGGAGGAGTCAGGGTTCATGGAAAGAAAACAATGGAAACACCTTATGATGTTATTTATGCTGATCGCTGCGGTCAGTATGGTGGCAGTCGGCTGCGGGTCTAATAATGCAGGCAATGCCAATAATGCAAGTGCAGGAAATGCCGGAAATACAGAAGGTACAGCCAGTGCCGGAGAAGCTGCGGCAGACACCTCTGCTGAGCCGGTAACCGTATCGCTGGGGCTGCTGCCTTCGATTGATGCCATTCCTTTTATTATTGCCCATGAGCAAGGATTCGATAAGGAGCATAATGTAAATCTGGATATTCAGACCTTCAAGAGTGCGAAGGACCGCGATGTAGCCTTCCAGGCTGGTAAGGTAGACGGGCTTAGTGCTGACCTGGTAGCAATCTCGATCTACAATGAGGCAGGCCTTGATGTGAAGATTACCAGCACAACGACAGGTGAATTTGATCTGCTGACCGGAAATGATGAAGTGAAAGAGGTTAAGGATCTGAAGGGCAAGACAGTGATTCTGTCCAAAAATACCTCGACCCAATATACAGTGGCAATGATGCTGAAGCAGGCCGGCCTGACGGAAGACGATATTACGGTAACAGAAGTGCCGCAGATTCCTACCCGCCTCGAGCTGCTGAAGAATAACAAAGCAGATGCGGCGGTTCTGCCGGAGCCGTTCGTGACGATGGGCAAAACTGCGGGTCTGCGCGTCCTCAGCTCCACCCACAGTGCCGGAATTAATCCGTTCGTGCTGGCTTTCCCGCAAAGCGCCATTGATGCCAAGGGACAAGCCATCCGTGACATGTACGCGGCTTATGATGAAGCTGTTGCTTATATGAAATCCCATGACCAGTCGGAATACATCGACCTGATTATTAAGGAAGTGGGCTACCCGGACACGCTGAAGGACGAAATCACTGTACCTGAATACCTGCCTGCCTACCAGGTCGATACCAAGGAAGTGGAAGCTGCGTTCGCCTGGGCGCGTGAAAAAGGACTGCTGACCAAAAATATATCGGCTGAAGATGTGATCTCCGATGTCCAGTTTAAAAAATAGCGGACTCCGCATACACGAACTGCAAGTCGAATACAAAAACGGCCAGCTGGCTCTGGGCGGGATCAATCTGACCTTGCCGGAGCACGGCATCCATACGGTCATCGGTCCTTCGGGCAGCGGCAAGTCGACCATGCTGCGGGCGATTGCCGGGCTGCTGCCTGCCTATGAGGGGGAGCTGCTCTTCAACGGCAGGCCGGTTCATGAGAAGGATACGCTAATCGGTCTGGTGCCGCAGAATTACGGGCTGCTGCCCTGGAAGACGGTCCGCGACAATATCCGCATTGCGATGAGGATTGCCCGTTCCGGAAGGGGGCAGCCCAGCAGGCAGGAGCAGGATGCGCAGATTATGCACTGGCTCACATCCATGGGAATTGCAGAGCTGGCCGGCCGGTTCCCGCTGTCGCTGAGCGGCGGACAGCAGCAGCGGGTGGCAATTGCCCGCGCTTTCGCTATTCAGCCGACCATTCTGCTGCTGGATGAGCCGTTCTCGGCTCTGGACGCGATTACGCGGGAGGGGCTGCAGCAGATTTTTATCGACAATTGGCAGACTCATCCCGCAACGACACTGTTTGTTACCCACGATGTGGAAGAGGCAATTCTCCTGGGGCAGAAGATTATTGTCATGCCGTCAGGACCGCAGGATCACCCTGAGATTCTCGATAATTCCGCTGTCTTTGCTATGAAGCATGGTGACAAACGGGAGAGCAATGAGTACTTTGCGCAGAGTAAGACAATCAGAAAGGTAATGATGGAGAAATGGTGAAAAAACGGCATCTCCCTCATCTGCTGCGGCTGCTGTTAGTTTTTGCGGGGATGAATCTCATCTGGTATATTGCTTACCTGCTGATGAATCATGCCATTCTGCCGAGCCCCGGGGCGGTATATGAAGCCATGTTCCAGCTGGGAGTGCGCGATGTGGCGCTGAATGTCGGCTACAGCCTGCTCCGGATCTTCGAAGGAGTGCTGCTTGCACTGCTGCTCGGGCTGATGGTCGGTCTGTTAATGGGCCGCTCCCCGCTCTGGAACAGATTGCTCGACCCGGTGGTCTACCTGACGTATCCGATTCCCAAGATTGCACTCCTGCCGGTAGTGATGCTGTTCTTCGGTCTGGGGGAGACTTCGAAGGTACTGATGATCATGCTGATTCTGCTGTTCCAGGTTATTATTTCTGTACGTGACGGTGTGAAGGCAATCCCGGAGAGCACCTATGATGTTCTGACAAGTATCGGCGCCAGCTCCATGCAGAAATTCTGGAATGTCACGCTGCCCGGCGCACTGTCGGTCATTCTTAGTACAATCCGAATCTCGCTCGGAACAGCGATTTCTGTACTGTTCTTTACCGAGATTTACGGGACGGAGCACGGCATGGGCTTTTTCATTATGGATGCCTGGCTGCGGCTGGATTACCCGGAGATGTATGCCGGAATCATGCTGTTCAGTCTGGTCGGCTTCATCCTCTTCCTGCTGGTCGATCTGCTGGATTACCGGTTCATGAAGTGGCGGAATTAAGGGAATATATCATGCAAGATGAGCTTTCTTATGTCCTTATTGGGCGTAAGGAAGCTTTTTTTAATAGGGCGAGAAGGGGCAGAGGGCGTTGTCTAGTGGCAAAAAATCAAACTTATTTTTGTTGCAGCCAAATATAAAGTAAAAAATAAATTGATAAAATAAACTTGAAATCAAAACTGGAAAAGTGGAGGATTTCCCCTCAAACCCGCGTTTAATTCATGTAAATATAAACAAAAGTAAGATGAGGCAATGATTTTGTTTTAAAAAAGTTATAAAATTCTCGCGAAATCAGCAAAAACGAAAATATTAAGTTCATATAAATATAAAATGGTTTAGTTAAATATGTTTACATTGTAATTTGAGTATGGTATTTTAATTTTGCAAACGGATTCATTTAGGTTTTATGAAATGATTTCATATATTTTCAAATGTAAGTAGTATGGAAGCGCATTTTGATAAAGGAGTGGGGGATTCTGGGCAGATTTAGAAAAAGGGCCGGAGTGGCAGCAGCATTCCTGCTGATTTCTGCCGGTGCGTTGTATTACGGGGCTTCCGGAAAAACGGGTGACAGCCAAACCTCGTTAATGGAGGCAGATTCCGTGCAAGACAAAGTCACTTTAAGTGCTACACCGGCTCCCGCAGCTGACAGCGGCCCGGCTTACAGCCTGACAGTGGATACGGCGAACCCCGGAGCGGAGATCAGCCCGATGCTGTATGGAGCTTTTTTCGAAGAGATTAACCATGCGGGCGACGGAGGGTTATACGCAGAGCTGATCTCGAACCGCTCCTTCGAGGATAGTCCGGATACGCTGTTCAACTGGTGGGTGGAGGAGCAGGGCGGAAGCCAGGGCAATATTTCACTGATCAGCAGCGGACTGCTGATTGATGTACAGAAGAGAGCCATGAAGCTTGATGCCCTGGCTGCCCCTGAGGGCGGGCGTGTCTCGGCAGTCAATAACGGCTTCTGGGGGATTCCGGTGGTGAAGGATGCTGAATACAAGCTGTCGTTCTATGCTAAGCCTGAGCCGGGTAAAGGTATGCCGCTGCGGATAACACTGGAGAGTGCTGACGGAAAGCAGGTTTTTGCCGAGCAGGTTGTGGACGAATGGAAGGAAGGCTGGAATCAGTATACATATGCCCTGACCGCATCGGGGACAGCCGGCAATGCACGGATTCTATTCTCGGCTGACCAGCCGGGGGCGATCTATCTCGATATGGTTTCATTATTCCCGCAGACCTGGAAGGACAGGGAGAATGGCCTGCGCATAGATCTTGCCGAGAAGGTCGCGGCCATGAAGCCGTCATTCGTCCGTTTCCCGGGAGGCTGCTTCGTGGAAGGGAAGACGCCGGAGAATGCCTACCGCTGGAAAACAACGATAGGCCCGCTTGAGACGCGGCCGGGTCATGCGGCTTACTGGAATTACCGCTCTTCAGACGGACTGGGCTTCCATGAATATCTGCAGTGGGCCGAGGATTTGCAGGCGGAGCCGCTGTACGTTGCCTATATCGGTATCTCGCATGACGGTGACCCGGTTACCAAAGCCAATACGGTGCCGCTGAATGAAATTCAGCCCTGGATTCAGGATGTGCTGGATGCGATCGAATATGCGAACGGTCCGGTTACCAGCAAGTGGGGGGCAGAGCGGGCAGCTAACGGACATCCGGAGCCGTTTAACCTGAAGTATGTGGAGATCGGCAACGAGAACAACTTCCAGTTGAGCGAATATGTCCAGCGTTACGGCTTGTTCTACAAGGCCATTAAAGAGAAGTATCCCGAAATGAACCTCATCGCTAATACCGCGGTGGAGGGTGAGACGATTGAAATGATTGATGAGCATTATTACGAGTCGTCGGAATGGTTCATGAGCAATGCCAACCGGTATGACACCTATGACCGCAGCGGTCCCGGCATCTATGTCGGCGAGTATGCCGTCACCAAGGGGGCGGGTGAAGGGAATCTGAATGCTGCACTTGGTGAGGCGGCCTTCATGACGGGAATGGAACGCAATTCCGATATTGTGCGGATGTCCTCCTATGCGCCGCTCTTTGTGAATACGAAGGACCGGACCTGGAACCCGGATGCGATTGTGTTCGACACCTCATCCAGCTTCGGAACACCGTCCTATCATGTTCAGCAGATGTTTGGCAGCAACAAAGGCGATGTTGTTCTGCCTGCGGTACTCTCAGCCTCCGGCAGCGGTGAAGCAGATGTGAAGGCGGCCATACAAGGAGGCATCGGGCTGGGCACCTGGTCAACCCAGGCAGAGTACAGCAATGTGAAGGTTACCCAGGGCGATACGGTCCTCTTCGCAGATGATTTCAGCACTGATTCCGGTGCCTGGACCGTGAAGAGCGGCAGCTGGGAGCAAGCGGACGGTGTCTTCAGACAGACCAGCAGTGATACCGATATCCGGGCTGTTGCCGGAGACGCTTCCTGGAGCGATTACACCTTGTCGCTGAAAGCCAGAAAGACGGGCGGGGCGGAAGGGATGCTGATCATGTTTGGCTCGAAGGACGACGGCACCTTCTACTGGTGGAATCTTGGCGGCTGGGGCAATACACAGAGCGCAATTGAGAAGTCTGTCGGCGGTTCAAGATCTGTGATCGGGCAGACGGTTCCCATCAGTATCGCTACAGGGGAGTGGTACGATATCCGCATTGAGCTGTCAGGCGGCAATATCCGCACCTACCTGAATAATCAGCTGATTCAGGAAGTAAATGATCAGAACTCATCCGGACCTATGTTTACGACCGCCAGCCGTGATCTGGCCACCGGCGAGATTATCGTCAAGGTGGTTAACAGCGGGGATACTGCGCACAAGACGAAGCTGGTGCTCGCAGGTCTTGAGTCCCGGAAACTGACCGGAACGGCAACGGTTCTGAAGTCGGATGATCCGAGTGATCAGAACAGCTTTACTGCACCGGACAAAGTTGCACCCGTATCCAGTGAAATCCAATGGACAGCAGGTAGTCAAGAGTATGAATTCCCGAAATACTCAGTCACAGTTCTTAGACTAAAGGAAGGGGGCGCATGACAGCCAAGTAGGGAAGCAGGCTCTTTTACTATAAGTAGGAATTTACAAAACATGAAGCAGGCATTCAGGTATTTATTCAAGGGGAGGTTCTATTGATGACAAGAAAGACAAGCAATCTGTTATGGTGCGTCCTGCTGGTTTTTGTATTGATTCTCTCAGCATGCAGCAGCGCTCCAGCCACATCCACAAGCAATAATGCGGCTAACAACGCAGAAGCGACAGCCGCTACAGATGCTGGAACAACGGAAGCCGCTACGGAAACTACCGAGCCGGCAGCCGGCGAAACGGCAGCAGCAGATACCGCAGCGACCGAATTGCCGAGCAAGGACATTACAGGCGAAGTTACCGTCTGGGCGTTTAATGAACAAGTATTTGATGAGATCGGTACTGCCTTCATGGCTGAATATCCGGGCATCAAGCTTAAGACTGTAGTTATGCCGTTTGGCGATCTTCACGACAAGCTGCAGACGACGATTGCTGCCGGCAGCGGCGCACCTGATGTGGCAGAGGTTGAAATGTATCAGCTTAACCGCTATATGGCCGGCCATGTGCTGGAGAACCTGCTGGAAGAGCCTTATAATGCCGGCAAATACAAGGATCTGGTTCACCCGTTCAACTGGGAACGCTGGATGACACCGGACAGCTCCGAGCTGCTCGGAATGCCTTGGGATATGACACCGGGAGTGTACTATTACCGTGCGGATATTTTTGAAGAGCTGGGCTTGCCTAGCGACCCGGCTGAGCTCGGGGAATATATTCAGGATGAGGAGAACTTCCTGAACCTGGTGCAAATTTTGAAAGCTAATGGCAAGTACTTCATGGAGTGGAATGATGGCCCGGCTGTGTGGGCCGGAGATGAAGTCGGCTATTTCGATAAAGATATGAACTGGACGCGCAATACAGAGAAGATGGTCAAGGTGCTCGACATTACCAAACGCGGCCAGCAGCTGGGCTGGGCACCGCATATCGGATATGCCTCGGATGAAGGAAAGCAGCTGGTACTGAAGGGTGATCTGGTCGGTGTAGTAGCCGGTTCGTTCGGTGCACGCGGTCTGCAGGAAACCTTCCCTGAGCTGGCCGGCAAGTGGAGAGCTACCCGCCTGCCAGTCGGAATCAACGTCGGCATGGGCGGTTCCAGCTTCGTCATTCCGGCACAAAGCAAGAATAAAGAAGCGGCATGGGCTTATATCCAGTGGAGCATGAGAAGTGAGAATGCCTGGAAGATCTGGACCAAGCACTCTATTCAGCCGGGCTACAAGGATATCTCCAGTCTGGACTGGTATGCCAACACCAAGAATGAGTATTTAGGCGGCCAGGAGGAATTCAAGCTGTATGAACAGCTCAGCAACGATATTCCAATCAAGCACCTGACACCAGTCGATAATAAGGGTTGGGAAATCTTTATTGCGGCAATCGGCGATGCGCTTGCCAAGAATACCGACTCCAAAACGGTTATTCAAAAAATCGGCGATGATGTAATGGCTCAGGCCTCCAAGGAAATCGCGGCCTTTAAGAAAGCAATGCAGGAATAACCGGAAAATTATAACAGGGGGCAGCCTGATTTTCCGGAGCTGCCCCCTTATAGAATTTTTATGTTTTTGTAGGTTTGGTTTATGGGGCCCCCGCAAAGTACCTGAGTAATCATCGAAGCTAAGGCTCCACTTTGTGGGGATTCTTTGTGGGGAAAGATTTTGTGGGGATTATTTGTGACGGGAGGAGATTAGCGAGTGTTGCGCATACTGCGAAAATATAAAGTGAGTCTGTTGGTTCTGGTCCTGTTAGCGGTCTCCCTCGTGCTCTGGAATCAATCCAGGGGATTTGACAATGCGGCCATGGCGGGCATCCCTGTCTACGCCGATGTGGATGAGAGCTCTGTTCTGGAAAGTGACAGTGTGAGCTCGAAGCTGGAGCCATCCTATTCAAGCTACTATACAGAGCAGGAAAAGAATGGAGCAGCAGACGCTGCGGAATTCGCACTGGTGCTTCCGGCAGCCGGTTACTCCGCGGTGAGCAGCGGGGGAACAGAGCTGCTGGCTGAGCTTGGAGGTAAAGCCGGGCAAGTGCTGGCAATGAATACAGAGGACAGCTGGGCAGAGTATACCTTTTCTGTACCGGCTGACGGCTTCTATCAGATGGGGATGGAATACTACAGCCTTCCCGGTAAACGCTCTTCGATTATCCGCAGCCTGAAGGTGGACGGGAAGTATCTGTTCTCCCAGGTGAAGAAGATGGAATTCCAGCGGATGTGGCAGGAGAGTGCAGAGCCATGGAAGGATAACCAGGGAAATGAATTCAATCCGAAGCGTGAAGAGGTAAGCGGCTGGCAATACCGCGAATTCCGTGATGCTGAAGCCCGCACTGCTGATCCTTTCCGTTTCTACCTGACCAAGGGAGAGCATACGCTGCGGCTGGAAGCGATCCGCGAGCCGGCTGCGCTGAGCGAGCTGCGGATTGTCTCACCGCAAACGCTGCCTTCCTATGCAGAAGTGAAGCAGGAATATGCAGCGAAGGGCTATCAGCCTGTGCAGAATCAGACTGTTAAGATTCAGGCGGAGACCGCATCCCTGCGCTCTGACCCGACACTCAAGCGGATTGAGGACCGCGAGCCGCTGACCGAGCCTTTTGACAAGGATGCCATTGTGCTGAACAGCTTCGGCGGTGTCGGCTGGCGGACCGGCGGGCAATGGGCGGAGTGGAGCTTCGATGTTCCGGAATCCGGGCTCTACAATATCGGCATCCGTTACGGGCAATGGTTCCTGAACGGTATTCCGGTGGAGCGGCGGATTATGATTGACGGCAAGGTGCCGTTCCAGGAAATGAACGCCCTGAAGTTTCCATATAAAGCGGAATGGCAGGTAAACAGGCTCGGCAACGAGGATGGCGCCTACCTCTTCTATCTGGAGCAGGGCAAGCACACGCTGCGCATGGAGGTTCAGGTGTCGGGTGTAGGCCCGATGATTGAAGCTGTTCTGAATACGACGCACAAGATGTCGCTCCTGTCGCGGGAGATTACCCAGGTTACCGGGACGAATCCCGATCCGAACGGGGACTGGAAGCTGGAGCAGAATATTACCAATCTGGTGCCGCGTCTGCATCTGATGGCACGTACGCTTGATGATGCGGTACAGGCGATGTATTCCTTTGGCGTAGAGGAAGGCAGCTCCGAGCTGAGCACCCTGTATGAGGCGCGCGACCGGTTCCTGGAGATGGCGGAGGATACCACAAGTATTCCGTCGCGGCTGCAGCAATTCACCGATCTGCAATCCTCGCTGGGCCTTTGGGTCAATGGCTTAATGAAGCAGAGTATTGTTATGGACTACATCGAAGTGAAATCGGAAGATCAGGCCTGGCCTAAGGATGCAGCTCCCTGGTACACAAGAGCAGGAACGATGAGCTATGACTTCCTCAGCTCCTTCACCAAGGATTACAGCGGTATCGGCAACACCTATAAGGATGGCAAGGTGCTGGATGTCTGGGTCTCACGCGGACGCGACTGGGCCGAGATCATCAAACAAATGATTGATGAGGACTTTACACCAAACACGGGCATCAAGGTGAATGTCAACGTCATTCCGACGGTTGCCGCCGATCAGAAGCAGATCCTGCTGCTGGCCAGCACAGCCGGGCTCGCACCCGATGTAGCACTGGGGGTCGAGGGTGAGGTTCCCATTGACTTTGCTGTACGGAATTCACTCGTTAATCTGAATGAATTCGCGGATTACAAGGAAGTGGCCAGCCGCTTCAGAGCGGGCGCACTCATTCCTTATAAATATGATAACGGCGATTTCGCCCTGCCGGAGAATCAGAATTTCAGCATGCTCTTTTACCGGAAGGATATTATGGAGCAGCTTGGCATCCGGGAGGAGGACATTCCGGATACGTGGCAGGAGGTTATGGACCTGATTCCGCTCCTGCAGCAGAACGGTATGGATTTCTACTACCCGCATGCTCCCAATAATACCAGCCTTGCGATCAATGAGTTTGCTCCGTTCCTGTTCCAGTTCGGCGGGGATTTCTATAAGAATAACGGAACGCAGTCCGGCCTGGATTCACCGGAGGCGCTGGCTGCGATGAAAATGTGGACCGGTCTCTTTACGAATTACAAGCTGCAGAAGCAGGCGGATTTCTATAACCGCTTCCGCTCCGGCGAAATGCCGATCGGGGTAGCGGACTACTCCACCTACATTCTGCTGTCTACAGCCGCTCCCGAGCTTACGGGCTGGTGGGGCATGAAGCCGATGCCGGGCATCGTACAGGAGGACGGCCGGGTTAACCGTTCCACCGGCGGGCTGGCCCAGACCGGAATGATCTTCAAGGACTCCGAGATGAAAGAAGAATCCTGGGAATTCCTGAAATGGTGGACCAGTGCGGATGCGCAGGAGAGCTTTGGTTCTGAGCTGGAATCACTGCTGGGGGTTGAAGCGCGCTGGAATACCGCAAATATTGAAGCGCTGAAGCGGCTTCCATGGCAGCAGGCTGATATTGACGCCATTCTGGAGCAATGGGACTGGTTCAAGGAGCGCGAGGTAGTGCTTGGAGGATATTATACAACCCGCTATATCGCTAACATCTGGAATGAGATTGTGCTGAACGGTAAATTCCCGCGGGAGGCGATGGAGCAGGGTGTGCGTGAAATTAATAAAGAGCTTAATAAGAAACGCGAAGAATTCGGGCTTGAGCAGGCTGGAGCTTCAACTGATTCAGTGGAAGGAGGTCAGAAATGAGCAGTGAGATCATTACACCGGCAGAGGCCGGAGGCGCAGCGGTGATGAAGTCCGGAGCACCCGGCAAATGGGCGCAGCTGTGGATGGATATCAAGAAAAATAAGGTTTCCTATTATTTCCTGGCCCCGTTCCTGCTGCTGTTCTTCATCTTTACCATCGTGCCGATTATTATGTCTGTTGTACTCAGTTTCTCTTACTACAACATTATTGAGACGCCGAGATTCATCGGGTTCTCCAACTATAAGCTGCTGTTTGTGGATGATGATATCTTCCTCAAGGCCGTCGGGATTACGCTTAAATTCGCCTTTATTACAGGCCCGATCGGTTATATTCTGGCCTTCCTGCTGGCTTGGCTGATCAGCCAGATTCCGCAGAAATACCGGTTCTTCTACACCTTGTGCTTCTATCTGCCTTCTATTACCAGCGCGGTGGCAATGTCGGTCGTCTGGCTGTATTTCTTCGCAGGCGACCGCAAGGGACTGCTCAACCATTATCTGATTCAGCTCGGGATTCTCAATGAGCCGTATCTGTTCCTGCAGAATGTCGATTCAATCGTCCCGGTCATTATTATTGTGTCGCTGTGGATGAGCATGGGCGTAGGGTTCCTGGCCTTTCTGGCCGGACTGCAGAATGTGCCGACAGATTTGTATGAGGCCGGCTCAATTGACGGAGTGAAGTACCGCTGGCAGCAGCTGTGGTTCATTACCGTTCCGTCAGTGAAGCCGCAGCTGCTGTTCGGTGCGGTGATGCAGGTCGTCAGCTCGCTGACTGTATTCGATGTCAGCATGCGGCTCGTCGGATTTCCGAGCCCGCTGTACGCGGGCCATACGATCATGGCGCATTTGTTTGACTATGCATTTACCCGGTTCGAAATGGGTTATGCTTCGGCGATTGCCGTACTGCTGTTCTTTCTGATGTTTGGGATGAACCGGCTCATCTTCAGAGTGCTGGGGAGGGATTAGGATGCACAAATTTAAATTACGGCGCCTTGATTACGGCGGTATCTTCCTGTATTTGTTCCTGACTTTATTCGGGCTGCTGATGCTGCTGCCGCTTATTTATATGGCAGTAACCGCTGTTAAGCCGACAAGTGAGCTGTTCATGTTCCCGCCGCGGTTCTTCGTCGTCAATCCGACGCTGATGAACTTCCGCGACCTGCTGCTGATTACCGGAACCTCGGCGGTGCCGTTCTCCCGGTTTATCTTCAACAGCATTATTGTTACGAGTGCTATTGTGGTGGGCGGGGTTGTCATATCGGCCATGGCGGCTTATCCGCTGGCTAAGCATAATATGCCGTTCAAGAGCTTTATCTTCAATATGATTGTTGCCGCATTAATGTTCTCCCCGCTGGTCCTGCAGATTCCGCAATATTTGCTGATCAGCCGCAGCGGACTGATGAACACGTACTGGGCAATGATTCTGCCTTACCTGGCTGCGCCGATGGGGATGTTCCTGATGACGCAGTTCCTGCGCCAGCTGCCGGACGCGCTGCTTGAAGCCGCCCGGATCGACGGCGCTTCCGAATGGAAGGTGTTCTGGGTGCTGGTCATGCCGATGCTGAAACCGGCCATCTCAACCTTTGCCCTGTTCAGCTTCATCTCTGCCTGGAATGATCCGTACCCGTCTATGGTCTATACGACAGTCCAGGAAATGAAGACATTGCCGCTTGCTATCCAGACGATCAGCGGCGGGGCGGGCGTTGTAGCCAGAGTAGGGACCCTGGCGGCAGCGAGCTTCCTGATGATTATCCCGACTATCCTGGTCTTTATCATTACACAGCGGATGGTGCTCCAGACAATGGCCCATTCCGGGCTGAAGGAATAGGGGGCGACTAGATGACTACTCGGCATAGAGTGAAAAAGACACTACTCGGCGTCCTGCTTGTCACGCTGATTCTTCCGCTGCTGCTGCCCCCGGGGCAGGCTGCGGCAGATGCTCCGTACAAGGGATACACCTGGAGCCAGAGGGGCAGTGAGGTACGGTCGATCAACGGATATTTGTATGACTCCTCGATTGATCCCGGAGATACAGAAGCGGGTGTACTGAAAAACCCCGAATCGCTGTATATCGGGGAGGATGACAGCTTATACATTGTCGATACCGGCAACAGCCGGATTCTGCATATGGATCAGAACGGCGGACTAATCAAGATTATCGGCGATGCGGAAGGAAGCGGTAAGCTGCTGGAGCCCAAGGGGGTATATGTCAAAGCGGACGGTACGGTATACGTCGCTGATACCAAAAACCAGCGGATTGCAGTGTTTACTCCGGACGGGAAGTTCGAGAAGGAATTCCTGAAGCCGGAAAGCACGCTGCTTGGGGCAAATTTCTCGTATTCACCCTCCAAGCTGATTGTCGACAAGCGTGATTACATGTATGTGGTCAGCGACGGTAATACCCAGGGTCTGATGCAGATTGACTCGGGCGGCAAATTCAAAGGCTTTTACGGGGCGAACCATGTAGGCTTCTCCTGGACGCGGCTGCTGATTAAGCTGGTAGCCACGAAGGATCAGCAGAGCCAGCTGGCGACAGTGCGCCCATCCGAATTCTCCAATGTGGATCTGGACCAGGAAGGCTTCATTTACAGCACCACGCTCGGTGAAGAGACGAACCAGATTAAGCGCCTCTCGCCTGTAGGTGTGGATACCCTGAATATCGGGAAACACCGGTACGGCAATTATTATACGGACGGCCCGTTCAGTATGGCCTCCTTTATGGGGATCAGCATCGATGCGAACGGGTTCATTACCGCTCTGGACCTGCAGAGCAGCAGGATTTTCCAGTATGACAAACTGGGGAATCTCCTGTTCAGCTTCGGGGGCACCGGTGAGCAGAACGGCCTGTTCGTTACGCCTTCTGCAGTGGATCAGACCTCTGACGGGATGATTTATGTGGTCGATAAAGGGCGGGGCCGGGTTGACCGCTTCCGCACGACACCCTTTGCCGATCTGGTGCATAAGGCCTCCCTGCTGTATGTAGACGGCAGATACGATGAAGCGGAAACGCTGTGGCATGAGGTGCTCCGGCTGAATGCCAATTATGATATGGCTTATCTGGCCATCGGCAAGGCGCTTTATAAAGCGGAGAAGTACAAGGAAGCGATGGGCTACTTCAAGCTGGGAAGCTCCAAATTTGATTATTCCTCATCGTTCCGCGAATACCGCAAGTTGTACATCCGTGAGCATTTCACGCTATTTTTCACCGGTGCCATTGTCTTGCTGCTGGTGCTGTACTGGAGTGTGCCGAAGCTCTACCGCAGATTCCATATATGGCTGTACCGGCGGAGACCGGCTGACCCTGTTCCGGTAAAGGAGGGATTGTGATGAACACTTTGCGGATGATCCACCAGGTGGTTGCCCATCCTTATGAGTTCTATCATGACATTCAAGGTAAACAGCGGATTGCCTGGTTCCAGGCAATTCTTATTATTCTGCTGACCTTTGCAGCGAGAATGATTTCGATTCTGATTACCGGGTATGCGTTTCAGACGCGGGAGCCGCATGAAATTTCGATGTTCCATGAATTCATCTGGCTGGTTGTTCCCTGGCTGACCTGGTGTGTATCGAACTGGGGCGTCAGTACGATTCTGGACGGTGAGGGGAAATTCAAGGAGATTTTTGTAGGCAGTGCCTTTGCCCTGGCTCCTTATATGCTGTTCATTATTCCGGTAACCCTGCTGACGCTGGTGCTCTCGCTGGATGAAGCCTCTACCTTCAATCTGCTGCAGAAGTTCGTAGTGGTATGGGTGGCCTGGCTGATTCTGCTCAAGGTCAAAATCCTGCATGATTTCGAAATCCGCAAGGTGATCTTCATTACGGTGATCAGCCTCGTCGGCATCGCAATTATCTGGTTCGTCGGCATTTTACTGTTCGGCATATCCAATCAGTTCGTATCATTTATCGTTGATCTGCTCAAAGAGCTGAGATTGCGCGCGTAGGGAGGGGAAGGGAACAAGATGATGAAAAAAATGAAGCTGCGTGGCATCCTGCTGATCGTGCTGGTGCTGCTGGTTGCAGCTATAAATATCCCGCCGCTCTATGGCGCTGCCGGTCCGTCTGCTGAACCGTCCGCTGCCCCGCAGGCAGCCGGGGCGGAAGCGGGAAGTGAAGATCAGGCGCAGGAGCCTGCCGCAGAGCAGGAAGCTGTTGAAGCTGCGGCTCCGGCTTCGGCTCCGGCAGAGCCGGCCGTCAAGGCTGAGCTGCAGCCGGTTACGCCGGGAACGAAGGCGCTGGAGAATGACCGTTACATCCTGTATGTGGATGAGAAATCGGGCAATCTGCAGATTACGGACAAACAAACAGGCAAGCAGTGGCTCGGATCGCCGCAGCTGGAGAAGACGGCGATGCCGAACGTCAAGAAGTACACGTCAGCGCCGGTCTATGCCAGATATACACAAGGGGCGGATATTACGCAGATCTACCCGCTCAAGGATGAGGATTCAAGCGTCAAGGTTACGATTGAGCCGGAGGTGGTCCGTGCCGAGTTTGCCTTCGCCAGCCTGAAATTGTCATTTGCGCTGGAGTACCGGCTGACGGATAGCGGCTTTGAGGCGTCCATTCCTGAGGAGTATCTGAAGGAAACCGGCAGTGCAAAGTTTACAAGCATTGAAGTGCTGCCGTTCTTCCATGCAGCGAGGGAGGATCAGAACGGAGCGATGCTGCTGCCGGACGGCTCCGGGGCACTGCTGGAATTCCGCGAGAATCATCCCGGGTATCTGAAGGGATACTCCGAGTACATTTATGGCGGAGACGAGACCTTCGTGAAGCAGAATCATGAGATTACCGATAGCCATTGGCTTAAAGATGCGGCCATGAAGAAGGCCGTCGCCCTGCCTGTCTTCGGAATCTACCAGGAGGATACCGGTTATCTGGCGATCGTGACCAAAGGCGAGACGGATGCGAAGATTAACGGTGTCCCGTCAGGAATCCGTGCAATCTCACTGTACCGGGCATCCAGCGAATTCACACTGCGCAAGGATGATGTCATCTTCGTCGGCACCTCCGGACAGATTCCTTATTATCAAGGAGAGCTGATCAAGAGTGAACGTGCGGTGCGTTATGTGCTGCTGCAGGATGAAGAGGCCGGTTATGTAGGTATGGCGAAGGCATACCGCAATTACCTGCTGGAGGAGGAGCAGATCAAGCCCGCGGCAAGCGGGGATACACCGCTCTATCTTCAGGTACTCGGCGGAATTTCCCGCGATGAGGTCATCGGCTCTACCTTCATCGAGATGTCTACGTTCAAACAGATCAAGGAAATGATCGACCGCTATTATGCCGAGGGCGTATCCCGGCTGGAAATTACCGTATCCGGGTGGTCGAAAGACGGATTATACGGCAATCAGCCGGACCACTTCCCGGTGGCGAAGCAGCTCGGCGGAAGCAAGGGGCTGAAGGAGCTTCAGGCGTATGCGGCGGAGAAAGGCGTAACGCTGTATTTGAAGGCCAATTATGTTAAGCCGTATCAGGAGTCGAATGGGGTTAAGGCCAGCAAGGAGGCCGTACGCGGAATTAACCGTGAAGTGCTCAAGCAGTATATCTATTATCTCTCCAGCGGCTGGAATACGGATAATTACTTCTACCTGCTGAAGCCGGAAGTTATCGCGAAGCGCAGTGCGGCGGAATTAGACGATTATCAAAAGCTGGGGACTGCCGGTGTGCAGTTTGATTATTTCGGCAGCCTGCTGTATTCCGACGAGGATAACAAATCACTGACGGACCGCAAGGAGGCGGAGCGCACTTATGTAACAACACTGGATAATTACCGTCAGGAAAATATCCGTACAGCGGTTGATTACGGCTACGCCTATACGCTTGGACATGTGGACCGTGTGGACGGAGTGCCGCTCGATTCCAGCGGGTTCGTCTATACCGACCGTTCCATTCCGTTTTATCAGCTGGTGGTGCACGGGCTTGTTCCGTATACGGCCAGCCCGGTCAATCTGCTCGATGATTCCCGTGGCCAGGTGCTGCGCGCTCTGGAATATGGAGCGCTTCCGAGCTATGAATTGACGTATGCCAAGTCCAGCGATCTGCAGCGGACGCTGGAGAACCGGCTGTTCAGCTCCGAGCTGAATGACTGGCTCACCCCATCCGCCAAAGCTTATCTTGAGCTGAAGGACGTGTACGATGACATCAGCGGCCAGCAGATGATGAACCATGAGGAGCTGCAGAGCAAGGTCTTCCGGACCACTTATGCAGGCGGTGTCAGTATCATCATTAACTATAATAATCACCCGGTTGGAATATCCGGCCAGACCGTAGAGGCTTACAGCTATGCTGTGACAGGAGGATGAAGAAGTGAAGAAATCAAAGTTATCGATGCGGGCGCGTTATTTCATGGAAGGCTACTCCTTCATCTCCTTGTGGCTGTTCGGCTTCCTGATGTTCATGGCCATCCCGCTGGGCCGTTCGATGTATTATTCCTTTCATGCGCTGAAAGTCAGTAAAGACGGGCTGATCGCCACCTTTGTCGGGACTGAGCATTTCCGGGCGGCGTTTACGACCGATGTGAATTTCCTGCCGCTGCTCAAGGAGACCATGGTGTCGACCTTAACCCAGGTTCCGCTGATCCTGATCTTCTCGCTGTTCTGCGCCATCCTGCTGAACCGCGGCATGATCGGCAAAACCTTTTTCCGCGGCGTCTTCTTCCTGCCGGTGATTATTGCTTCGGGAGCGATTCTCAGCAAGCTGATGGATCAGGGCGCAGCCAATCTGCCGATTTTTTACAACCAGAATCTGTACAACAAGCTATCGGCCTTCATTCCCGGTGATATTCTGGAAACCCTGCTCAAGTATGCTGAGTCGCTGACGCTTGTCATGTGGGATTCCGGGGTGCAGATTCTGATCTTCCTGGCAGGGCTGCAGACAATTTCCATCTCATTGTATGAAGCCGCCAAATGTGACGGGGCAACGGCATGGGAGAGCTTCTGGAAAATTACCTTTCCAATGATTATGCCTATGATGCTGGTCAATACCCTGTTCAGCATCGTCAGCTCCTTCACCAAGGCAGACAATCAGATCATGAGCCATATTCTGAATGTCGTGTTCAAGAACAATGATTTCGGCTATGGCTCCGCTATGGGCTGGATCTACTTTATCTTTATCTTCTTGATTCTGGGCGTAGTATTTCTGCTGTTCCGCAAGTCGCTCGGTGCAACTGAAGGGAGGAAATAAAACATGCTCAAGGAATCGGCAAGTCCGGTCCGTACTGCTAGCGTCGAGTCTGTTACTACCCGACTGAGAGCAAACGGACAGCTGGACAAAACGGCGAAACGCTCACTTCAGGTCATCCATACCGCTTTTTATTATCTGGTCATCCTCAGTTTGAGCTTTGTATTCCTGTATCCGCTGCTCTACATGTTATCCAAATCGATGATGCAAATGCAGGATGTGGCCGATGCCACGGTACAGTGGATTCCCACCAGGCTGAGCTTCCATAATTACACGCTAGCCTGGAAGGCGCTCAATTTCTGGGGCGGCTTCGCCAACAGCGCCATTATCTCCTTCGGCAGTGCGGTGCTGCAGATTCTCAGCTGCTCGCTGGTCGGTTACGGCTTTGCCAGATACCGGTTCCCGGGTTACATGGTCTGTTTTGTACTGCTGCTGTTCACGTTCCTTGTGCCGCCGCAGACGATTGTAGTTCCGCTGTACCTGTTCTTCAGCGATCTGGGCTGGATCAATACCCATCTGCCGTTCGTTATCCCTTCGCTGTTCGGGCATGGTCTGAAGGGAGCACTCTTCGTGCTGATCTTCATCCAGTTCTACCGGAGAATGCCGAATGTGCTGGAAGAGGCGGCCCGTATCGATGGAGCAGGTCCCTTCAGAACGTACTGGAAAATTATGTTCCCGCTGGCTAAGCCGGCGATGCTGATCGTATTCCTGTTCTCGGTCGTGTGGCACTGGAACGACAGCTTCGAGCCGAATACGTATCTGACTACGCCGGATTTCTATAATCTGTCGCAGCGCCTGGCTATGTTCTACGGTACCAATAATCAGGCGGCGGAGGCGATGTCCCAGATGACCTCCGGCTCGATCGGGATGGCCCCGACGGGGCTGAACCAGATTATGGCCGGCTGTATCCTCGCCATTCTGCCGATCCTGATTCTGTATCTCTTCGTGCAGCGTCATTTCGTGGAAAGTGTGGAACGCTCCGGGATTGCCGGAGAATAAGCACTCTAGCCGGCCTGTGCCTGATCATACTAAAAGCCCGCTTCTGCCATTACGGCAGGAACGGGCTTTTGCTTGTGTACTACTGTGGTTGCTTATGTGTTAATGCAGCGTCTTCCTATACGAAATAATTGGAAAAAGTACATTTATTCGTCCGGTGTCAGCCAGCCAGAGCCGCAAAGCTTACTTCCCGAGCTGCTTGTCGACTTCCCGTACGGGGTTCTCGCCGACATTTGTTTCTTCTACCTTGCTGCTCATGAACCATCCGGTAGCCGCAATGATAATCAGGACCACGTAGAAGGTAAGCTTCCACCAGGTGCTGTGCGCGAAGTCTTCGGACAATACACCAAGCGAAGGGTGTGCCAGGGTGATGACAGCGAGCTTGATCCCTACCCAGCCGACAATGAAGAAGGCGGCAACTTCAAGACCTGGACGGGTATGCAGCAGCTTAACGAAGACGGAGGCCGCGAAACGCATAATGACCAGACCGATGAATCCGCCCGCAAAGATGACGAGGAATTGTCCACCGTCGAGGCCGCCGATCTTGCCGATTCCGCTTGGCGGAAGAGCAACGGCGAGGGCAACAGCTGCAAGGATGGAGTCAACCGCAAAAGCGATGTCGGCAATTTCTACCTTCAGCACGGTAAGCCAGAAGCTGGATTTCTTTTTGTTTACAGCTCCGGCCGTGCCGCTTTCAGCAGCTTCTTCTGTGACAGGTTTCTTGAACAGCACTTTCCTGAAAATATGATTTCCCGCTATAAACAATAGATAAAGCGCGCCGATGGCTTGTACCTGCCAGATATCGACCAGGAAAGAAATGACGAAAAGTGATCCGGCCCGGAACACGAACGCTCCTGCCAATCCATAAAAGAGCGCCTTCTTACGTTCCTCATCAGGAAGATGTTTAACCATGATTGCAAGTACAAGTGCGTTGTCTGCGGCGAGCAGGCCCTCCAGTGCGACCAGAACGAGCAATACCCATCCGTATTCTAATAATAATCCCCAATCCATTCCTGTTTCCTCCTCATGTGGCTCTGGATACTTTTTTGATAAAAAATACCCTTATTACCATTATTGTAACCAAAATTATATAAAAAAGACCTTTACCAAACAGATTAGCCTTTGGGATAAAGGACTAACCTGATTGGTAAAGGTCTCGCTAACAAATGATATATTTGCCGATAAAACCGGAGAATATCCTCATATTCTCGTATTGACGATTTTATCTAACAGCTACTCCCCTTTACGGGATATGAAATTTAAGAGTTATACCTTGGAACCTACAGGTATCATATATGACTTATTAGCTGTTGTCAATGCTTATGAGAACAAATATCAATAGAAAATGACTCTTCTGAAAACGGAAACATGATATGTTCAAGTTATATAACTTGACATCTGATTTGTCAAAACGGAAAACATGAGGAAATAAAAGGGTTTTCAAGCTTTTAGCTAATTGACGGTACCTGCTAATGAAAATATGATGAGACTAATTAAAGCGGTCAAGCGAGGTTGGTGTTATATAACATGACTCAAACTAAACGCGAAGCCAAAATAAGTGTCGTACCGGTTAGGATGAAGGAAGATAAGCTCACAAAACTTAAGCCTATGCTTCCGAAGCGAGTTTTACTGCGAAGAGGTTTCAAGAAGTGATGCTCCGTAAAACTGAGCCTATGCTTCCGAAGCGAGTTTTGCACGCAGATTATTCAAGATGCTAAGCTCACAAAACTTTTAGGAGGTGGGAAATGATGCAGCCGTCATGTATATCAAATGAAGCAGAGGAGGAGATCAGCCGCCACCCTTGCTACAGTGAGGAGGCCCACCGGTTCTACGCCCGGATGCACATCCCGGTTGCTCCCGCCTGTAACATCCAGTGCAATTACTGCAACCGCAAGTTCGACTGTGTGAATGAGAGCAGGCCGGGTGTAGTCAGTGAAGTGCTTACCCCGGAGCAGGCAGAACGTAAGGTAAGAGGCGTTGCCGCCCAACTGATGCAGCTCTCGGTTGTAGGGGTAGCCGGACCCGGAGATCCGCTGGCGAATCCGGAGCAGACCTTTGATACCTTTGCCCGGGTCAAGCGGCATGTGCCGGATGTCTCCCTTTGTCTAAGTACCAATGGACTTACGCTGTACCGGCATATGGATGAGATTATCGAGCTCGGCATCCGCCATGTCACCATCACCATTAATGCGATCGATCCTGAAGTCGGCCAGGCAATTTATCCCTGGGTATCCGATGAAGGGGTCCGGTACGAAGGAAGGGAAGCAGCCGAGCTGCTGATCAGCCGTCAGCTGCTGGGACTTGAAATGCTGGCAAAGCTGGGGATTCTGGTTAAAGTCAATTCCATTATGATTCCGGGGGTCAATGATCATCATCTGCCCGCAGTGTCCCGGAGAGTAAAAGAGCTCGGGGCTACGCTGCACAATGTAACGCCGCTGATTATCGCGCCGGGCAGCCAGTACGAAGCGGATGGGCGCAAGGCGCCCCGTCCGAAGGAGCTGCTTAACCTGCAGGAGCTGCTCGGCAGGGACGGCATGAAGGTTATGCGCCACTGCCGGCAATGCCGGGCTGATGCCATCGGGCTGCTGGGCCAGGACCGCAACCAGGACTTCCCGCTGGAAGCGATGGAAGAGGAACCGGCCGTTAATGAAGAAGCCAGGGCCATGTTCCAGAGTGAGCTCGATACCAAGATCCGCGAGCGTGTCAAAGCCAAACAAGCCAGGCGCCTGCGGGAAGGCGGGCCGAAGACCCGAGTTGCAGTGGCTACAAGAGGTGGTGACAAGGTCAACCAGCATTTCGGGCATGCGACAGAGTTCCTGGTATACGATACCGACGGAACGGATGTACAGCTGCTCGGAGTCCGCAAGATTCAAGCTTACTGTCATGGCACTGCAGACTGCAACGGCGACAAAGCCGCCACGCTGCAGGAAATCATCTCGATTCTAAATGACTGCCGGATTCTTCTCTGCTCCGGGATCGGCGACGCTCCAAGAGCCAGCCTGAACAAAGCCGGAGTACTGCCGCTCGTCCGCAAAGGCGGAATACAGGAAGCCATTCTCGAAAGCGTCAAATACAGCTCATATTTTGAAAATATAAACATTTCGAAGGGATGATGAACAATGAGACAAATAGCTTTCTACGGTAAAGGCGGTATCGGCAAATCGACAACTTCACAAAACACCCTGGCTCAGCTGGCTACAAAATTCGGACAAAGAATTATGATTGTCGGCTGTGACCCTAAAGCCGATTCAACCCGTCTGATCCTGAACACGAAGGCGCAAAACTCTGTACTTGAATTAGCGGCTGAGCTTGGCTCGGTAGAGGATCTTGAGCTAGAAGATGTGCTGCAGACCGGCTTCGGCGACATTATTAATGTGGAATGCGGCGGGCCTGAACCGGGTGTAGGGTGCGCGGGACGCGGGATTATTACCGCCATTAACTTCCTGGAGCAGGAAGGGGCCTATCAGGATCTGGATTTCGTCTCCTATGACGTACTCGGTGACGTGGTATGCGGCGGTTTCGCCATGCCGATCCGCGAAGGCAAGGCGCAGGAAATATACATTGTCTGTTCCGGTGAGATGATGGCGATGTATGCTGCGAACAATATTGCCCGCGGGATTCTGAAGTATGCCACCAGCGGCGGCGTCAGACTCGGCGGCCTGATCTGCAACAGCCGTAACACGGACCGAGAAGATGAGCTGATTATGGAGCTGGCCCGCCGACTGAATACGCAGATGATTCATTTTGTGCCGCGTGACAATATCGTTCAGCATGCCGAGCTGCGCAGAATGACGGTTGCCCAGTATAATCCTAACCATTCGCAGGCGAAAGAATATGAGAAGCTGGCCGAGAAGATTCTTAACAATAAAATGCTGACCATCCCTACTCCGATTTCAATGGAAGAGCTGGAAGAGCTGCTGATGGAATTCGGCATCATTGAAGACGAAGAAGCGGCCATCAAGAAGCTGCAGGCATCCGGCCAATAAGATATCAGCCTGTTCCAAGATAAGGAGGGTCAACCCATGGGACTGAATATTGAAGAGAATCAGAAGCTGATAGATGACATTCTGGAGGCTTACCCGAAAAAAGCGCGGAAAGACCGCGAGAAGCACTTTCAGGTTGCGAGTGAGAAAGCGATCGACTGCGGCACCTGTGCAGTAAAGTCCAATATCAAATCCCGTCCAGGTGTAATGACTCCGCGCGGCTGCGCCTATGCAGGCTCCAAAGGGGTTGTATGGGGTCCGATTAAGGACATGGTTCATATCAGCCACGGGCCTGTCGGCTGCGGGCAGTACAGCTGGGGCTCGCGCCGCAACTTCGCAAACGGAACGCTGGGGATCGACAACTTTACGGCGATGCAGATCACCAGTGATTTTCAGGAGACGGATATTGTCTTCGGCGGGGATAAGAAGCTGGCGGTGATCATGCGTGAGATTACGGAGATGTTTCCGCTCGCCAAAGGGATCTCCGTGCAATCCGAGTGCCCGGTCGGTCTGATCGGTGATGATATTGAGGCAGTCTCCAAAAAGATGTCCAAGGAGCTGGATATGCCTATCGTCCCTGTCCGCTGCGAAGGGTTCCGCGGGGTCAGCCAGTCACTGGGCCATCATATCGCCAATGATGCGATCCGTGATTTCGTGATGGGACGCGCGGAGCTGGCGGAGACCGGACCTTATGATGTTAACATTATCGGCGACTACAATATCGGCGGGGATGCCTGGGCTTCCCGTATCCTGCTGGAAGAAATGGGGCTGCGCGTCATTGCCCAATGGTCCGGCGACGGCTCGCTTAATGAGCTGGAAGTGGCGCATAAAGCAAAGCTGAACCTGATCCACTGCCACCGTTCCATGAACTACATGGTCGATCATATGGAGAAGGCGTACGGCATTCCCTGGCTGGAATACAATTTCTTCGGACCGACCAAGACTTATGAGAGCTTACGGGCAATTGCCGCACTGTTCGATGCCACCATCCAGGAGAACTGTGAGCAGATGATCGCCAAATATAAGCCGGTCATGGATGCCGTTATCAATAAATATAGACCCCGCCTGGAAAATAAAACCGTCATGCTGATGATCGGGGGCCTCCGTTCCCGCCATACGATCGGCGCATATGAGGATCTGGGGATGGATATCGTAGCCTCCGGTTATGAATTCGCCCATAAGGATGACTATGAGAAGATGCTTCCGATGCTGGAAGAAGGAACGATTGTTATGGATGATCCAACAGCCTATGAACTGGAAGAGCTGACCAAGAGAATGAATATTGATCTGGTGGGGTCGGGCGTGAAGGAGAAGTATGTGTATCACAAAATGGGTGTTCCGTTCCGCCAGATGCACTCGTGGGATTACAGCGGCCCGTACCATGGCTTCGACGGCTTCAAGGTTTTTGCCAAGGACATGGATATGACTGTGAACAGTCCGGTATGGGAGCTGGTATCCCGGAAATCCAAAATCCAGGCAGAGGAGGCGAGCATATGAGTAAGGATGAACTGAACATTAAAGACAACACCAGTCTGTTCAAGGAAGAACGTTACGTTCAGCAGCGGGAGAACAAGAAACAGTTCGAAGCGCCCTGCAGCGAGCAGGAAACGGCCGAAGCGCTTGCCTACTCCAAATCTGCTGAATATATGGAGAAGAACTTTAACCGCCAGAATGTGGTCATTAATCCGCACAAAGCCTGCCAGCCGCTCGGTTCCGTTATGGCAGCGCTCGGATTCGAGAAAACACTGCCGTTCGTTCACGGGTCGCAGGGCTGTAATGCTTACTTCCGCAGCCATCTCAGCCGTCACTTTAAAGAGCCTACGCCATCTGTCTCCACTTCCATGACTGAGGATGCGGCCGTATTCGGCGGGATGAATAACCTGATCGACGGCCTTGAGAATAGCGTAGCGCTCTATAAACCGGAGATGGTAGCGATCTGTACCACCTGTATGGCTGAGGTTATCGGGGATGACCTGAACTCTTTCATCGGGAATGCCCGGATTAAAGGGGTGATCAGTGAAGAGTACCCGGTCGCTTACTGTAATACACCAAGCTTCGTAGGTTCACATATTACAGGTTATGATGCCATGATCAAAGGAATTATCAGCTACCTCTACACCCGTTCGGGGATCGAGAGCAAGCCGGGGAGCGGAGCGGAAAGCGGGGAGAAGCTGAATGTCCTGCTCGGCTTCGAACCTTACACCGGAAATTTTGCGGAGATGCGCAAGATTCTGGGAGCGTTCGATACCCAATATACCCTTCTGGGAGATCACAGCGGAAACTATGACTCGCCGGCTACCGGAGAGTACGAATACTACTATGGCGGCACGAAGCTTGAGGATGTACCGCAGGCGGCCAATGCCCTGGGAACCCTGTCCCTGCAAAAGTATACGCTCAAGAAAACGCAGGAATATATCAGCGGCACCTGGAACCAGCAGATTACTGCCTTATCGACACCGCTGGGGATTAAGGGTACGGATAAATTGCTGGAAGCGGTCAGCGAACTGACCGGCCTGCCGGTTCCGGCTTCCCTTAGCGAAGAACGAGGCCGCGTAGTGGATGCGCTCATGGACAGCCATCCTTACCTGCACGGCAAGCGGGTTGCGCTTGTAGGGGACCCGGATCTGCTGATCGGACTGATCGGCTTCTGTCTGGAGACCGGGATGGAGCCGGTGCATATCATCTGCTCGAACGGTGATGTGGATTACAATGAAGTGAAATTCAAGGATGAGGCAGAAGCGCTGCTGGCGTCCAGCCCGTATGGTTCAGAAGCAGCTGTGCATGTCGGCAAGGACCTGTGGCATATGCGTTCGCTGCTGCTGAATGACAGCGTTGATCTGGCAATTGGCAGTTCGCATCTGAAGTTCGCCGCCAAGGATGCAGAGGTGCCTCTGGTACGGATCGGCTTCCCGATCTTTGACCGTCACCATATGCACCGGTATCCGATTATCGGATACCAGGGCACGCTGAATCTGCTCAGCCTGATCGTTAACACGATTCTTCAGCAGCTTGATGATAATAATTCCGGTTTTAATTTTGAACTGGTGCGTTAGAGAAAAATCCGGAGCCAGCAGTGAATTATAAATACAAGTATTTGAATATATGTAAAATATAACTCTCCTGGCCCTCACGGGCCGGGATTCTTGCCATCATGTACATTTGCCGCCTCAGGAATGACTCAAGATTCGCGTGATATCCAGCATCTTAAGCGAAGGAGATGAAGAGCCGATGGACCCTGTTCGACAAGACGAATTTGATTCCGAGGCTTGCGGGAGCATAGCTCCCAAAGCAAAGCCCTGTCCGCGGCCCAAGCCGGGTGAAGCAGCTGGAGGCTGCTCCTTCGACGGAGCCCAAATTACGCTGCTGCCGATTATGGATGCTGCCCACCTGGTCCATGGACCGATTGCCTGTGCCGGAAACAGCTGGGAGAGCAGAGGAACCCTGAGCAGCGGGCCCTCCTTGTCCCAATACGGCTTTGCTACAGATCTGACGGATTCCGATATTATTTTCGGCGGCGAGAAGAAATTGAAGGAAAGCATCGACTATATTGCCGGGCGCTTTGCGCCTCCGGCAATATTTGTATATTCAACCTGTGTAACTGCGCTGACCGGTGAAGATATGGACGCTGTCTGCAAGACTGCTGCCGAGCGGATTGGAATTCCGGTCATCCCGGTGAACAGTCCCGGGTTTGTAGGCAGCAAGAATCTCGGCAACCGGCTGGCGGGGGATGCGCTGCTGCAGTATGTCATCGGCACGGGAGAACCGGAGCCGGGGACTCCGCTGGGCGTGAATCTGATCGGTGAATACAATATTGCCGGCGAAATGTGGGATATTGAGAAGCTGATGAACAGTGCGGGAATCTCAGTAACCTCACGGATAACGGGAGACGCCCGCTATAAGGAGATCACCTGGGCCCACCGGGCCAAGGTGAATATGGTGGTCTGCAGCCGGGCGCTGCTCGGCCTGGCCCGGGAGATGGAGTCCAGATACGGGATTCCTTACTTTGAAGGCTCCTTCTACGGTGCGAAGGAGACGACCTATTCGTTGCGCCAGATGGCTTATCTAATGAATGACCGCGAGATGGAGCGGCGGGTGGACCGGCTGACGGAACGGGAAGAGGCGAGGCTCAGCCAGGATCTGCGGCCTTACCGGAAGCTGCTGAAGGGGAAGCGGGCCGTGCTCTACACCGGCGGTGTCAAAAGCTGGTCGGTCATTTCGGCGCTTAAGGAGCTTGGGGTGCAGGTAGTCGGAGTGGGCACGAATAAAAGCACGGAGGATGATGTGCGGCGGATTGCCGACCGGGTAGGCGATGATACCGAATATATTCCGGAAGGCGGAGCGAGCCGGATTCTCAAGACGGTAAAAGAACGCAAGGCGGATATTATGATCGCCGGCGGGCGCAATATGTACGTGGCGATGAAGGAGCAGATTCCGTTCATCGATATCAACCAGGAGCGGCATAAAGCGTATGCCGGGTACGAGGGAGTGCTGCGGCTGGCCAAGGAGCTGACCTATTCATTGGCGAATCCGGTCTGGAAGCTTGCGGCAAGCCCTGCTCCATGGGACAGGGAGGGGCCGGCTTATGAACGTTAACCGGAGAAAGAAGCCCGCCTCAGTCAATCCGCTGAAGATCGGCCAGTCGCTGGGTGCTGTGCTGGCGCTGCAGGGCTGCTACCGGGCAATGCCGCTGATTCACGGCTCCCAGGGCTGCTCCGCTTTTCCGAAGGCGCTGCTGACCCGGCATTTCCGGGAACCGATTGCAGTGCAGACCTCGGCGCTGCAGGAGATGGACGTGATCTTCGATGCCAACCGCAATCTGGAGGAGGCGCTGAATCTGGTGCTGAGCAAACACCGCCCCGATATTATCGGCATCATCGGAACCGAATTGACGGATGTGGCCGGAGTGGATTATCAGACGATGCTCAAGACCTATAAAAGAGAGCGGAATATGCGCGGAGGGCTGGCCTTCTCCGTGGTGCTGCCTGATTTCCGCGGATCGCTGGAATCCGGCTACAGCGCCACTGTGGAAGCGATGATTGATGAGATGATCCAGCAGGCCGGGCACAAGGGCTCCCGGAGTGTCAATACCCGGCAGATCACGCTGCTGCCCGGCTCCTTCCTGACTCCTGCTGATGTGATGGAGCTGAAGGAGATGATCGCCTCCTTCGGATTTGAGGCGATTGCCCTGCCGGATATCTCAACCTCCTTGTCCGGACATCTGCTCACCGGCTTCTCGCCGCTGACCCGGGGAGGCGTTCCGCTGGACTCCATGCTGCAGAGCCTGCAGTCCGGACTGACCATTGCCATCGGCGGCAGTATGGAGCGGCCGGCAAGAAGGCTGCATAATGCTCTGGGTACACCCTATAAGGTGTTCGGAGGGGCGATGGGTCTTAAGGCTTCCGACGAGCTGCTGTATTTCCTGCATCAGATCAGCGGTGAGCCGGTACCCGTACGTTATTGCTGGCAAAGGGAGAATCTGCTCGATACTATGCTGGATGCCCATTTCCAATTCGCGGGAATGTCGGCTCTGGCAGCTCTGGAGCCGGATCATTTGTATTCAGTCTCCGGGTGGCTTACGGAGCTTGGGGTAGAGCAGAAGGCGCTGATTGCGTCTTATGAAACCCCGCTCGTTGCCGGCATGGACCGTGAGATTTGGATAGGTGACCTGGATGATGCCGAGGTACTGGGCAAAGGGGCTGATCTCTGGATCAGCAACTCTCACGGCCTTGCGGGAGCCGGGCGGAACGGGGCGGCCTTCATGCCGGCCGGATTTCCGGTCTGGAGTGAGCTTGGCGCCTATATGTCGGTCTCAGTCGGTTACAGGGGAGCCTTGGAATGGACCAATAAAGCAGGGAATCTGCTAATGCAAAGGGAGGCAGGGCGCCGTGAAGATCGCATTCGCCACAGATGATGGAAACCGGGTTAATGCCCATTTCGGCCAAAGTCCGATGTTCGCTGTCTATAATGTAACGAAAGCCGGTGCGGAGCTCATTGAACTGCGTAAGCTGCCTGCAGTGCTCAATCAGGATGAAGCCGGGAAGATCGACAGCCGCCTGGAGGCTGTAGGAGACTGTACGCTGATTTTTATTATGCAGATCGGTGCATCTGCAGCCGCGCGTGTGACACGGCGCAAGATCATGCCCGTCAAGGTTCCGCCGGGCAGTCCGATTGATGAACAGCTGAAGAGGCTGGTGGAGATGCTTCAGGGCAAGCCGCCGATGTGGCTGGCGAAGGTGCTGCGGGCCGAAGAAGAAAACGGGAGCGAAGGGGGAGACGCAGATGGAACCCATGGCTAATGAGAATGCTGCGCTACAGGAGCGTGAGTTTACAGGAACAGCGGCAATAAGACCCCGCAGCCGGAAAGTGCGCAAGGAACCGGATCAGGAGCTTGCGGATGCACTGGTCCGCCGGTTATGCCAGCTGCTGGATGCTGGGGATTTCTTCGGGCGGCATGCCCTGCTGCCGCCGCTGGAGAAGCTGGAGAAGCTGTACCTGGCGTCCTCTGAGGATAAGAGCCAGTCCGAATTCAACTGTGCGGTATCACCGAAGGTACGCCAGCAGGTGCCGCTGCTCTTTCAGGCGATGGCAGGAGTGATGGAAGAGCAGACCGGGTTTATGATCCAGAGCACAGCTGAGATTAACGGCGAGGGCTTCGGGCGGGGGCTGCTGTACAGCGGCCGGGTCATTCTGGTGCTCCGGAGCCTGCGGGCCGGATTTCCCTTCCCGTTCACTTCGGCCGAGAAGACCATCCGTTACGGGGCCGAGTGTATAGAGGAAGGGCTGGCTTTTCTGGACAAATATAAAGAAATAACCTCACAGCACGGGCTGCTTAGCCTGGAGGGGTAGAGCAGGGATCCGTACTTGAATCAATCACAGGGGGAGTCAGGAATGGAGCAGCTTGCCGGAGAGTTGGAGCTAGAGCGGTATGCCCGGCAGCTGAAGCTGCTCGGGGAAGACGGGCAGAAGGCACTGAAGGAAGCGGTGGTGATGGTGGCCGGGATCGGCGGACTTGGCGGAACGGCTGCGCTATACCTGGCAGCCGCCGGCGTCGGCAAGCTTATCCTCGCTCATGAGGGAATCATCCTGGCCCCGGATCTGAACCGGCAAATTCTGATGGACAGCGGCCATCTGGGCCAGGAGCGGATGAGCACGGCCGTTGCCCGGCTGAAGCAGCTGAATCCGCATGTGGAGATTGAAGGCTATAATTCCAGAATTGAAGCTCACGCGGCCAGACCCTGGGTGGAGGCTGCTGATATAGTCATTGATGCGCGGTATGATTTCCCTGAGCGGTATGCCCTGAACCGCCTCTGTGTTGAGATGAATACGCCTATGGTGGAAGCGGCCATGTACGGTTTTGAGATATCGCTCACGACTGTAATTCCGGGATTAACACCTTGCCTCGAATGCCTCTATCCGGATGTGCAGCCGCAGTGGGAGCCGTTCGGGTTCCCCGTGCTCGGGGCAACCTCCGGGATTGCAGGTTGTCTCGCTGCGCTGGAGGCCGTAAAATGGATTACAGGGGTAGGGACAACTTATGCGGGCGTAATGCATCGCTTCAGCTCACTCGACTTCGCCTGTTATAGCGTCCGTATTACCCGTAATCCGAATTGCGCTTGCTGCGGAGAAGGAGGTACACCGTGAAAAGTCTCAAGCTATGTGACACGACACTGCGGGATGGTGAACAGGCGGCTGGAGTTTCATTCACGAGGGCGGAAAAGCTGGAAATCGCAAAGTTGCTGTCGGAGTGCGGAGTAGAGCAGGCTGAGGTAGGGATTCCTGCCATGGGTAAACGGGAGCAGGAGGATATTGCAGCCATCGCTGAGCTGGGCTTGCCCATGAAGCTGATGACCTGGAACCGCTCGGTCCCCGGTGATATTGACAAGGCCAGGGCTACGGGAGTTAGCTGGAGTCATATCTCGCTTCCTGTGTCAGAGATTCAGCTGCAGGGTAAGCTCGGGCTGTCCCCTGCGGAAGGCCTGAACAAGCTGCTGCGCGCAGCAGAGTACGGGCTTAGGATGAACATGACGGTGTCGGTCGGTATGGAGGATTCCTCCAGAGCGGATATGGATTTTCTGATCCAGGTGGTGAACCGTTTATATCTGGAAGGTGTCCGCAGATTCCGCTACGCGGATACCGTCTCGGTGCATCATCCGGGGGGGATGGCGGAGCGGATCAGCAGGCTGCTCGGAGCTGTGCCTGCTGATGTAGAGCTTGAGGTGCACTGCCATAATGATTTCGGGCTGGCCTGCGCGAACACGCTCAGCGGCATTGCTGCGGGGGCGGTGTGGGCCAGTACGACAGTCGCCGGTATCGGGGAACGGACCGGCAATGCGGCCATGGAGGAGGTAGCCATGGCCTGGCGCTATTTGTACGGCGGGGAATGTGCCGTCCGGCTGGACCTGCTCAAGGGACTGGCAGACAGGGTCATTGCTGCTTCCGGCCGGAATGTCGGCGATGCGAAGCCGATAGTGGGCCGGCTTGCCTTCACACATGAATCCGGGATTCATGTGGACGGGCTGAGGAAGGAGCAGGCGACATACCAGTCGTTCGATCCGGCGGAGCTGGGCCGGGCCCACCGCTTCGTGCTCGGCAAGCATTCGGGCAGCGGCGGTGTGACGCATGTACTGGAGCAGCGGGGCCTTGAGGTCAGCGCTGATACAGCCGGACGCCTGCTGGAGAAGGTCCGTGATTATGCGGAAAAGCGCAAAGGTACTGTTCCGGAATATATGCTGGTACAGTGGCTGATGGAAGAGCAGCAGCGGGCCCAGAATGCCGTTTAGAACCGCTCCGGCGTATGGATAATACAAGCAGCACCTGTTTTCCTTATGGAGGACGGGGCTGCTTTTTGCTGTTTTTTCTGAAAAGATAGCTTGCATCGTTTACAGGGAGCATCTACAATCTGAGCAGGATATTAATCCGGAATAGAGCAGGAAGAATGGAGCAGCGATGACTTTGAAAAAAACGGTCTTCTTCGATATTGACGGCACAATTTATGATGACGATAAGCAGATTCCCGCATCAGCGAAGGAAGCGATTGCCGAACTGAAAAGACGCGGGCACACGGTGGCTATTGCTACCGGAAGAGCGGACTACATGTTCGAAGAGCTGCGTGAGGAGCTGGATATCCACTCTTATGTATCGCTTAACGGACAATATGTAGTGCATGAAGGAAAGTCGGTATACAGTAATCCGCTGGATCAGACCCTTCTGAAGGATCTTACGCTGTTCGCTGAGAAGCTCGATCATCCGGTAGCTTACACAGATACGGCCGGGATGAGGGTGAATGTGGCGGAGCATGAGTATATCAAGACAAGCATCGGCTCACTGAAAATGGTGTTTCCGGCACATGATCCGGAGTATTATCTGAATCATGAGATCCACCAGGCGCTGATCTTCTGCCCGCAGGAGAGCCAGGCGGCATACATGGAGCGGTATCCGGAGCTGAAGTTCATCCGCTGGCATCCGTTCAGTATGGATGTGCTGCCGGGTAACGGGTCGAAGGCGAACGGAATCGCCCAGATGCTGAAGCTTCTCGGTGTAGACAAGGAAGACGTGTATGCTTTCGGGGACGGGCTGAATGATGTAGAGATGCTTGGATATGTCGGCCACGGCATTGCCATGGGCAACGGTGAGCCTGAAGCGAAGGCTGCTGCAGCTTATGTGACCACGCCAGTCAGCGAGGACGGGGTGCTGAAAGGCCTGAAGCTGGTCGGACTGCTCTAGGTGGGGCGGGTGAACGGTGCAACGGATCAAGCGCAGGACGTATGCGCAGGTTGAGGTTTGTACTTAACTGTACTTTGTACAACTAAATTGTCTACTGTTCAGCAGATCATCCGTTTAGTTGTACAGAATACAACTATCGCTGGCGTTCGTTAAATAAAGAGTATTCCATTGCAGTGTGTGCAATAGAATGCTCTTTTTTGGTGTCCGGAAGATTATCTGTTGCATTTAGTGCAGCAGACTACTTTTTTCGGCAGAAGTGAAGTTACAGCATTAGTAAAAACCCGCAACTTTGCCGTTAAGTCTCCGTCTGAATATGTAGTTTAACCGGAAATGAATCCGGAAAGTTAGGATGGTGCACATATGAACGCAAAGCTGGAAACTAAAGTGAACCGCGGGCTGCGGATGCTGATACTGGTGTTGTCGATTGGACTCTGCCTGCTGGCAGCGGGCTGCGGAATGACGGAGAGCTCCGCCCCGGAGCGGGCACGTATTCTGACGCAGGAGGAAGTTACGGCTGTTTTTGCTGATGAGGATTTGCTGCTGCTGGAGGGGGAGGAGGTCCCCGGCGCTGTTTTTCAGCTGGAGCTAAACGGTGTTAAGCCTCAGTTGTACGTTTTGAACGGAGTGGAGCTGCCGATCTACCAGTTCTCTTCAGCGGAGGAGCGGGCTGCAGGGTGGAAGGCCTTCGGGGAACAGACGGCTACTGCGGACCTGGTTCCGTATCAAGCCTATCAGGAGGATTCCATTCTTATGTTCTATGTTCATGGCGAGTCCGTACAGGAGGGGCTGAAGTGGAACGGGCAGCTCGACCGGCAGCTCAAGGCGGCTGTTCAGGGATTGGTTGCGGCGCAGTAGGGACATCCTCTCAGGGCAGCTTGTTATTCTCTTCCTCCGGGGTGGTTAAGATATATTAATATGTCTTTCACAGGCAGACCCAAAGAGAAGCGGAGGGAACCCGGAGTGAATCCTAAATGGTGGAAAGAGAGTGTGGCTTACCAGATTTATCCGATCAGCTTCATGGACAGTAACGGTGACGGGATCGGTGATCTGCGCGGAGTGCTGTCAAAGCTTGATTATCTGCAGGACCTTGGGGTGGATGTGATCTGGATCTGCCCGGTCTATAAGTCACCGAACCATGACAACGGTTATGACATCAGCGACTATTGCGAGATTATGAAGGAATTCGGGACGATGGAGGATTTTGACCGGCTGCTGCAGGGGCTGCATACCCGGGGCATGAAGCTGATGATGGATCTGGTGCTGAATCATACCTCACATGAGCATCCGTGGTTCATCGAATCCAGAAGCTCGAAGGACAACCCGAAGCGGGATTATTATATCTGGAGAAAAGGCAAAAACGGCGGCCCCCCGAACAACTGGGAATCCTATTTCAGCGGCTCGGTCTGGGAGCTTGATCCCCGCACGGATGAATATTATCTGCACCTGTATTCCCGGTTTCAGCCGGACCTGAACTGGGAGAACCCGGCAGTGATAAGCAGGCTCCATGAGATGGTGCAGTGGTGGCTGAAGAAGGGGGTTGACGGCTTCCGCTTTGATGCCATTGCCCATATTGTGAAGGCTGAAGGCTATCCCGATGCGCTGAATCCCGGAGGAACACCTACGGTCCGCGCATATGATATGTTCTCGAACCTTGCGCATGTGCACACGCTGCTGCAGAATCTGCATGATCAGGTGCTCTATTACTACGATATTATGACAGTCGGCGAGACTTCGGGCCTTGGCCCGGAGCAGGCGCTCGATTATGTCGGTGACGGACGGCGGGAGCTGAATATGACGTTTCAGTTCGAGCATATGAATCTGGATGCAGCCTCTCCGGGGAGCGGGAAATGGGATGTCGTGCCCTGGAAGCTGAGTGAGCTGAAGAAGATCATCAGCAACTGGCAGACGGTCCTGCATAACCGGGGCTGGAACGCCAACTATCTGTGCAACCACGATCAGCCGCGCTCGGTGTCACGGTTCGGCAATGACCTGTACTACCGTATCCCGTCCGCCAAAATGCTGGCCACCTTCATCCACATGCTGGAAGGCACGCCGTACATCTATCAGGGGGAGGAGCTTGGAATGACCAATGCGGCCTTCGAGTCGATTGACGACTACCGGGATGTGGAAACCCTGAACTATTATGAGGACAAGCGGTCCAGCGGCGTTCCTGAAGCCGATATTATGGCTGCTATCCACTCCAAGAGCCGGGATAATGCCCGCACGCCGATGCAGTGGGATGACGGGGAGGAAGGCGGATTTACTACGGGGGTTCCCTGGATCAGAGTCAACTCGAATTCCCGGGAGATTAATGCGGCAAGCAGCATCAAAGATCCTGATTCCATCTACCATTATTATAAAAAGCTGATTGCCCTGCGGAAAAAACACCAGGTGATCGTCTACGGGGAGTACGGGCTGCTGCTGGAGGAGCATCCCGAGATTTATGCGTACACCCGGACGCTCGGGGATCAGCGGCTGCTGGTCATCCTGAATTTCTATGAGCGGGAGCCGGTCTTTGAGCTGCCTGAGGATTTCGGGGGTGCCGAGAAGCTGGAGCTGCTGATTTCGAATTATCCGCCTGCCAAAGGGGACGACCTGCATAACCTGAAGCTGCGCCCTTATGAAGCGCGCGTGTACCTGCAGCATACGGACAGCTTATAAAATGAGATTCTAATCCTATGTTTCTGCAGCAAAAGACAGTACAATAAGCGTTAATTAGAGAATGGCCCAGAGGCCATACTGTGGAACAGGCTGTGGAGGGAGTTGGCAGGAGATGAATGAGTGGTATGAAACCAGCTTTGGCGAGGATTATTTAATTGTCTACCGGCACAGGGATTTCTGCGGCGCAAGCCATGAAGTGGAGAAGATGATCAGCTGGCTGGAGCTGCCTCCGGGAGCCGGGGTGCTGGATCTGTGCTGCGGAATGGGCCGCCATTCGCTGGCGCTGTCGAAGGCCGGTTACGAGGTGACCGGTGTAGATCTCTCCGAGGTGCTGCTGCGTGAAGCGCGTTCCCAGAAGGGGGCGGAGCGTGTGACCTGGCTGCGCTCCGATATGCGGGAGCTGCCGCTTGCCGGCGGTTTTGATGCGGTGGTCAATCTGTTCACCTCCTTCGGCTATTTCGAAGAGGATGAGGAGCAGATTAAGGTGCTGCGCGAAATCTTCAGGATGCTGAAGCCGGGCGGCAAATTTATTATAGATTTTCTTAATCCGGCCTATGTCATCCGTCACCTCGTACCGCACTCCACCCGCATAGACGGGGATATTCTGATTGATGAGTCCCGGAGCATCGAAGACGGCTATGTCAAAAAGGATATCGTCCTCACCTCCAAAGGGGATGATACGCCACGCAAATATCATGAGCGGGTAAAGCTCTACCCGCTGGATACGTTCAAACAGCTGCTTGCCGCCGCCGGGCTGCAGCTTGAGGCTGTTCACGGCAGCTATGATGAAGAAGAATATGACGAGGAGCATTCCAAGCGGATGATCTTTGTCGGTATCCGTCCGTAGATGGTATCAGGCAGAAGACTTGGAAGAGGCGGTGACGGCATTATGCGCAAGGCGGAGATTAAGGATTGGGAGGGCGGCATCCTGCAGGTGAGCGTGCCGATGGACCCGCCGCTGCGCTGGGTGAACAGCTATTTTGTCACAGAGCCGGAGGGCGGCATTACAGTCATCGACCCCGGCCCGCATACACTGGAGGCGGAGCTGGCCTGGCAGGGGGTGCTGGATGAGCTGGATCTCTCCTGGGATCATGTCCGGCAGATCATAGTGACCCATCACCATCCCGACCACTACGGGCTGGCGGGCTGGATGCAGGCCCGCAGCGGCAGCCGGGTCTGGATGTCGGAGCGGGCCCATGCAGAGGCCCGCATGTCCTGGGGGGCGGAGGCGACGCTCAATGAGTCGCTGCCGCTCTTGTTCCTCCGGCACGGCATGCCGGAGGAGCTGGTCCAGGGGGTCAGGGAGCATCTGGAGAGCTTCCTGGCCCAGGTCACTCCGCAGGCGGAGGTCAGCTATATCGACGCTGCGGTGCCTTTGGTGCTGGGCGGCCGGGAGTGGACGCCCGTGCTGACCGGCGGGCATGCGCCGGGCCATGTGTCTTTGTATGAGGCCGGCAGCGGGCTCCTGATCTGCGGCGATGCTGTGCTGCCGCAGATCTCGCCCAATGTCGGCCTGCAGCCCGGCAGCGATCCGCAGCCGCTGCAGACCTTTCTTGAGGGGCTGCGTATGCTGCGCAGCCTGCCTGTGCGCCGTGCGTTCCCGGGGCACCGGGAGCCGTTCACGGCGTGGGCGGAGCGGGCGGACAGCCTGCTCCGGCACCATGAGGAGCGGCTGGACACCGCCGCTCAGCTGCTGGCCGGCGGACCGCGAAGCGGGTTCGCCGTGTGCGAGGCGCTGTTCCGCGGCCGCGTGGCCAGCGCGCATCAGCTGCGCTTCGCCATGAGCGAGGCGCTCGCGCACCTGGAGGAGCTGGTGCGCCGCGGCCGGGCGGCTGTGCTGGCGGCAGAGCCGGGCGGGCCGCTGCTGTTCGCGGCGGCGGGGCATAACTGATGAGAGGGTTGGACCTGGGTTTTTCTGGCAGAAAGAGAACCACTCCGTTATAAACAGTAGTTGGATTTTCTATACTTAATTCTCATCAGCCAATTTGCGTCGAATTAAGTGTTGGTTATCCAACTGAAATAGATGTCATTTATCCAACTAAAATCACATATACAAACTATGAACCGAAAAGAAGGAGCAGCACATGGACAGAAGAATCGGTAAAACGCGGGAGGCTATTTTCACGTCTTTTATCAGCCTGATGGCCGGAAAAAATTTCGAGCAGATTACCATTAATGAAATTGCCGAACGGGCTAACGTGAGCAGGGGGACGGTCTATCTGCATTTCGTGGACAAATATGATCTGCTGGACCAATGCATTGAAACCCAGATGCAGCAGCTGTGTGAGAGCTGTCTGGCTGCCGGGGAGGATGAGCAGTTTGCCTCAGGGGAGGCGCTGCTGCGGACGGCCGAATACCTGGAGCGGCATGCGTTTGTATTCACAACTCTGCTGAATAATAAAGGGGTGCCTGCCTTCAGAACCCGTCTGCACGCGATTCTGCTGCAGGGGCTGAGCGGGCAAATCGAGATGGACGGGCTGAACAGGGGAATGAACAAGGAGCTGCTGCTGCAGTTTCTGGCTTCGGCTGTAGTGGGGGTCATGGAGTGGTGGATCACCCATTCGATGCCGTATCCTGCCAAGGATATGATTGCCGACATCCTGAATCTGATGGAGCGTAACCAGATGGTGCCCCGGCAGCCGGTCCCCTGATCCAGCCTGGAAGCCGGATCATTAGGGGCACTTCGTGCGTACTCACAGCCGGGGCCGCCGGACACGGTTCACTGCTTGCATGCTTCCGGATGCTGCAGCCTTTTTTATGAGGAAGGGTCTGTTTTTTTCATTTTGGAAGGGTTGTTAATTTTATATTTTACCGGATGCTGGGTCAGCTTCTTGGCGACAATCTTGGCTTCGAACGAAACTTTGTCGCCTACGTTCAGCTCAAGCTTCTTCAGCGTAGCGCTGTGGCTTGACCAGACCTCTTCTATACCCAGATCATGGCCCTCCACCACAACAGCCTCATATATAATAACCTCGTCATCATTATCCGAGAAATGATTGGGCACGGTGGTGAACTCTTTGATAACGGCGGTAACTGCAAGCTTGTCTTCAGGCAGCTGGACGGCTGGCTTTTTTTTGGAGGCGGCGGCCTTTTTCTGCGGAGGCTCCGGCGTTACCGTCTCTGCTGCAGCATTAGCCTCCGGCACAGCCGGAATTTCCCCGCTTATGGCTCCGCTGTCTGTTCCAGTTGTCTTATGAGGCAGTTCCTCCGGCGGATTCTCTGCAGCTGCAGGCTCATCCGGAAGCTCCGGTGAGTCATCAGTCCGGGCATCCGCTGCTGAAGCGCGCTGCCCGAAGCCTGCGGTCTGCATTTCTTTGAGATAAGCGGGATGAATGCAGTGCTGCTGCTTATTCTCGAACTGGATAACCACAGTCACATTATCCACGAATCCGACAATTTCGCAAGGCAGAATCAGGCCCTGGCGCTTGTACTGATAAGTCTTAACCCGGGTTGCTGTGGCGGGCAGAAGATTCCATTCCTTGCACCGCTCAATCAGCTCGTCCTCACTCTCAAACTCCTGTACGGCTACAGGTTCAATGATAAACGAATAAGTCATTTACGCTTCGCACCCTTCAAATCAAATGTAATCACGGCTCATTTCAACCCGTGTTTTATTCCGGTCTTGCCTTCTCCTCTGCCCTCCGCCGGGCTGCTTCCTCCACATCCTCAGGGGCGTGCGGCAATCCGAGCTCCTGCTCGCGTTCAGCCTGCTTGCGGTGGGCAATACGGCTGCTGGCGGCTGCGGCCACGGCACCGACGATATCGTCCAGGTAGGTGTGGATCTGGCCGGTTGTTTTGTCATTCAGCCGCTCCAGCACGCCGGGTTTCAGCTTGTCTACATAGCCGTAATTGGTGAACCCGATGCTGCCGTATACATTCACGATGGAGAATGCCAGAATCTCATCCACGCCGTACAGCCCTTCATCATTCTCAATCATATCCTGCAGCGGTGCAAACAGCTTGCCCTCTTCGGCCAGCACATCAAGCTGGATGCCAGTCAATACTGCGTTTTGTACCTCGCGTTTGCTCAGCACCATTTCCACGTTATGGACACATTCCTCCATAGTCAGGCCCGGGTAGTATTTCTTCTGCAGCAGCATGACGAGCTCGGCAATCTCAAGGATCGTTACCCCGCGTTTCTGCAGCCAGAACCGGGTGGCTTCGGCGACGGCTTTGCTGTTGAGGCTGTAAGGGATTTTGGCATCTGACATGGGAAGTCCTCCATTTATGAATTATTGGTGTAGTCGTCTATTCAAATTGTACGCAAGCAGCGGACAGAAGTCCAGAAACAGCCCGCTTGCCGTTCCGGGAGCAGCTGCAACAAATTTAGGATAAGCTGTTGTTATTTTTTGGACAAAGGGCTCGTATACATAGCAGTACAAACTGATCATAGCGTTGAAAGGGGTAATGATGCTTGAAGAAACCGATGAAACACCTCCGCGGGATGTCTGCGGCTTGTATGCTGGCCATTCCGCTTTTGCTCTCCGGCTGCAGCCTGTTTGGTTCCGAATCCGCTGCAGTAGATCCGCCGCCAAGTGAGGTTGAAGCGCAAATGCTGCGGATCAGCGGGGAAGGCGGACTGGACACGGGAGTTTTCGGCCCTGTCTCGGCGGATGAGGGTGCTCTGGCAGCGGGAGAAGAAGAGGCTGGAGCAGCTGCGGCGGCCGGAGAACGGACAACTGTCTTCCTGGAGGATCAGCATGGCCTGCTGGCTCCGGTATCGCTGGCTTTGCCGCAAGGGGACAGCATGGTCATGGTGAAGGATTCGCTTACCGCACTGGTCAGCAAGGGAGCGTATGCTTCAGTGCTGCCTGATGGCTTCCAGGGGGTATTGCCGGCCGGGACAGAAGTGAAAAGTGTATCGGTAGGCCAGGATAAGCTGGCGGTTGTTGAATTCAATGCCGCATTTAATGACTATGAGCCTGCGAATGAACGCAAAATCCTTGAGGCGCTCACCTGGACGCTCACCGGACAGGAGGATATCCAGGGTGTGCAGCTGTGGGTGGACGGCAAAAAGCTGACCGAAATGCCGCTGCAGGGCACACCGCTGGACCGGCCGCTCTCCCGCACAATGGGGATCAACCTGGCAAAATCGAATGCGCTCAAGATGAACTCTAGCGCGGTGACAGTCTACTTCTCGGCAGCTTCACCTGACGGTATTCACCAGTATTATGTTCCGGTTACCCGGTTTGTACCCGCCGGGGGGGACCGTGTTGAAGCGGCCTTGAATGAGCTCATAGCCGGCCCGCAGTCGGAGAACGGCCTGGAGATGGTAATGACGCAGGGGACCGTGCTTGATGCGGTGGAGGCCGGACAGAACGGGGTGGTTACAGTCTCCCTGACGGATGATATGTTCGAAGGCAGTACTACCATTCCTGAAGAAATGCTCGAATCCGTGGTGCTGACGGTTGCCCAGAATACGGATGATGCGCTGGTGCAGATCCGGCTGAACGGCAAGAGTACGGTGACAGGAACCAATGATGTAGATTACGGCCAGCCGGTCTCGGCACCGGAATATGTGAACGAGCTGCCGCTGTAGAATGCTTTTGCAAGGGCAAAAAGATGCTTTTGTGCCTACTCTTTGATAGAATGAAGTATCAATCATCCGGATATCGGGACAGAAACCGGCGGTGCCGTTCTCTTACATAGAGGATGGCACCACTTTCTGCGTAAGGAATGCGGATGAGTTCAAGGATACCCCAACTTAGGGCTATACAATGTAGGAGGCAGACAAAGATGAGATCAAACGGGCGCAACGAAGACCAGCTCCGGCCGCTGACAATAACGACCCAGACCAACAAATATGCAGAGGGCTCTGTCATCATTGAGATGGGAGATACCAAGGTCATCTGCACGGCAACCGTGGACGAGAAGGTTCCGCCGTTTCTGAAGGGGCAAGGCAAGGGCTGGGTGACCGCCGAATATTCCATGCTTCCCCGGGCTACCCAGACCCGTAACCAGCGTGAAGCGGCACGCGGCAAGCTTACCGGGCGGACGATGGAGATTCAGCGTCTGATCGGCCGGGCACTCCGTTCTGTCGTGAATCTGCAGGCGCTTGGCGAACGCAGCATCACCCTGGACTGCGATGTAATCCAGGCGGACGGGGGAACGCGGACGGCTTCGATTACCGGCGCTTTTGTAGCGATGGCCTTTGCGATCAACCGGATTGCGCTGCAGCATAAGCTGGCTGTATTTCCGATTACGGACTTCTTAGGTGCGATCAGTGTCGGTGTAGTCGGCGACCAGACGCTGCTCGATCTGAATTATGAAGAGGATTCCAAAGCGAAGGTTGATATGAACGTGGTTATGACCGGCGGCGGTGCTTTTGTTGAGGTTCAAGGCACAGGTGAGGATCGTCCGTTTACCCGCCAGGAGCTGGATCAGCTGCTGGGACTGGGAGAGAAGGGAATCTATGAGCTGATCGCTGTGCAAAAGGAAGTCCTTGGCACAATTGCGCTCAAAATCCCTTCCGGCCAGCCCGGACAGGAGGTATAGGATGGAGTCCGGCAGCGCTATCCTGATTGTTGCAACGAAGAACAAGGGCAAGGTGCGCGAATTTCAGCACGCGTTCGCACCGCTGGGGCTAACCGTCAAGAGCATGTTTGACTACCCGGACCTGCCGGATGTGGTCGAGGACGGGGTGACCTTTGCCGAGAATGCGTTCAAGAAATCCAAGGCGGTCGGGGATGCACTCGGATATCCGGTGCTTGCGGATGATTCCGGTCTATGCGTAGAAGCGCTGGACGGAAGCCCGGGAGTCTACTCGGCCCGCTACGCCGGTGAGCCGGCTGATGATGAAGCGAATAACCTGAAGCTGCTGAGCGAGCTGGAGGGGCTGAAGCAGGGTGAGGATACCGGCCAGCCGCTGCTGAGTCCGGCCCGGTTCGTCTGCGCGTTGTCGTTATATGATCCGGCGGATGGCCGGGAGCTGACGGCGGAAGGAACGGTGGAGGGCTGGATTACCTCTGAGCCGGCCGGTGCGGGCGGATTCGGCTACGATCCGCTGTTCTATCTTCCGCAGTTCGAGAAGACCATGGCAGAGCTGACGCTGGAAGAGAAGCAGGCGGTCAGCCACCGGGGAACGGCACTGCGGCTGCTGACCGGGAAGCTGGCTGAACGCCAGCATGGCAAAGAATAGGAAATGAAACCATACAAAAAGGCGCCCTTTCTGCAGGGCGCCTTTTTTGCAGAAAAAAGAGAGTCCGCGGCAGAGGGATATGTAGGGGCACTAGCTGCCGCGCAGGCAAGCGGGTTAAATGGGCCCTCCGTTAAGCAAAGCAGCCAGCCACGCAACGTTTGTTCAAGGGACTAGCTTAGCGTTACGGACATGAGAGACGTTAAGCTTGCGGAAAGGTACCTGAGTGCCGGTCTTACGGACATCAGCGCCGTTATTTCACCTCAAAAGCGGAGTTTATCCATGAAAAGCGGCGGATAAGGGCCGTCATGTCCGTAAGCCCGCCCAAATGACCTTTTTTGAGCGAATAAAGGCTGTGGTGTCCGTCCCTCGTATTTAGGGGATTTTCTCACAAATACTCACTCCTTCGCAGGATTTCATCGTAAAGAAACGGGAGTGAAAGTGGGGGGCGATAGAGAGGGCCCCGCCGAGCGGCTTACGGGCATGCAGGAACAAAAGCAGCGTAAGACGTGCTTTTAAATCCTCGCTATCCTGCACACTCCACTTGTCCCACGGAGGTTCACCCTCCCAGATCTCAACGGGTCTATGCCCTTTCATTCCTTCGTTTCACCTGTCCATGGCGTGGAGATCGATCGCGTTAAGGTAACGGGTCAAAGCCCTTCCGGACACCACCTTCGATTCTCTTGTGCACGTAATACGGTACGTTCCTGCGAATGAGTCAACTTTCGTGATTGCGGTTTATGCGGCTACGGGGGAGAAATCAGCACCACGGTAGGTTTCCCCTCGCTGCACCATGCCAATTAGGATGCGAGCCAGTTTGCCAATGAGCTTAAACAGCGAAGCTTGCTTCTTCAGGCCTCGTGCCTGGTTGTTTGCGTGCCAGCGCTTGAAGTCGGGGTTTTGCCGCAACAGACTCAGCATCCCCCAGTATAAGTGTTTGCGTAGCGTACTGTCGCCGCGTTTGGAGAGCTTGATTTTCCCTTTGGATGTACCGGAAGTGCACTCCGCCAAGTTCAGGCCGGCGCGCCTTAGCAATTGTCGGCCATGCGCATAAAGGCGCAAATCCCCGGCTCCGGCCAAAATGGCAGCCACCGTCAGATCTCCCAGCCCGCGGATGCTTCGCAACTGCTCAGCCAAGGGGATTTCCTCCAGCAGCGATTGGAGGGCTTCGTCCATTTCGTCGAGCATGGCCATGACGTTGTCGTAGGTTTGGAGGAGGTGGCCGAGGTCTTGCCTGGCTTCCTCCACCGCCCGGGTATCGCCAATACTGCGCGCGGCCGTCGCCAGCAAGACCGCCGCTTTCGCACGGCCGCTGACACCTGCCGCCCGTTTCATGCCTTGTTTGCGCCACAGGTCCATGACTTCCTCGACGCTGCGTCCCTTGAGGTCACACGGCAAAGGGCAGGCGCGAAGTGACGCCAGCGAGCGAAGCGTCGTCCAGTCCGGAAAGACTTGGCGGAATTCGGGGAAGTACAGGTCGATCCAGCGGACGATGCGATTGCCCAGGCTTATCCCTTGCTTGACCCAATACTCCCGGTTGCTCATTAGCGTCTTCAGCCGGTCGAAGACCGCCGCCTGAGCGAGGTAGTCGGTGTAATAGCCACGGCTGACGACATCCGCAATGACAAGCGCATCCTTAGGGTCGTTCTTCGATGGACTATTATCCCGGTTTTCCTTGTTGCGGTGGGTCGTCACCGGATTGACCAGTACCACCTCGATCCCTTGTTCAAGTAACCAGTTCGCGAAGTTAAACCAGTAATGACCGGTGGGCTCCAGACCAATGAGCAGGGAGGTCAGACGATGCTTCGACTGAGCTTCCCTTGCCCAGCGCAAGAACTTTTCGAAGCCTTCCAGCGTGTTGGAGAACGACAAGTGACGGGGCGTGAGTGAACGCCCGCGAAAGTCGGTCATCTGTGCGGCATGCACATCCTTGGCAATGTCGATTCCGACTACGGCATGCTGCATGGTAATTCGTTCAATGCGTTGATTCGTTATATCTTTTCGGTTAGACTTCATAGTAAGCGCCTCCTGATGGGTTTTAGGGCTCCAGACCCCGTACATCCCCATCTTAAGAGGCGCCCTTGTTTTTGTCTAAGTCCAAATCTTAGCGTATACAGGAATGTTAAGGGTCAGATTGGGACTGTATTTGAACCAGACAGATGGGATTGGCCCTCTATAACCTGCTCCACCCTGAATACATTAGAATGTATTTTGGCCGTTCAGCAAGAAGTTTCAGGACGGCGCAGCGTTTCTGTTTGTGTTTACTGATTTTCAAGCAGCATGGCATCCACTTTGCTTTGGAAATTATCCCGATATTGACGGAATGATTCGGTATCAAAATCAGTATTCGGATCTTTAGGCTTGGGCGGGTTCTCGAGGAGCTGGGCATACAAGCGGTCGATTTCTGCGGATAGCGGTGCCCATAATTGCTTCACTTCGTCGTATCCGTCATCCAGGCCTGCGATATAGCTGTCGGATTCTTGCTTATGTTTCATTGTAACGGCCAATTGATCCATGCTGGCCTGGACATCCATTTTTTCGCCGACACTGTTTTTGCCGTCTTTGGAATAATAATGGAAATCAGCGAAACCGTTGTTCCATACATCGACAATGATGAAATTGACCAAATCGTCCAACACGGTAAGGGGCGGCACCGTCACGGCAGGAACCGGCGCCTTGAACTTGCTGCGGATGTTGTCAAATCTGGCTTTTTCCACAGATTCCATGGCCCGGATCACTTTGTTGTCTGTAATCAATACGATGACCTCATTGTACAGTTTGTAACGTGTCTCACCTTGGATCAGCACCGCTTCCATCTGTGCCCCGTTTTCATCCGTGTAATCCACGGATTCGATGACATGGGGCCTGCGCACTTTAAGCTCGGGCTCGGTCTCAGACAGTTGGGCTGTTTTGAATAAAGACTGCACATCGGGATGGAGATGTTCGGCAACAAACTGTTTTTTCGCCTCCAAATCCGAGTTGTTCACATATGTAATGATATAGTCCAAAGCCAGTGCTTCCGCCGCAGACGGCTCCTGGGATTCTGCCGCAGGGGTTGCGGCGGGCACCGCTGCCGGGGTGGCGGCAGCCGTTGCAGTTGCCGTTGCCGTTGTACTGGACGGGGAGCTGGAAGGCCCGGCCGTATCGGTGTCAGAAGCGCAGCCCGATAGCACGGCACAAGCCACAATAAGGCTGAGCGCCAGTTGTTTGTTCATGTGATATTCCTCCTTTTATGGGTTGTATATGTCAGGGCTTATTCTTTCTATACCCGCCAGATGAGGGCTTAAAGCCGTAAAATTACCCGCAATGAATAATCAGGCCGTCTTGTAACAGTGATTCTAGGCTATTGCCAGTATAAGCGTCTGCTTTGCTAATAATGCCAGGCATCATTAGCGGTGTAACCTTAAGTATCCCGGGAGCATGACCCGAAAATGGAAAATGGATAATATTACCCCTTTATTATGGAAATTTATCCCTGGTCTACCGGTGTATTATGTATGAGAATAGAAGTTGACTCCACCCCTTCTGCAAGCAAATCTTCTTCCTTCCGCCAATTCATCCCTTCCACAGGTTCTGTGAACAGCGGCTGTCAGCCGGGCCTGCCACATAACTTACCGCACAAGTACATACAGGAATTGTAACATCCGGCAAGTAGCCTGCATGCAGGTGAACTGTGCCTTTTTGCGCTCCATCAATCTAGCAGTCTGCCAGCTATGAAATTAGTAGTTTTACAGGGGGAAGGTCAATCGGGTCAGGGAGGTGAATGCTGAGGCTTTCGGCATTTCTGTTCATGGCAGGAGTATGGGTTACGCATTGAACCGGGGAGGTAACAATGAAATGGCCTTTATGAAAAGCAAATCCCGTAAAACCTTTGTGCTTGGCCTCATAACCGTTCTTATCCTGACGCTATTTCCGGCTCTGGGGGCAAATACCAGAACGGCTAATGCAGCCGGAGATTACAAGCTGGTAGGATACTATGCCTCATGGGCCGCATACGGCCGGGCATTTAATGTCACAGATATTGATCCGGCGAAAATGAATGTCATCAACTATGCCTTTGCCGACATCTGCTGGAACGGGATCCATGGCAATCCGGACCCGACCGGGCCGAATCCGGTAACCTGGTCCTGCCAGAATGAGCAGGGGCAGACGATCAGTGTCCCGAACGGGACCATTGTCCTGGGTGATCCCTGGATTGATGCCCAGAAGAGCTTCGGCGACGATAAATGGGATGATCCGATCAAGGGCAATCTGAAGCAGCTCTGGAAGCTGAAGGAGAAGAATCCGAACCTGAAGACAGTTATCTCCGTCGGCGGCTGGACGTGGTCAAACCGCTTCTCGGATGTGGCGGCTACTGCCGCGACCCGTGAGGTGTTCGCGAATTCCGCTGTTGATTTCATCCGCAAATATAAGATGGACGGCGTAGATCTGGACTGGGAATATCCGGTCAGCGGCGGACTTGCCGGCAACAGCTACCGTCCTGAGGATAAGCAGAACTATATCCTGCTGCTCCAGACAATCCGGGAGAAGCTGAACGCCGCCGGAACCGCAGACGGGAAGAGCTATCTGCTGACCATCGCATCCGGTGCAGGACCGGCTTATATCCAGAATAACAATCTTAGCGGAATTGCTTCTGTGGTCGACTGGATTAACATTATGACCTACGATTTCAACGGAAGCTGGAATACGACTACCGGACATAACGCGCCGCTCTACTATGACCCTGCGGCAGCTTCATCGGGACTTACAGAGCCGGCGAATTACAATATCGATAAAGCGGTCACCAGCTATTTAAATGCCGGAGTGCCGGCCAATAAACTGGTGCTCGGCATGCCGTTCTACGGCCGGGGCTGGGGCGGCGCGCCAAGCAGCGGCAACGGGCAATACCAGGTATCCGCCGGAATCTCCTCAACCGGAACCTGGGAGAAGGGCAACTATGATTTCAGTGACCTGGAAGCCAATTACATCAACAAGAACGGCTACACCCGATACTGGAACAACACTTCCAAGGTGCCTTATCTTTATAACCCGTCCAACCAGACGTTCATCAGCTATGATGATGCGGAATCCATTGGCTACAAGGCAAGCTATGTGAAAAGCAAAGGCCTGGCCGGGGCCATGTTCTGGGAGACCAGCGGCGACCGTAACAAAACGCTGCAGAATAAATTGAGTGCCGAGCTTGGCGGCGGAGTTGTAACTCCAACCGCTACACCAACCGCAACCCCTGCGGCCACGCCAAGCCCTACACCAACGGCCATAGTGAAGCCGACTGCTACACCGTCGGCAACGCCAACCGCTACACCGACAGCTACGGTCAAACCATCGGCTACTCCAACGGCCACCCCGACCGCAACCGTCACGCCGACACCGACTCCGGGCCAATGTACGGCAGCGGCATGGAGTTCATCTGCCGTCTACACGCAAGGGCAGCAGGCCTCCTATGGCGGAGTGCTCTATGAAGCCAAATGGTGGACGCAAGGCGAGCGGCCGGATCTCAGCGGCGCGTATGGGGCCTGGAAGGTTATAGGCAGCTGCGGCAATACTACACCTCAGCCTTCAGTATCCCCGACCGCTACAGTAGCCCCTTCGGCTACGCCGACAGCGACACCGGTGCCGACAGTGACACCGGGAACCCAGGCCTGGGCGGCTGGAGTTGCCTATAAAGCTGGTGATGTTGTCACCTACAGCGGCAAATCCTACACTTGCCTGCAGGCACATACCTCGCTGGCAGGCTGGGAGCCGTCTGCTGCAGCTGCACTCTGGAAGCTGAATTGAACTGATCTATATTCAATTAACGGTGCCGGTATATTGCCGGCGCCGTTTTTTGGCGTGCTGCCCCTGTCCTTTGGACTGAAATTTATTTATGAAAAAACCGGATGAGCGCCGAGATCTCTTCCAGGCTTTCCTTCTGTCCATTTTTGATCCACATCACCCAAATTTCAAAGACCCCCGCACTCATAAAGTCAATCCAATAGCTGCGTTTCGGGCCCGTCCAGTCCGGGAAAGGAATGAGCTCATCATAAAATTGCGTAATATGCGACTTGAAAATCTGATAGAACAGCTCTTTATATTCACTTTCAAAGGCCAGATGAAAATCACCCGATAAGGCAAGGAAAAAATTCGTCAAATCAGCCACCTTCTGTTCGTGGCTCTGCTGATGGGCAATTTTATTAAATATATCTGCAAATTTGGGTTCGTAATATTCCTTCAATACCTGTTCGAGGCTTTCGTAATTTCTGTAGAAGGCCATCCGGCTGACGCCTGCTTTTTTGACGACCTCTGAAATGGTTAATTTGGATAATTGCTTTGTCTGCAGCAGCTCCAGCAGGGCCAAAGAAATCCATTCTCTTGTATCTTTTTTTATGCTTTGGGCATGTTCAGTTGCTGCCATAACAGTTCCTCCATTGTGTCACAGATGTTTGTCAGCCCCTTGTTTTGGGTCAGGCCAGGTTTTAATATAATGTACATCCGTTACACATGTAACGTCAACGGGAAGGAGTTTTCATTATGCCGGATAATAATAATCCTCTAGTGCTTGTGACCGGAGGTTCAGGATTTATCGCTGTTCATATCATATTGAAGCTGCTTGAGCAAGGCTATCTGGTGCGGACAACGCTGCGTACAATGAGCAGACAGGATGAAGTAAAGGGCATGTTACGTTCTGGCGGGGTTCATCAGCTCGAAGGCTTGTCTTTTATTGAAGCTGACTTATCCTCTGATACTAACTGGGAGGCAGCTGCTGAAGGAGCGGATTATGTAATTCATGTCGCCTCTCCAACACCCAATAAAGTATATAAACATGAGGATGAAATGATCAGGCCCGCACGTGAAGGCGTTCTGCGGGTGTTAAGGGCGGCTCGTGATGCAGGGGTCAAACGTGTTGTGCTAACCTCCGCCTTCGGAGCGATTGGTGTGGGGCATAAGCATCATAAGGGGCCCTATACGGAGAAAGACTGGTCCAATACTGACGCTGACATTCATCCTTATCAGAAATCTAAAACCATCGCCGAGAAAGCTGCCTGGGAGTTCATCCGCCGGGAAGGAAACAGGTTAGAGCTGGCAACCGTAAATCCTGTCGGTGTAATGGGACCAATCCTCGGTAATGATTATTCCCATTCTAACGGCAGTGTCCGCCAGATGCTGGAGAGCAATCAAAAGTATGTCCCGAAAATCTACTCTGATTATGTCGATGTCCGGGATGTGGCGGATTTGCATATTTTAGCTATGCTGCGGCCTGAAGCAAACGGAGAGCGGTTTATAGCATCGAGTGCGGAGAATCTTTCCATGTTAGATATTGCCGCTATTCTAAGGAAACATTTAGGGGAAGACGCGAAAAATGTACCCAAAGCCGAATTTCCCAATTTTATTGTTCGTGCCATAGCGGTTGTTAATCCCAAGCTAAGAATGGTTGCCTCACTCCTGGGACAGGATATGTCAACGAGTAATCAAAAGGCCAGGCAATTGCTTGGCTGGACTCCGCGTCCGGCAGAAGAGGCCATTGCTGCAACAGGGAAGAGCATGATAGATATTATTAAAGGGCCCTCCGTTTAGGAGGGTTCTTTAGTTTACTGCTGCATCCGAACCTGCTTCGCCGGAATGTGTTAATGTGTGAACTACTCCCACCTATAGAGGTGTGAGCTTCTTGGGAACAGCCCATACTTGCTCTGGAGACTACCTTCCGAAGCAGCGGTTAGGCTTATACACCAAGCGATCCCCGCAGTCCCTGCGGTTCCCTTCAGCGTTAGATTTAGGCGGTTCCATTGAGCAGACGCAGCCCTTCTGTCCGGATGTTCCTGCTTGCATTTACGTCCCGGTCATGCGTGGTTCCGCAGCTTGGACAGCTCCATTCCCGGATGTGGAGTTCTTTTTTTCCTTCCCGGTGCCCACAGGTCGAGCAGAGCTGGCTGGAAGGGAACCAGCGTCCCACCCGGATCACTTGTTTCCCATACCACTCTGCTTTGTAGGTCAGTTTGGACAGAAAGGCGGACCACGCGACATCATGAAGACTACGGGCAATCCTGTGGTTTCGAACCAGCCCCGTGACATTCAGGGTCTCCACACAGATCACGTCGTGGTTGTTGACGAGTTCCGTACTGAGTTTGTTCTGAAAGTCGTTCCGCTGATTGGCTATTTTTTCATGCAGCTTAGCCACCAGGATGCGCTGCTTCTGGTAATTACGGCTACCTGCGAGGAGGCGCCCCTCCTTCTGGGCCTGCAGCGCTCGGCGCGACAATTTACGCTGGGCCTTGGAGAGCCGGTCTGCAGTTTTCATCAGATGCTTCGGATTTTGGACTTTCGTTCCATCGGAGAAGGCGGCAAACGAAGTGACCCCGAGATCCATCCCGATGACCGAGCCGGTTAATGCCTTCGCTTCCACCTTCGTTTCGCACAGAATGGACACAAAATACTTACCGGTAGCCGTACGGGAGATGGTGGCCGATTTGATCTGGCCCTGAAGCTGCCGATGCAGCTTGATCCGCACAGGTTCCATCTTGGGCAGTTTCAAATAACGTCCTGCCACAATCGCGATGGTTCCATTCTGATTGTTTGTGGTGTAGGACTGGACCGGATGTTTACGGGATTTCCACTTTGGAAAACCGGAGGAAGGATGTCTGAAAAAGTGGTTATAGGCGGCCTTCAGATGAAGCTGGGCATTGCATAGGGCCAAGCTGTCGACTTCTTTAAGAAAAGGATATTCTTTTTTGTATTGGGCGGGTGTAGGAAGCTTGATGGGTTCACCGGTTTCCTGGTGTTTTTTGTAGGCTTCGATGCGATCATTCAGCATGAGGTTGTAGACTTTACGCACACAGCCGAAGCTTCTCACCAAGAAATCAGCCTGCGGAGCACTTGGATATAACCGAAATTTGAAAGCTTTGAGCACGAAGCGTCACCTCAACTTCTATGAATCAAAACAGGAATATATGTTCTTGTTTCGATTTTACCAAAGATCTTCTGAAAAGCAAAGACAAACCGTTATCATTCATCTCGCCACTTTAGAAGTGGGGGAATTCTGACAACGATTTGTTAAATATAAATTAGGGAGCTTCGATATTCATAAGCTTCCGCAAGCTGAAATATAATAAAGGGGCAGGCCGCTTGCTTTGCCGCAAATATTTTATGAAACGTGATACCGTTTATTACGTTATAGTAGTATATAGCGGAAGGTGGTGGGTTCACCGATGGAAATTTGGGCACTTTGGCTGATTGCCGCTGGCGTTTTGTTCGTGGTGGAAATGTTTACGAATACATTTTATTTGTTATGGCTCAGTATCGGTGCTTTGGCGGCCGGTGTAGTTGCACTGTTGCTGCCTGATGTATTGTTGCTGCAGGTTGTAGTGGGTTCACTGGTGGCTTTGGCGCTGACGGTATTATCCAAACCGCTGGTAGCGAAATTCCGTAATTCCCGGGGTTTCAAGGATACGGGGACGGATATTGTCGGCAGACAGGGGCTGGTGGTGGAACCGATTGAGCCTGGCCGTTACGGGCAGGTTAAGGTAGGCGGTGATACCTGGAGCGCAACCTCGCTGCAGGCGCTGGGCAAGGATCAGCAGGTTAGGGTAATCCGTAGGGGCACCACAATCATTGAAGTAGAACGATGGGGGGAAACGTATTAATGGAATTAGCTATTATCGGAATTATTGTTGCTGTAGTCGTAGTATTCATCGCACTTACGATCAAGATTGTCCCGCAGCAAAGAGTTGGCGTGGTGGAACGCCTTGGTAAATTCAACCGCCTGCTGACACCGGGCCTGAACATTCTGATTCCGGTCATCGATCAGGTGCGGGTCTATCATGACCTGCGGATTCAACAGGCCAATGTGCCTCCACAGACAGTAATTACGAAGGATAACGTGCAGGTGCAGATCGACACGATTATCTTCTATCAGGTAGTAGGACCGGAAGAAGCGACTTACGGCATTTCCGATTATGTGTATGGGGTACGCAATATCTCCACCGCCACCATGCGGCAGATTATCGGTAAGCTGGAACTGGATGAGACCTTGTCCGGCCGGGAAAAAATCTCCTCCGATATCCGTCTCGCGCTGGATGAAGCGACTGAGAAGTGGGGCGTGCGGATTGAGCGCGTTGAGGTCATCGACATCAAGCCGCCGCTCGATATCCAGGAAGCCATGGACAAACAGATGAAAGCGGAACGCAGCAAGCGTGCGATCGTCCTCGAAGCGGAAGCTGCCAAGCAGGATATGATCCTCCGTGCTGAAGGGGATAAGCAGAGTAAGATCCTGAAGGCTGAAGGGGATAAGGAAGCACGTATCCGTCAGGCGGAAGGTCTCCGCCAGGCGCAGGAGCTGGAAGCGCTTGGTGAAGCCAAAGCGATTGAAGCAGTCGCAGAAGCTGAGAAGCAGCGGATTGCCTTGATTGCAAGTGCGGGTCTGGATGAAAGAGTACTGGCTTATCAGTCCTTCGAAGCATTGACCAATATCTCCAAGGGACCGGCAAACAAAGTGTTCCTGCCGACCAGTGCTGTTGAAACACTGGGAAGCCTGGGAGCGATTGCTGAAGTGTTCAAAGCGAGCAAGGACGGCAAATAAGCACCGGACTATTTTACAATTGCGGCACATTCCGTTAAAGTTAATAGCAAAACTAAGTATAGGCTCAGGTAGCGTGTTACGCTAACCTGAGCCTATACTTATGAAGCCAGTTTTGCTGCACAAAACTCAGCGTATGCTTACGAAGCCAGTTTTGCTTCACAAAACTCTAAGGAGAAGATAATATGACGCAAAAAGAAATTTCCCCGCTCGTAGAATCGCTGGGGCTGCTGCCTCACGTGGAAGGCGGATGGTACAAGAGAATCTGGAATTCATCCTTTGAGATTTCCCGGGAGGCGCTGGGGGAAAGGTATTCGGGGCCGCGTGCCTCGGCTTCCTCGATTTATTTCCTGCTGCATGCAGATGAAGCTTCGGAATGGCATACGGTGCTGTCCGCTGAAATCTGGCTGCATCATACCGGCAGCCCGGTTGTGCTGAGCCTGGGCGGCAGCGGTGCGCAGCCGGAGAATGTCACGGAAGTGATTCTCGGTTCCGATATCGCCGCCGGCCAGCAGCCGCAGGTGGTCATCCCGGCCGGTGTCTGGCAGGCTGCCCGCCCGCTTGGTGAAGAGCCGGTGCTGGTCTCCTGTATCGTGTCCCCGGAGTTCCACTTCGATGATTTCAAGCTGATTGAGAAGAACTAAGCTGATTCTGATTTCGGGTGATTACGCAGCCGGATTTAAGGTTAAGGATGCTTGATGAACTCAAATTAGGCTTGGAGGGTAAAATTATGAGTCAATTAAACGCACCATTTACAGGCGGGCCTACCTTGAATGACGGAGTGACCATGCCGTGGCTGGGCCTTGGCGTCTGGCAGACCAAGGACGGTGAAGAGGTCATTCATGCCGTGAAATCTGCCGTGGAGACCGGTTACCGCAGTATTGATACAGCCGCCGGCTACAACAACGAAGAAGGGGTCGGACAAGCAATCCGTGAATGCGGAGTGCCCCGGGAAGAACTGTTTATTACTACCAAGGTACGCAATCCGGATCAAGGCTACGAATCCACGCTGAAGGCGTTTGAAGTCAGCCGGAAGAAGCTGGGGCTGGAACAGATTGACCTGTATCTCGTTCACTGGCCGGTTGCCGGGAAGTATAAAGAGACCTGGAAAGCGCTGATCCATCTGCAAAAGGAAGGGCTGGTCAAGTCCATTGGCGTCAGCAACTTCCAGATCCATCACCTGCAGGACATTATTGAGGATAGCGGAGTGGTGCCGGTGGTGGATCAGGTGGAATTCCATCCGCTGCTGACTCAGCGCGAACTGCTGAAGTATGCGCGGGAGCATGATATTCAGCTCGAAGCCTGGAGCCCGCTGATGCAGGGCAACCTGGATGTGCCGCTGCTGAAGGAGCTGGCTGAGCGGTACGGCAAGACCGTAGCGCAAATTGTGCTCCGCTGGGATCTGCAGCAGGGTGTAATTACGATTCCGAAATCTGTGCATACTGAGCGGATCATTGAGAATGCCGGCTTCTTTGATTTCACGCTGAGCGATGAGGATGTTCAGGCGATCGAGGACCTTAATCAGAACCGCCGCTTCGGCCCGGACCCGGATAATTTCAACTTTTGAGAATGAAACTTTCATCCTATATGTCTATATTCTCAGTTCAATCTATAGGTGGAGGCGTATACAAAAAGCAGGCTCCCTTCGTGGGCCTGCTTTTTGCTTTGCCGCAAAGCCCCGTTAATTAGGCAGCAAAGCTCATCGACATCCGCTGCCGCAGCTTTTATGATTAAGGCAAATGGAATGAAATGGGAGGGTGTGTCCCCTTGAAACTGATTAGAGAGGTCCCGGAGAAGCACGGGTTATCTTCACAGGCATTGAGCCGCTTCTTTACAGCGGTCAGGGAGCAGGGGCTCGAGGTGAACAGCTTCATGCTGCTGCAGCAGGGGCAGGTCACTGCAGAGTTTATCCGGAAGCCGTACCGCCCGGGCACGCCGCAGCTGCTCTATTCGCTTAGCAAAAGCTTCACCTCCATAGCGGCAGGAATCGCCTGGGACGAGGGGCTGCTGAAGCTGGATGATCCGGTAATCTCCTTCTTTCCGGACAAGCTGCCGGAGGCGGTATCGCCGCACCTGGCCCGTATGACGGTACACCATCTGCTCTCGATGAATGCCGGCCATGAAGAGGATATTTATCCGGCAGTGGTCCGGGAGCAGGACTGGGTCAGCGCTTTTCTCGCCCAAAAGGTAGAACATGAACCAGGCAGCCGCTACCGGTACAGCACCCCGTCGACTTATATGGTTGCGGCCATCATCGAGCGGGTGAGCGGCGAGCCGTTAGTCCGGTACCTGATGCCGCGCCTGTTCGGGCCGCTCGGCATTCCGGAGCCATCGTGGGAGAGTTGCCCGCAGGGTATTACGGCCGGCGGGATGGGCCTCAGCCTGTCTACAGAAAGTATAGCCAAGTTCGGACAGATGCTGCTGCAGCAAGGTATGTATAACGGGCAGAGGATCGTATCCGCGGAGTACCTTGCAAAGGCGGTACAGGAGCAGAGTGATAACCGGGCCGGGGTGCAGGGGCGGATCGATTCCGCGCAGGGCTATGGCTACCAGTTCCATCTCTGCCGGAGAGGCTGTTACCGGGGCGACGGCTCTTTTGGCCAGCTCTGCCTGGTTGCGCCGGAGCAGCATATGGTCATAGCCGTCACTGCCGGCTTCAAGAGCATGAGCCGCTTGCAGAGCCTGCTGGATCTGATTTTTGAATATATTATGGATGCGCTTGACACGGACAGTCTGCCTGAGGAACCCGGGCATCATGCCAGTCTGCTGAAGCAATTAACGGAATGGGGGGCTTCCGGCTTGCCGGCGGCGCAGCTGTCCTTGCCGGAGAAGTGGCCTGCGGCTGCCCGCAGCAGCCGTTACCGGATCAGCGGGAATCCGCACGGGCTGCAGAGCATTGCTTTTTCCCCGAATCAAACGCTCTTGGAGCTTCATATGGTATACGGGGATGAGCGGGATCAGACCCTGCCCTTTGACTATACGAAGCCGAGCGCAGCAGAAGGCGTATTCTATAAGGATCTTGCGCTGCACCGCCAGCAGATCATCACCTGTGCCGCTATACCGGCCGGCGATACGCTTAAGCTTACGCTATATTATATTGAAACTCCCTATATCGTCACTTACACCATAAAATTTCAGGAGGAAAGCCTGGAATTCAGCTTCAGCATTAACGTTTCGCTCAATATTCCGGAGTTTACGGCTGCGGGCAGGCAGATATGTTAATATTCCGTTTATAAATTGTTAAGAGGGTTTTAATAATAGTGTAGTACAATGTAAATAACCAAAAAAAGGAAGGTTTATTGCCGGGCTTGCTTCAGCTTGCAATGAAAGCAGAGGAGTGTTACGTATGAGAATCCTTATAACGACTGATTGGTATGAGCCTGTTGTAAATGGAGTTGTAACCTCCGTAGTGAATCTGCGCAGAGAGCTGCTGCAGCTGGGGCATGAGGTGCGTGTGCTGACCCTGTCCGGGAACGGAGTATCCTTTTACAAGGACGGAGTTACTTACATCGGCTCGCTCGGCGCCGGAGTCATCTATCCGGGAGCGCGGATCAGAACCGCTCTGGCAAGCAAGTATATCGATGAGCTGCTGGAGTGGAAGCCGGATATTATTCACTCCCAGTGTGAATTCAGTACTTTTTTTATGGCACGGCGTATCGGCAAAAAACTCGGCATCCCCATCATCCATACCTACCACACCGTGTACGCGGATTATACGCATTATTTCCTCCTGAATGAGAAATGGGGCAGATCGCTGGTTGCGGCATTCTCCAGAAACATCCTGAACAAAACCCAGGGAGTCATTGCCCCGACCGGGAAGGTTGCCGACCTGCTCAGCGGTTATGGGGTTACCCAGGACATCAAAGTGGTGCCTACAGGCATAGACCTCTGCCGGTTCGGCTTGCCTGTGCAGCAGGCGGAGCGGGCCTCAGCCAAGCAAAAGCTTAATATTCCAGAGACTGATACGGTGCTGCTGTTTGTCGGCAGGCTGGCGCAGGAGAAGAATCTGGAAGAAATTATTGAGTTTTTGGCCAAAATGAATAATACAGCCGTCACGCTGCTGATTGTGGGAGATGGACCGAACCGCGCAAGCCTGGAGCAGCTGGCCCGGACGCTGAAGGTGGCGCATAAGATAGTGTTTGCGGGAATGGTCCCGCCGAAGGAAGTGGCGGAATACTACCGCATGGGCGATATTTTTGTAAGTGCCTCACAAAGCGAGACCCAAGGGCTGACTTACGTAGAGGCTTTGGCGAGCGGGCTGCCGGCACTATGCAGGAAGGACCCGTGTCTTGATCAGGTGATCATTGATGGGGTGAACGGCTGGCAGTATACGTCCTTTGAACAGTTTCATGCCCAGTTCACGGCAATTATCCAGAACGGAGAAGATTACCGGGAGCTGTCGGCGGGGGCCAGGGCTCATGCTGTCAGCAATTATTCCTCTGCCGCTTTTGCGGCCCGGATTGAGGAAACCTACATCAAGACAATCGCAGAAATGCAGGGAATGCCGGAGGGGCATTATGTAATGTCGCCGGTTCGATAAATCCAGTCTGCCGAGGTGCATACATGACAAAAGGAAATTTGCGCAGCAAGATGAATCTGCTGACGGTGCTTGGTCTGCTGGGTTGTCTGATTTTTATTGCTTACGGTTTGCAGACACGGATCTTTTATTCGGAATCTGCACTGCAGCAGTTTCTTGCCCGGTTTGGCCCCTGGGCACCGATCCTGTTTATAGTGTTCCAGGCGGTGCAAGTGATCGTGCCCATTCTTCCCGGCGGCATCGGCTGTCTTGCCGGTGTGCTGATCTTCGGCCCCCTGCTGGGCTTCGCTTATAACTATATCGGTATCTGCCTGGGGTCAATCTGCGCTTTTCTCATAGCCAAGAGATACGGTACACCGATTGTCAGGAGCATGTTTCCCCCGAAGCTATACCGGAAATATGTGGCCTGGACGGAGACCAATAATAACTTCGACAAAATGTTCACCATAGCCATCTTCCTGCCCGTGGCACCGGATGATTTCTTGTGTTATCTGGCAGGAACCACCAAGATGACTCTGCAAAAATTCACGGCAGTGATCCTGTTCGGGAAACCAATGGCTATTGCGCTGTACAGCTTCGGGCTGAGTCTGGTATTCCAGAACATTGTGGCGCTGCTGCAGCGATGAGGGATACGGACATGAGAATTCTAATCTATTCAGGCCTGATGAGGATTGTAGCCAAAAGCGGGATCGGACAAGCTATGCGCCAGCAGCAAGAAACGCTTGCGCTGATGAACATGCCGAGCACAATGGATGCCAGGGAGAGCTATGATGCTGTCCATCTGAATACGATTTTTCCCGATTCCCTGCTGATATGCTGGCGGGCGAAGCGGCAAGGGAAAAAGGTTGTCTATTATGCGCACTCTACCATGGAGGATTTCCGTAACTCCTTCCGCGGGTCCAATGTGGTGGCGCCGCTGTTCAAGCGCTGGATTACGTACTGCTACAATAGCGGGGATATCATCATTACACCTACCGGCTATTCGAAAAAACTGCTGGAAGGCTACAACCTGAAGCGGCCCGTCTATAGCCTGTCCAACGGCATAGATACGGAATTCTTCAGGCCGGAGGAGTCGGCAAGGCAAAGATTCCGCAGCAAATACGGGCTGCAGCCGGGTGACAAAGCAGTAATCTCAGTCGGGCATTACATTCAGCGCAAAGGCATCACCGATTTCGTTACGCTTGCCGGACTGCTGCCAGAATACCAGTTCTACTGGTTCGGTTATACCAACCCGAACCTCATTCCCCGGGAGGTGAAGCAGGCGATCTCCCGGAAGCTGCCTAATCTTCACTTCCCAGGATATGTGGACCGGCAGGAGCTGCGTGATGCTTACTCCGGCAGTGACCTGTTCCTCTTCCTGAGCCATGAGGAGACGGAGGGGATTGTCCTCCTGGAAGCGCTGGCCAGTCAGGTTCCGGTCCTTCTGCGCGATATCCCCATCTATGCTGAATGGCTGAAAGAGGGCGAGACCGTGTATAAGGGGAGGACAATCAGCGAGTTCCGGGAGAAGATTGCCGCCATGCTGGAGCGGAGACTTCCGGATCTGACGGAGCGGGGTTATCAGGAGGTACTGGATAATGACCTCAAGGAGGTTGGCCGGAGGCTGCTGGCGATCTATGAAAAGGAACTGAATTGAACAGCAGCCCAGACTCCCGGGGTTATCCCCGGAGCCTGGGCTGCCTGATTGCTGTTACGGTTAAATCCCGCAGAAACGGAGATGAAGCCCGGATCTTTACCCGATGGACACATTATATTTCCGCAGCCACAGATCCACCTGGGCCAGATAAGCGAATAACTGCGGGCCGGACATCAGCTGGCCGAACCACGGCAGGTTGCTGGAGGACTCCGGTGATGCGGCAATTTCCCGGATTTTGGCGGGATCGATCAGCGGCAGGAGCGGTGAGGAGGGGTCATCCAGAATGCTCAGCACCTGCGAACGCACCTTGTTCAGATAGGCCGGGTTATGGGTTTTGGGATACGGGCTTTTTTTGCGGTAGAGTACATCATCCGGCAATACGCCCTCAAGCGCCTTGCGGAGAATACCTTTCTCGCGATTGCCGACCGTCTTGATCTCCCAAGGGATATTAAATACATATTGCACCAGCCGGTGGTCACAATAAGGAACGCGGACCTCCAGGCCCACTCCCATACTCATCCGGTCCTTGCGGTCCAGCAGCGTAGGCATGAAGCGGGTAATGTTGAGATAGGACATCACGCGCATCTGCGCCTGCTTACCGGTCTCGCCGTCCAGCCGCGGCACTTCGGCTACAGCATCGCTGTAACGGTCACCCAAATATTCCAGCGGGCGTATCCACTCATTGATTTCCGGCGACAATAGGCTTGCACGCATCTTAGGAGCTACAGACCAGGGGAAGGTGCCGGAAGAGAGCATCTCTTCGCGGTGAAACCAGGGGTAGCCGCCGAAGATTTCATCTGCTGCTTCTCCTGAAATCGCAACCGTGGCCTTCTTCTTAATCTCCTGGCAGAACAGGTAGAGGGATGAATCTACATCGGTCATTCCCGGCAGATCGCGGGAGTAAAGGGCGTTATCGAGTGCTGCTACCAGCTCCGGAGTATCGAATGCAATAAAATGATGATTCGTATTCAGCTCGTCAATCATCCGCCGAATCCAGGGGCCGTCTGCTCCGGGCTGGAAGGTATGGCTCTTGAAATGCTTATCATTGTCTACGTAATCGACAGAGAAGGTATCAACCCGGCCCTGGCCGGTCCGGTTGTAATAATCTACGGCGAGTGCCGTCAAGGCGCTGGAATCAAGCCCGCCGGAGAGCAGGGAGCAGACCGGCACATCCGAGACCAGCTGGCGCTCCAGCGTATCCTGCAGCAATTCGCGTACACGGGCGGCGGTTTCATCTATGGTTTCTGTATGCTGGACACTCTCCAGCTGCCAGTAGGCATAGATGCGGGTTCCGCTGCGGCTGTAAATCATGGCATGACCCGGGCGAAGCTCGAATATATCTTTGTATACACCCTGTCCCGGTGTCCGGGCCGGACCGATGATGAAGATTTCGGCCAGTCCTTCCGGTCCGACCTTCGGCTGAACCTTAGGGTGCTGGAGCAGCGCCTTTGGTTCGGAGCCGAATACGAAGACATCGTCTACCTGGCTGTAGAATAAAGGCTTCACTCCCAGACGGTCACGGGCCAGAAATACCTGGTCACGCAGACTGTCCCAGACGGCAAAAGCGAAGATACCGTTAAGCTTCTCCGTGCAGTCCGGCCCCCATTCGATATAGGCATGCAGCAGAACCTCGGTATCGCATTCGGTGAGGAAATGGTGCCCGCGCTGCTTGAGCTCTTTTTTCAGCTCCGGGGCGTTATATAGCTCGCCGTTATACACAATTGCGTACACCTTATCATCTTGGCGGGCAATCATCGGCTGTGCGCCGTTCTCAGGATCGATGACGCTGAGTCTGCGGTGTCCAAAAGCAATGGGACCCGAAATCCAGGTGCCGGCTGCATCCGGTCCGCGGTTTGCTAAAGTTTCAGTCATTCTGACAAGCAGTTGCGAGTGCCCTGTAAGATCACCGCGCCACTGGACGAATCCGGTTATTCCGCACATGCTGGTTCATCCTCTCTTTTTGTGCGATTGTTGTCTGTCCTTTCTTTTTTGCCAAGTAATACAGATATATGCCGATTGAAGGGATAAAATGTATGTCCTTATCCGAACACTAGAGGAGAGGGAAATTTGCCAGGAGGGATGGATGACAAGTGTATTACATTAAAGACGCCAAAATCCGCAGAATGACTGAGTATGACGGTGCACCTTGTGCAGAAGTTGGCGTATTGCCCGGGGCAGTCGGCGATTCCGCACTGCTGGTGTATATTGTGGAGGACCGGCGCGAGGAAGGTTACGAAATTGTCCGGATTCTGACGAATGATGCGGATACCGCCACCGACTGGTTTGACAACAATCTGCATGATGCCTTCAAGGATGTTACGGTTACCGGCTTCACCGGCAGCATCGTAATGAGCCCGGAGGATGAACGCTCCAAATTCCAGCGCGAGCTGCTGATCTTCGGTAATCTGAAGAAACAGCTGGGCGAGCACTTCCGGCAATACGGCTAGCCGCAGCCTCGCGTAGCAAGGAATCGCATAAAACGATAATAATCTATAGGCTGAACAATAGAGCAGGAAGCTTGTTGTACCGCAGGTACGGAGGCTTCTTTTTTTTTTGCCGGATGCCGTGTTCCCGGTAAAAAGAGGTTGGCAGCTGCTGCCGATTTGCCCTCCGGGAGAGTTAAGTCTTGATTTTTTCTGTGAATCAGGTATAATAAATAACGTTGCGTTATTACATAGTACTGATTTCATATATGTCCCGGTAGCTCAGCCGGATAGAGCATGCGCCTTCTAAGCGCACGGTCGGGGGTTCGAATCCCTTCCGGGACGTAAGCAAACAGCCTTCCTTCGGGAAGGCTGTTTTGCGTCCGGGGGGATGAGAAGCCTGGGCGGCAGCCGGGTACGTTGGAGCATCCGCTTCGATAGGAACACTTCGCAATCAGCCCAAATGGGCTGTATCCCTTCCGGGACGTAAGTAAACAGCCTTCCTTCGGGAAGGCTGTTTTGCGTCCGGGGGGATGAGAAGCCGGCGCGTCAGCGAGGGTACGTTGGAGCATCCGCTTCGATAGGAATACTTCGCAATCAGCCCGAATGGGCTGTATCCCTTCCGGGACGTAAGTAAACAGCCTTCCTTCGGGAAGGCTGTTTTGCGCCCGGGGGATGAGAAGCCGGCGCGTCAGCGAGGGTACGTTGGAGCATCCGCTTCGATAGGAACACTTCGCAATCAGCCCAAATGGGCTGTATCCCTTCCGGGACGTAAGTAAACAGCCTTCCTTCGGGAAGGCTGTTTTTGCGCCCGGGGGATGAGAAGCCGGGGCGTCAGCCGAGGAACGCCTGAGCATCCGCTTCGTTAGCACCAGCTTCGCAATCAGCCCGCCGCCATAGCCGCTAAGTTACTCAACCCCCGCAAGCCGACAGCGATCATCCAAGTAACAAGCATCTACACGTCACCAGGCTGTATCCTTGCGGACATGAGAGACCTTATTTGGGCAGAACACAGCTTTTCGCAGGCTATGCGGACACAGATGCCGTTAAGTAACCCGTTTACCTTCATTCGGAGCTGAAATGAGCCAAATAACGCCTCCTGTGTCCGCAAGAATTAGAAAAGCTGGTTTTACCGCTAAATAACGTCCTCTGTGTCCGCATGGATAGCGGATGGTACTCTCATCCCGCACTCTGCCGCATATTGGGACTTTCCCGCCCACCCTGCATCTAGCCACTCCGCACTTTTATGCTATTCCACACTTCATGTCACTCCACGCCACACGCCACCCTAGCCAAATATTACTCAACCCCCGTAAGCCTGCGTCGATCATCAGAGTAACTATCATATACGTCACCAGGCAGCATCCTTGCTGACAGGCAGGCCTGTGTTCGTGGCGGATGTCAACTTACATCCGCTCGGGCTTAGGCAGGCCCAGCACATCAAGCGCCTCGCCTAAGGTGGCGGCGAAACGCCGGGTGAGCCAGAGGCGGAAGGCAATGCTGCCAGGCTCACCCTTGAGAATCGGGCAGGCGGAGTAGAAGTTACTGAACAGGGATGCCAGACTATGCGCATAGTTGCAGACCGTATTCGGTGTGAGCTCCCGGCTGGCCGTGTACAGCGTATCCTGCCATAAGCTAAGCTGTCTCAGCAAGGCTAGCTCGGCTGCCTCAAGCTGGGGCGGGAAAGGTGGCAGGCTGCTGCCTCCGCTGCAAACAGCATTGCCGTCAACGCCTCCGCTGCTGCCATTCCCGCTGTCGCTATCATAACCGCCGTTGCCGCTATCCGCCCGTGCGTGGCCGTAAGCCGCCAAGCCCTCACCCTTGCTAAGCACACGGCTGGCCCGGGCATAAGCATACATCAGATAGACGCCGGTGTTGCCGGAGACTTCCATTGCCTGCTTGAAATCAAATACAATCTCCGTACCGAGATTGAAGCGCAGCAGGTAGTAGCGGATGGCAGCGGTGGCGATGAGCCGGCTGGACAGGCCGTTTTTATCCGAACGGGTGGCTTCGATTGTATTCTCCATGAGCCGGACCAGCTCGGTCACCTTAATGCCGATTCCCTGGCGCCCGGAAATGGCGTAGGAGCTTTTGGCGCTGGACGTATCAATGCCAAGCCCGGCAGCGGAAGCCGGACTCAACGACACCACTCCATAGCTGACATGATGCAGCTGTTCCGCCTGACTGGTGTACCCCAGCGCCTGGAAGGCCTGCTTAACCATCGCCTGCGGATATTCCTGCCTGTAATCGATGACGTTAACTACCTTGTCCGCCTGTCCAAAAGGCCGCGCCTCACCCGTAAGTCCGGTCGTCCACAGCCCGCTGTTAAACTCGCTGTAGGCGAAGTCCTTATCCAGCAGGCCGAATTTCCACAGGTGATAAGCAATATCCTTGGCGGTATAGGTCAAAATTCCGTTCGAACGCACCAGTACCTTATCCTTCTGATGTTCTTCTTCCAGGTCCTGTGCGGTACCATCACCAGCGGCAGATTGCTTCAGTATCCAGCAGCCGGCGAGCTTGCCTTCCGTCTCCCGGACAAACACATCCGTCTGTGACAGAAGGTCGAATGCCGAAGCCCAGAAGCCTTCCTTCACGATACTGCTCTCCCACACCAGCAGATCGTAATGAATGCCGAAGCCGCGCATCTCCTCCACATGCTCTTTTACAATCTTCTCGGCGACCAGGGTACCGATCCAGGCGGTGTTTCCGTCTCCTTGCTCCAGCGCATGAAGAATCTCCGTCCGTTTCTGCACCGTCTCCGGATGCTGCGCATATTCTTTATTAATCTCGGCATAGATGTCCCAGCAGTAATCCCCGAAACGGACATGCTCCCCCGCAAGCGGAACGTTAAGCAGGCCGGCCACCGTATCTGCAAGCTGGTTACCGAGATCGTCCACGTAGTTGTGTACCTCGACGGTGTGCCCGGTGTGCCGCAGAATTCTAACCAGCGCATCCCCGATACAGGAGTTTCTCAAGTGCCCGATATGCATACTTTTATTAGGATTAACGCTGGTATGTTCCACAATCACCTTCTCGCCGGCTGCCTGCGGCAGTGTGAAGTCTGCGGAGGCCCATTTCGCCCAGTCGATATACATATTAATGAACCCGGGCGGCGCAACCTCAATTCTCTGCAGCAGCCCGTTCACAGCACCTGAAGCGGTAAGCTCATGAGCGATTAGTCCGGCGATGGCCACCGGGGCCTTGCGCAGGGTACGGGCCAGCTGCATGGCAATATTGCTGGAGAAGTCTCCATGATCCGCACTCGCAGGCTGCTCCAGAGCCACGTTTACCGGAGTGATACCGGGGATTTCCAGATTTCCCGCTACCTTTTGAATACATTGCTCCAGACTGTCTTTGATGATTTGGCTTAATGTTGACATGAATAAGTACCTCCCATACATTTGTGAAAAAAAATCAGACAAAAAAAGCCTTCGTCTCTAAAAGAGACGAGGCTTATGCGCTCGCGGTACCACTCTCGTTGCCGAACCTGCAGTTCAGCCACCTCACAGGTTAACGGTCCTTAGCCGGGGCTTCCTACTTTCAGGTTCAGAAGTCCATCTCACGGGTGCGCTTCATGCTCAGGATCTGTACCGGCTTACACTCTCCCGGCTCGCTGGGGACTAGATCTCATGGACATTACTCTCCCGGTCATCGATTGAATATTGATTTTAATCAGTATAGCGAATTTCTGGAAGAAAGCAAGAGGTAACTAATCCGCAGTCGGCGCGCCTGTCAGATCCTTGATGTCTGTTGAGCCATAAATCAATAGCGCAATAACTATAACCAGCAGTAGCCCTCCGGCAAAGCCTTCTCCGTCAAAACTGTCCATATCCCGTACCCCGCTTTCACTTCTTAGTAGGTGATCAGGAGTTTTCGGCTTTCTTTTTCAAGGCGGCCATAATCTCATTCAGCGTCAGACTGCTGTTGTCATCGAGGAAGCTGACCAGCTTGTCGACATTGCTGCTGCTTAAATCACTGAGCGTTTTATATTTGCCCACCAGACTGACGAACAGTGAGGCATCCGTATACATCTGGACAGAGTCAACCTTCAGCTTGCCGGACAAAAGAAGGGCAGCCACTGCAAATTCCAGCCCTTTGGGGATCTGGGTTTTGGAATTGTCCGGTGTTTTTTTGGCGCCGGCGGCGGTCTTTTTTCCTTTTCCAGGAGGGGGCATAGGACTCCCTTCTTCCACGTAGCATTCATGCAGAATAGCGGCACAGAGGCGGTCTTACCTTAACTAAATAATATGCATTTCTGCAGATTTTGGTGAATAGGACCAGTCCCATGTCCACACCGATAAGCGCCAGCGCGAATATGAATATAGTGTGCGATTAATCATCAATCGTTGCTAGTAAGAGAGTTTCACAGGCAACAATGCTAGACAGGAAGGAGGGATAGGGCGGTATGCCGATTTTATCAACAGGACCGATTGAGAATAATGCCGTATCGGGAGTGAGACCCACGCAGACCGTTACGGTCAGGCTGGTGAAGCGGGATGCCATGGGCGTGTCCGCAGTCAGTATTCAGGGCTATTTGCTTAATGGAACAAGAACGCTGTATGTAAGTGAGGTTATTACTATTGCTCCGAATGAAGTGGTGACCAGGGATTATTTTGCCGATCTGGATGCCTTTGAATTTATTTTTACAACTGGAGAAGCAGCAGTGGAGGAGCTCGGAATTTCCATATGGGGCAAAAACGCTGCCGGTGAGCTGGTAGATGCCCATCGTGTGGTTTCGCAGGAGATTTTAAACCCGGAAGTATAACGAGTACACAACATTATATTATGTAAAGGAGTGCTTGAAACGATGGGGTTTTTATCCACGGGACCGATAGAAAATAATATGGTTAGCGGCGTAAGACCGACCACCCAGGTTACGGTCAGAATTGATAACCGCAGTCCCTTTGCTGCTTCAACGATATCGGTTCAGGGATATTATATGAGCGGCGGAGTAAGGGTGCTGTATGTTAGCGAAGCCATTACCGTAGATCCGGATCAAGCGATCACGACTACCTATTTTGCGGATTTAGATGCTTTTGAATTTACGTTCACAACACCGGCTGCAGCAGATGATCCGATTCAGGTATCCGTGTGGGGTAAGAGCAGCACGGGTGAGCTGGTTACCGCACATCGTCTGGTTTCTGCAGAATTGCTGAGCGATCTCACCGGTGTTACCGGGGCCACGGGACCTATGGGGCCAACGGGAGCGACGGGCGATACAGGCGCGACAGGAGGTACTGGAGCGGCAGGTGCGACCGGAGATACTGGAGCGACAGGTGCAACTGGAGCGACCGGGGGTACTGGAGCGACCGGGGGTACTGGAGCGACCGGGGGTACTGGAGCGACCGGGGGTACTGGAGCGACTGGAGGTACTGGAGCGACCGGGGGTACTGGAGCGACCGGAGGTACTGGAGCGACCGGAGGTACCGGAGCGACCGGGGGTACTGGAGCGACTGGAGGTACTGGAGCGACCGGAGGTACCGGAGCGACCGGTGCAACAGGAACGAACGGAGTAACGGGGGCGACAGGTGCCACCGGGTCAGGAGCGGTGATTCCTTATGCTTCCGGGCTTCCTGCGGCACTCACAACCGTGCTTGGCGGGCTGCTGAATACTTCCAGCCTGGTTGGTTTCGGCAACAGTGCTGGAGGTGTCAGCGTAAATGGCGGAGTAATTGACTTGACAGGTGCGGCGGGAACGCTGCTGAACTTCGCCTTCTCGGTTCCGCGTGCCGGAACGATTACTTCACTGGCAGCTTATTTCAGTACGACTGCTGCTCTTACCCTTGTAGGTTCAACCGTGAGCATAACAGCGCAGCTGTTCCAGTCCACGACCCCGAATAACAGCTTCACCGCTGTTCCCGGAGCGTCGGTAACGCTGGCACCTCCGCTGACAGGTATTCTTGCCCTTGGCACGATCAGCAGCGGCTTAACTTCAGGACTCAGCATACCGGTAGCAGCCGGAACCCGTCTGCTGATGGTCTTCTCAGCAGGTGTAACTGCCGGTCTGGATGTAGCATCTACTGTGGCCGGTTATGCCAGCGGCGGTCTTACCATTGCCTAGAACCGTTAGTGGATTCTAGTATAAAAGGATAATTTACAAGCACAAAGGGACCTCCGAGCCGATGGCTGACGGACGTCCCTTTGTGTGTTTTATCTGATGCGCAGCTGCACGGCCAACGATTTTGTTATGCCTCTGCAAAAAATCCTAATATTACCTTTTAAGATGGAAAAATCACCTTTTAGGAGCAAAGACTTAAAAAAAGGCGATTGAGCTACTATATTGTTGTAAAAGAGAAGAGGAAAGAGGAGCTGGAAATGAATCTGATTGCGGCAATCTTGGATAGGATTGAAACAGGTTGTCCCAATAATTCCATTTCTGACTTATATCTGCGGATTTCGGGGATGTCTGTATTCATCTCACTTACCGGTAAAGAAATTGAGTTGCACCGCAAAGTTGATGTTTGTGTTGCTGTCGGGCATTCCAAACTGTATGTATTTCCACTGAAGCCGCAAGGGGGAAATTGTGTAAACAGCTTTTTAAGCAGGCTGAATTTATATTATGAAAGCTTCTTTATCTCTAATTCTAATACCCGGCTCTTTGAAACTATAAAGAGAATCAAGGGGGAACTGTTGAATAGGACGATTGATTTTCCCCCGCATAAATCAAGTAGGGGTGAATCTTTAAGTTACTTGTCCGTTACTTATGATCCATGGAGCATTAAACAAGAGGTGTTTGTTCAAGGACATGGATGCCCCGGGTGTACAAGTGCAAATGTCAATCAGATCCGGCAAGAGGAATTTCAATATATAGCTCCCGTAAAAGCAGCAAATAATTATTATCAAACCCCGCCCTCAGACAAATTATTAGAGATGATCTGTTCAGAGTTGCCGATATTCATGAGCAGACAAGAGTACAAGGAGGGGTTATATAAAAGTGATGTTTTCTTCTTTAATCATCATTTTGGCCAATATATGAATGCTTCCAGTCTTAAAGGAAATTCTGAGCAAAGCATGAAGCTAGCGATCTTAGAAGCTGTTGAAAGATATTCCGGTACATGTAAACCCAGCAATCAGGTTACTTACCGTGGAAGTTACGACAAACTCATTGAAGAAAAGAAAAAGATTGTGAATGTACAAGAGTTTGGTTTAGAAGGACAAAACAAAACTGTTGTTGACTGGATTGAGGTGTTCTCATGGAAAGCACAGAATCAAGTATTAATTCCGGAGGAACTGGTGTATTACAAACACCGCAGGAATAATAATTTACCTATTATTGGAAATTCAAATGGAAATTCAGTAGGCACAAACCTTATAGAATCTGTTTTTTATGGTGTGCTTGAAGTAATAGAAAGAGATGCATTTCTGAATCACTGGTATTTGAGGAGAAGGCCCAAGCGAATAGACTTATCTTCTGTAAAAAGTAAAGGAACAATAGCTGCAATCAATAGAATCCAGGAGCTTGGATATAGTTTGCACTGCTTCGATATAACTACCGAACTTGGAATTCCAACAATATGGTTATTTGCAGAGGGTTGTGTGGAACCTTCATTTGCCACCTACACGACAACAGGGATAAGCATAGATCCAGCGAAGGCTTTGGATAAAGCCCTTGAAGAAATGCTATATGCATTCCTTACCTATACAGATTTTGACACAATTAAAGAACAAGCCTTGAGGGTATTAAGCGGTAAAGTTAGTGTTATGCAGGATCATCCGTTATTGTACGCTTTACCACAAATGCGGGGAGAATTCGACTTTTTGTTTGGGGATACGATAGAGGAACAAGACTTTGACGATAATTTTCCTGAGTTTATCCCCGCCGAAATCAACCTTACTGCGAAGTTGCAGCATTTGCTAACGCAAATCGGGCAGCTCTATGGAAATGTGTATATTGCAGATCTTACTCCAAAAGGGTTCATAGATTACAACATTAAAGCGGTCAAAGTAGTGATTCCTGGCCTCCAGCAACTTTGGTTTGGAGCAGATTACATAAGTATTTCTGAGCAGAGATTAAGGCAGATTGCGAATTATTGGAAAATGGTAACATATGAAGTAAACGTGGGCATGCATCCTTATCCGTAAAAGGAGAACTTTAAAATGACTATTTCACCAGTGTTTATCCGTAGAGATACTAGTTTCTCAATTAGTTCAATGCATTTTCTAATGGAAGACAATCTGCTTGTACTGCTGAAGAGAAAGAATGAAGTAGGCGACCGGTTTAAAGAAACCCAGGATAACGTCATAAAGCTAATGGAGCAAGAAATATACACGGCCGACGAATATGCACGAAAAAAACTGCTTAAACTTAAAAGAAAAATCATTAAAGGTGAATTTCCCGATTTATCGATAGTAGAGACTGCTGAATTAAAGCATGCGCTTGATTGTTATATTGATATTTTTGAAAAATACAAGTCCGCTCAGCAAAGACTCGAAGAAGAATTCATTCAAGCTTTTAAGAATGAGCGAAAAAGTCTGCAACAGGTTTTTAAGAACAGAGAGCTTCAGAACGCAGTGGGTATTACTATCGGGGAAGAAGTATATAACAAATTAAATAATTATCTAGATACAAATACTGAAGAACATAATAGAAATCTGCGTAAACTGGATAATTTCCTGCTGAAATTTCTAACTAGGGCGTCATTGAAAACAAGTCCCTTAGCCAACCTGACAATTACCGGCGTTTTTGATGGTACAGAAAAAAAGTCGGTTAATAAATTGTACACTAAGTTAAATTATGCCGTTCTTTTTAATCTTATAAATTCCATTTGTCTTGAAGAATCTATATTGCCCTCTTTTGAATATGTTATAAACGATACGTTCATTGAATCCGGGGATTTCTATTATGTTACAACTACAACAAGCAGCAAGCAGGCACAATTAAATCTGTATAATAATGCACAGCAGTTAGGTTCAATTAAAAGGAATGCTCTTATCGATTACATTTTTAAAGAACTGAGAAGCCGGCAATTTTCTTATTCAGATTTCCATAAGCTTTTCCGGGAGAGCATTTCCGATGAGAAGCAAAGAAATAATATCCTGATAAAATTGATGAAAAGCGGATTTATTTTAAGAGTGGATTACTTTATGGAGACAGACAAAGATTTATTGGAAAACCTGATTCAGTTTCTGTATCAAGTAAATTACAGAATGGATATTATCGGTAAATTCGAGAGATTACATGAATTATGTTCCCCAACGGAAGTAATCATGGAGTTTGCCACAGCCAAAGAAATCTACTTGATTATAGAAGAATTATCAGATTTATATCAGGTGGATAAAGTAAATCGTAAAAATATGCTGTACATAGATTATATAAAGCATGATCAACAAACGGACAGCAATCATATTGCAGACCTAAAACCGCTGTTGGAGGAGTATCAATATTTAACATTAGCTTTTGATCCTACCCAGAGAAGCCGGTATGTGGTAAGCCGGAAATTTAATGAAAAGTTCGGAGAAACCTATATACCGGGAAATAATAAGGAGCTCTCAGAGGTTCTAAGATTTATTGGCGAATCTATACAGCAGACAGAGGAAGCTAATATTTTCAACGGGATCTATCCTTGGAACAAGATTTACGAGGAGCCGGTATTAAACCAATATAATCAAGCAGCCAAAAGCTTTATGAAATCTATCGAAGATAGGGAACCGTATGCTGAAATTATTTTCACATTAAATGAACTCAAGCATTTTACCGGTCCAATCCGTGAGATAACGAAGCTGGATCTGATTTCACACTCGTTTTTTTATCAGCACAGCCAAGAGTTCCAAATTATAATACTTAACCATATCTACAGGGGATACAGTAACTTTATGGCCAGATTCATGAAGTACGGGCAGGTAAACCCGGATTTCAGAACGTATATCTCAGAATTCTTTGATTCCAAAAATATAATGGATCTTCAATATTCATACGGATTCAACGCAAATATTCGTGATCCGATTGTCTCCAGAAATTTCATCTTACCCTATGACAACGGTCAAATGCATTGTGCAGATTGGAACGATGTTTATATGTATTTCAATAAGCAGAATGGACTTCTTGAATACCGGGATAAAAAGACTGATGAGCAGATAAGACCGCTCTTCTTGGGAACGCTCATATCTGCCTTTTGTCCGCCTATTCAAAATGTCTTTGATCTTATGTCATCTCACGGGACCATCTATTCTGATTTTGGTGAAATCGCCCTTAGAATGAAGATAGCGGAGAAGAAATTGAATGATATTGTGATTATTCCAAGAATCAGTATTGGTGACGTTGGGGAGTGTACAATTTCAAGGAAAAAGTGGCTGATAAAAACCAGTGTAATAAAAATTGAGGATGAACATGATGATTTTCATATTTGGGAAAAACTTAATGACTTTCTGGAAAAACAAGGGATAGGCGGCCGTTTTTATGTCCGGAATTTCTTGATGGATCTGTTGCAGGAAACCAGCAAGGTGACAGATGCCAAACCGCAATTTATTAATATGTCATCGGTATCTCTTTTTAGGCTTCTGAAAAGTATTATCAACAATACAGCCTATATATTAATAGAAGAGGAACATCCGGTTGCCGAAGGTGATTATATCTCGGAATACATTATTGAGAACACTATAAAGGATGATATTGTTCTATGCTGACAACAATTAAATGCTTTTTATATGACAATATTAGACTGAACACCTTTTTGAAAGAAATTTTTAATTATCTGTCTATACATGAATGCCCGGGAGTTTCATTGAAAAAGGGTTATGCTCAAGGTTTCCATATTTCAATCCGGATTGAAGAGGAAAATGAACCCTTCATTGATTTCATTAAAGAGCAGTATATCTTGTATACAGCTCCCGGAGCGGTAGACTATGAGAAAGCCGAGCGGCTGATTAAAGCAGTAGCAAGAATGGAAGAGAATGGGGAGGTTATGCTCCCGTTACTCCAGGACGGCAGCTTGCTTATATCTGGCGATCTTAATTTTAGTCCGAGAAAAAAGGTTTATAGCATACAAACTCAAGCAGCTATTGAAAAAATTCAAACAGAATTCCTCACCGGCATATATGCATATTGGTCGAATATTGATGAAAATCAGCAAAACTATATAATGGCATATTTATTTATGCTGCTGGGTTCGTATAGCCCCGATGGACTCAAATCAGGCTATTTGGCTATGCGTTCGAATTATGAATACTTTGTTGAGCAGTTAAAAGATATCGGCCATGAGGATAAACGCAAGGAGTGGAAACACTATATTTCATTCCGGAATGAACAAGATCTTTACTTTATTCAAAATGGAGTAGCAGATTTTTTTGAGAAAAAATGCCCGGTTGAAAAGGAAGCAGAAAAATATCTTGAGAAGCTGCGGGAGCTCCTAAGAGATTCATATAACAACGGAGGAGTTAATACACAGGCTCTTTATTCGGCAGCTACCTTTTTTGAGCGGCATGAGCATTCCAGCAGTTTTCATCAATTATTTTATAAGAATAATGAATTCCTGGAAAATTATGAAGAAAAGAATTTTACTTTGTACCGGTTAATTCTGGGAGAAATATATTCTCTATTCCCGGAATTAAATATGAGCAATCTTAGGAAGCAGAAGATTACTGGACTGACTGCCGAGGCTGTTGAAGCTTACTATAAAATTTCATGGAAGGATGTTTATGACGGGTGGCTCAAAACGAATCGGGATATCTAATTGCGGACGCTCAGAACCTATTTCTATTTCACAACGGCGGATTGAAGGAGCTGAAATTACCTTCTTCGAACAAAGAGCATCTTCTTGCACAATTTGAAGCGCCAGAGGAAGTTATATTCTTGAACAGCGAAACTATAGCAAAGCTTATACCAGATCGTCCTGAATTTATAAGCTCTGAGGTGACGTGGAAGGATGTAGCCTTAAATTCTAATACTATTTTATATATCAGGGAAGACTGGTATTCAAATGATAGAGTGAAAAATGAAATAAATCTTGTGAAAACAGCAAGCGGTAATTATACAGATGTTAATGATATATACAGAGAAATATTTTATAGCCATGTGCAGAAGAATTCTGAGTTAGCCTATTTGTTCGAGGGCGAAGCTGATGGATCGTTAATTAGTGAAAAGTTGCTCATGGCTGTATTGGATTTTGAAGTGAAGAGCTTTACTGACATGTATCCGGCTGGCCGGGACAGGGATTTACTTCAATCAATCGATACACTGTTAACGCTAAACGGCAGGCTCATTTTTGATATCACGGTGAAGGATACGACTATTATTGAGGTTCCGTACCGGGTATCTGAGAGTTTAGATCAAACCTACAGCATTAGTGAGGATGTACAAACCTCTTTTTTTGATACGATGATCAATAATTTCCAGTATTTTATTAAAAAAATATACGGCAGCAATTATATCGTATTCACCTCTTACGATCATATGTTAAAGAGGCTTGTGCGGCACTGCTTTGAACAACAGCTCTTTGCGCTTGAGACTTATCAGCTGAGTTATTCGGATTCCATTCATGAGCAAGCCGTTGCAGAACTGTTTTCTTTTAACGGGATCGATCATAGTCAAGTCACTTACGAATTAACAAGGGATACCAAATTCAATGCTATTTGTGTCAAGGCGCATCTTGATAATAAAGGCTCATCCTGTTGTTATTATGGGACTCACTTAACGGAGCTTGTAGAACAGGCAGATAAAGAATTGATTGTGAAATATATACAGAATAATTTCGCGGAGATCTCTTCTTCTTCTGAGGCTGTAGCCGGAAGTTCTGATGAGCAAAGAAATCATCCGGCTTTGGAATTTAAGTTTGAGGAGTTTAATCGTTTTATTTCTGATCATTTCATGTTGAGGATAGCTAAGCTGCCTCAGTTAGCGGATATTGATGTATATATAGCAGGGATCGGTGATTTTGATGATTAACTTAATCAGGAATGATTCGGCAGCCTTTATGCACATGAAAACTCTTTTGAGCCAGGAACAGATTCCTTACCGCATAGCGGATTGCTTTGAGGCATCTACAGTACTCTATGTAACAGATGTTCTTGGAGATTACCTGGAAGAAACAACAAATAGAGTGATGTCAATTTTCTACTTTGAAAATCTTTTAATGATGGGCCCATTCAATAGTCAGCATGACCCCGGCAAGCTAAGTGCAGCTATTATTGAAATGAGGAATCAAGGATTGAAGAATCTTCCGGTGATTCTTTTCGGTAAAAAAATCCCGTTCCGGGCAGATGAGGCAAGTGATTCATTTCTTGTGAACTTTATAAAAGCTTTTGATCAGAAGGAAGAGCTGCTGCACGAATATTCAGACTCCTTATTTGTATTGAGCTGGAAGCATAATGAGTTTCTCCGATATAAATTAATCGATAAGAAACCTAAAGCTGCAGCTGATCTCAAACAAAATCATAACGATGATCAGAGAGTGCATAAAATTGGCTACTATGACCATTTATACGATACGTACACTGCCAACTCAGGAGGCGTATTTATCCACCGCTATTTGGATCTGATGTCTAAGCATATTCCTGCATTCGGAACACAGCTGAAGGTATCAAGTAATTATACAGAATCAGGTTATGGACGTGGTTATAGCCGGGCGATAGCCAAGACCTTAAGTACAGTAGAAGCTTTTGAAAGATATGCAGGCATGTTCAATAAGACGGATGCGGAAACGGTATGCTCTACTTATAGGCAGATCAAGGATCAAGCCTTAGATCCCCGGAAGTTGATTTTGCATTCAGAGGAAGAGTATTCCAATCCAAACTTCAAATTAAAGCGTTATGACGATAATCTCAAATTCAACTGGATCAGGGCGACTTCTTTAAAGAATGGAAAGGAAGTGTTTATACCTGAACAGGCGGTTTTTTTTGGTTCAAAAGAAAAGAAAGAAAAGGAAAATTATTTCTTGTATGAAACCTCAAATGGCGCTGCAGTAGGGGGAAGTATTAAAGAAGCCATCCTCTATGGTTTATATGAAGTCATTGAAAGACATAATTTTCTTTCCACTTGGTATAGCAGGGCTAAGTGTACAGAAATAGCTCTGGAGTCTGCTGGAATTAAGGAAATCAATAACTTAAATGTACTTCTAAAACGCGATAACAAAGAGATAAAACTGTATGATATTTCAGCAGATCTAGGTATCCCAAGCATATGGGCGTTAGTCCGGTCTAAAGACCAAAATGCAGTAATGGCGGCATATAACGCAGCAGGCACTAATCTCTCACCGGTCAAAGCCGCGGAATCGGCCCTGCTGGAGGTTTGTACTTCTTATCCTATTTATGAGTACCTGTTGAGGCACGATTCCAAGATTATGGACAGGGCCAAATATGTTATTCAATCAGCAGAGCGTGTAACAGAATTTCAAGATCATGTATTGTATTACTCTTCATCCCGAAATTCGAAATACTTACAATTTGCTGATAACGGAGAATCCGCGAAAGACATCAGAGATGTATATAAAAATGCCGGGGAGCCCTCCTCCAAGGGTACCGAGGAATATTTAAGAATAGTTCTTGCAAAGTTGCTGTCTTGTTTTGAAGATGTTCTTTATTTAGATATCACTCCTGATTTCTTAAGGAATGAAGAATTATTTTGTGTGAAGATTATTGTTCCGGGAATGTTGCCAATGACGTTCGGACAACAGTATAAGAGAACGATATATGCAACTCACAAAGAGCCCCACCCCTTTCCATAATATGCTCTATTGAAAGAAGGGATAGACATGATCTGGCATTCCTATCATATCTACTACTACGATCAACTAAAACAGGATTCTTTAATATTGTATATATGTAATCAGATGGAACAAGCAGCCTTAAATAATACCATTAGCAAATGGTTTTATATTAGGTACTGGGAGGGAGGGCCTCATATAAGATTAAGGTATCTGTCTGAATTTGAGCATTCTGAAATAATTGAGGCGATCAATGATTTTGTACAAGCCAATAAATCCGGAATTAGGATAAGCAAACAAGCTTACTATGAATCAATAAATCTAAACAGTGAAGGTGATACCCGGCAGCTGGAGCAGCTTCCCTGGTATCCTGAAGGTGAAATAGTGAACATTCTATACAAGCCTGAATATGAGCGGTATGGCGGAAATGAAGCAATCGGCATGTCCGAAACTTTATTTATGTACTCAAGTCTTCTGGCTGCTGAAATTATCAGTAAATTAAAATCAAGCAGCTTCATAATAAGATGGCTGACTGCCCTGAATTTTATGAATGAATTACTGTCTTATCTAGATAATCACCAGTATTTGAATATACCCGCAATAGATTTCCTGAACAACTGTACTCAATTCTGGAGGAATTCATCTGGGGAGCTACCGGATTCTGTCCGGAAAATGTTGAAGCTAAACTATGAGAAAAGTAATAAAGATATTCAAATCAGACTTGAACAGGTTTTATTTGTTGAATGCGCAGCGCTGTTTCAGCAAATAGCAGCCGGAATTTCAACACTATATTGTGTTATAAATGACGATACAGCTTTCAGAAAGATTATATTTTCTCATATGCATATGTTTAATAATCGGCTGGGAGTAGAGCCGCTTTATGAAAATGAACTCTATTCAACCTTAATCGGAGGGGTTTGAGCTGGACAATCCATCTAACATTTCTCAAATCGATTTTTTCAACTACTCTGAGTTATTCAATCAAATCAATGATCAGGAGATGAGAGCGGCCGGATGGTTCATTAATTATAAGCCTAATGATGATTATCTGCTGCCGCCAAGCATCTATACACCGGCAGCCTATGACGATGTGTATGAATTGCAGTACAAGTGTCCTGAGGAAGGTGATTTATTTGATATTATCCGGGCCAGGAAGTCGTCGCGATTAAATCATCTGAATAAACCATGGACTCTTGAAGAATTGAGTGTGCTGCTTGAGGAAGGACTTGGATTACGAGGAGAATCCCGCCTGGTAATGAAAGAAAATAAAAAAGAAAAGATAGAATTCAGGATGTATCCATCAGGAGGCTCGCTCTACCCTATTCATGTATTTCTTTATATTAACAAACTGCAGTCAGTGCAGCCGGGGTTTTATTATTATGCTGTGACTGAGAAAAAATTGTATAGAATCCATAAAGAAATTAAGGATTCGGACTATGAAAAACTGTTCCCGATGAGTAAATACAAACTCGACCAAGATAATTGTGATGTTTTACAAAGTGCGTTCTCCCTATTCTTCATCGCAGATTATTATTATGCATTCAATAAATATGGAAAGCTCTCTAATAAGCTCTGTCTGCTAGAATGTGGTCATATGGCGCAAAACTTGCTGCTAATCTCAACTTTGCTGAAGAAGAACAGTCTGCCGATCTGCGGTTACTTCCGTGATAAGGTCGAGCATTACTTGGGGCTTGCTAATGATCCGTACAAGTTTTGTCACTACTCTATTATCTTCGGATAAAATGCCAAGGAAGTGAGCATTGTACTATGTTGAATCCGTTCTATATAACGAAGGAAGACCAGAATACCTCGATTGAGTTATGCAGTGTCTATGATGAGAGTTTTACTGCAGCTACATTCAGGAAGGTTGCGGATCAAACTGCAGTTCTCGCCTTAATACATGAACAGGATGAGGCTGCTGTGGAATCCGGCCATACCTTGCACCAATTAAGAAAGCAATTGATTCTAATTAGTAAAGAAAAAAGTGAAATCCTTCACAAGATTAAGGCGATATTTGATGACTCAACCTCCATTTACAACAGAGCGTATACCTCTGCCTTGACTTTGAATTTTTTTAAGAAAGCCAGATTTGTGCCTGTAAACGGGTTATGTGAAGAGTTAAATCCACTTTTCTCATGGAACCGGGGGAATAAAGAGGCTGACGAAGAACATCTATTGATATTCTATCAAACCATCCAGGAATTGACTTCATTATTGGAGGAAATCAGGCTGTCAGGCAGAAACAGGACGGTCTGCTTCGTACAGATGGATGGGGCGAGGATGCTTTCCATTGGACCTGTGTATGAGCTAACCAGCAATAACCTGCTATCGTTTTCATATATTCTCCCGGAGCAAAGATCCAGAATTCAAATCAAAAGTATGCAGTCTATAGAACCTGTTAATCAATACTTTGCTGAAGAATATCTTAAAGCGTGTGTGGACATCAGCACAGATTATTTAACGTATGAGTCATGTTTGCTTGAGCGGCGCCTATTTATTGAGGGGGATTCTGTCTGTTTATCAAGACTTATTCCGCAGGACTACAGCCTAAAGGTGGGAGAGTATGTTTGAATTCAGAGACGTGGCAAAGTCCTTTAATAACAAGGCAGTGCTGAATGAATTTAATGTTTGTGTGGAACGTGGAGAGTGTGTGGCGCTGCTGGGGCCAAATGGAGCTGGGAAGACGGTTTTTTTAGAAATTTTATTAGATTTTTTGCATCCTGAGAAGGGCGAAGTTTTAAGGGGATTTGATTTAATCAGGGATATTGGTTTTATGCCGCAAAAGGATTTGTTCCCGGATAATCTGAAAACACACGAGATTCTTCAGACACAACAGGCCTATTTTGGGAAGAAAAACAATGAAGCAATAGACCGGTTATTAAATGAACTGGAATTGTCCGCCAGCAGGAACGTCTTCACAAAACAGTTATCAGGTGGACAAAAAAGAAAATTGACATTTATTAAAGCAATAATAAATCATCCAAGACTGCTACTGCTTGATGAGCCTACAGTTGGAATGGATCTGGAAGGATGTATTCAGTTCTGGGATAAAATCAATGAAATGAAAAAATCAGGACTAACCACAATCATTACCCTGCACCATTTTGATGAATTAAATGAGTATTGTGACAGATTTCTGTTCCTGAAGGATGGAAGGATAGAAAAGGATTTGTCCAAAAGTGACATTGATAATTTGGAGATATATGAGATTGCCGGAGATGAAGCTCTATTGAAGGAGATTCAGCAAGTCACCGGCGGATTCGTTGAGCATAATAAATTAACTACTTGTTACCCGGAGAGATTAGCTGAATGGACAATCAACAGAGAAATAGTTGTCAATAAACGAAAAGCTTCATTGAAAGATTTCTACCAAGTCATATATAAAAGGTGAGATCGAATTGGGCACACTGATATCATTAGAATTTTTGAAAATAATCCGAAATAAGAGATTTCTTACGTTCACTATTTTATTCCCGGCAGTATTTTACTTAGGATTGTATTATTTAGGTCCCAGTGTATCAAGCACAATGGATGATAAAAGCTTAATCTTATTTATCACATGTTCCTTATACGGAACACTGGGCAACGGTGTAATCACATTAAGTACAAGAATTACCCGCGAAAAAGAGTATATGCTGACTGCAATTAAAACAACACCTTTTTCGATTGCTAAATATATATGCACTGCTTCCATAGTCCAGTTTGTGCTAAATGCGCTCATTATAGCGGTGCTTGCAATGATTGGGGTGGGCATTTGCGGGCTGCATATTAATGCCATCATGTTCAGGCAGAGCGGAATAATACTAATTTTAAGCCTTTACTTTATATTTGTCGGTATTATGCTAGGGTTCATCTTCGATGTGGTCACTTTACAGTCTATTTCCATGCCGTTGTACTTTATATTAATTCTGGCCAATATTACGAACAAGCTGATTCCGCAAATGCCCGAAGCTATTACAAAGGTTCAAATGCTGCTCCCTGGTTACTATGCGACGAATGTAATCCTAAAAGTGTACCAGCACTTGTCTTTTTCTAAAGAGCTTCTGATCCTGTTAAGTCATATTATATTCATGCTAATGGCGGTACTTATCATACTGAGTATCTACAAAAGAGGAAATATCAAGCGAGGGATATGATTAATGGAGGAGCTCGTTGGATTAAGAAGGAGTTTGCACAAACATCCGGAAATCGCTTTTCATGAGCTGGAGACCCGGGCCATCATAAAAGCCTTTGTTACAGAACGGGCGGGTTTATTCGAGCCATTCTATGATGGACAATGTGGATTGGTATTTGTGAAAAGATGTAAAGACAAACCTAAAAAGACGGTTGCTTTCCGTGCAGAAATGGACGGGCTGCCGGTTAAGGATGAGAAGAAAACGGATTATGCCAGCTTGAATCCAGGATATTGCCACAGCTGTGGTCATGATGCCCATATGGCCATGCTGCTAAGTGCGATGGAGAAAATAAATGATGCTGAACTGGAGAATGAGCTTGTCTGTATTTTTCAGGCGGGAGAGGAGGTCTTTGGCGGGGCTAAATATCTGATGGAAAAAATATCGAACTTATCCATTGATTATTTGTTTGGGATGCACATCACTCCTGATATGAAGGCGGGCTCCTTTTCAATCGCAGCAGGCGAGATGATGGCTTCCAGCTACACAGCTGAGGTTCAGTTGAATCTGGCATGCAGCCATGTCGGGCAAGGGGCAGATCGTCTGGAAATATTCAACTTGCTCTACGAGGCTGCTAATCAGTTCAATAATGATACTCAGCTGATGAAGATCCCGCATATCCGGGATAATGGCTATTATAACGTGAACGCTAGTGAAATAACGCTTTGCATTAATATTCGAAGCTTTCTGGAAAAGGATTGGAAGAGTGAAATTATTAAATTAGTTAAAAGAATTTCTGACAAAGCAGCATTAAACAATGCGACTTTCAAGGAAATTTCATATTACCCGATACTAATAAATACAGAATCAGCTACCAGAAAGGCAACAGAGATTATCGGAAAATGCGGCGGTAATCTGGTGGAAGCCCCAAGAAGCTATTCAAGTGATGATTTTGCATTTTATCGAAATAGGATTAAGGAAACTGCATATTTTTTTATAGGCTGCTATCTCGGACCTGAACATCAATGCCATACCGCGTCATTTGATTTGGATGAAAGCTGCCTGGCACACGGCGAAGGAGTTATAGTAGAGCTGTTCAATTCGACATTCTAGGTGAGAAGTATATTAAGTAAAGGAGGTGAAATATTTATGCAACCGACCAAACAAAGCGAAAGCATTACAGAAAATTTGTTCCGCGATATTGAAGTAGAGACTATTGAATTGGATAACGTACAGAATGTACCAAGCATCGCAGCATCAGGAGGCAGTAATTTCAGTTGCTCTACCTGTGGCTCATCATCTTCTTCAACCTGTTCTTCCAGCTGCGGATAAATTAAGAAGCATACCAAATAATTTAATTTGAGAGGATGGAATAATAATGAATAATGAACTTAAGGGAAAAGATGCTGTGAAGGATTTATTTAAGGATATCGTAGTAGAGACTATTGAACTGGATAATGTACAGAATGTACCAAGCATCGCAGCATCGGGAGGCAGTAATTTTAGCTGCTCCACCTGCGGGTCATCTTCGTCTTCCACCTGTTCCTCAAGCTGTGGTTAAGTTGTGCGGGATGGAGAAAAAAGCACAGGGTGAATTTAAATAATATGGGGGCTGCACCTGCCATTTCTAAAAATTCACCATGAGCTTATTTATTGTAGCATAGTAAAGCAGCTTACACATAATAATCAGAACTGTAAATAGGATAAAAACATTGAGAGGAAGTATTATTAATGGATAAAGAATTCAATAAAGAAACGCTGACGGATTTATTCCGTGATATCGAAGTTGAAACCATTGAGCTTGATAATGTGCAAAATGTTCCAAGCATTGCGGCATCCGGGGGGAGTAATTTCAGCTGTTCCACCTGCGGATCTTCTTCATCTTCGACTTGTTCCTCGAGTTGCGGCTGATAAAGATTAACAATATAGCTAACTCCTTTTTAAAGAACGAGAGAATTCTCTCGTTCTTTTTTTTGGATGGAATTAGCAATTTGTTTTTGATATAATAAAGGGATAAATTACCTTATTTTTTATATTTTACATCAGTGAGGAGTCTTTTGTTGGAGTATGATTATAATCCAATGTATTCAATTATTTTCTACTTTATTCATCTTTTTGTTAGTTTCAAATAAAAAAAATGGTTTTTTTGAAATAATGCTTTGCCAACTTGTATTCTTGTTGCTATCAATAATTTTAAAAGAAAATTTGAACTATTCATTTATAGAAATAATACTTGTAGTGTTGTTTAGTTTTTATAAATTTAAATGGAGAAAATATTTGTTACCGCTCTTTTTTTCAGTATGTGCTATTTTATTAAATTCTTTATTGAATTATCTATTAATTAACTATGCTTTTGATTTAATGAATGCTCTAGTTGACCAATGGTTCTCAGATAATGATTTTTACTTACAAGCCTTGTGTTCTTTTGCACCCATTATAGTAGTTTGGTCTATAAAACGTATGTTGATAATATCGAATACTAAATTATTTAGAAGAATTCATAGAGCTTTGTATCTTGAGCAAAAGAAAATTCTTATCGTCAGTATTAGCATGGTTACTACATTGTTAATTTTATTGCACGTTATCTTTTACTTTGAACAGATTGAAGGAGAAACCCAGCCTGAAAGAATACTCACTATAGTTTTATATACGTGTGCAGTAATGGGAATAATGTTGTTTATTAATAATCAATATATAAAAACTAAAAATTCTGAGCATCAAAAATTCAAGGAAACCCAGTTCCAGAATCTGGTCGCCTATGCTGAGCAAATGGAACTGCTGCATGATGAAATTAAGAGCTTTCGTCATGATTATGTCAACATTCTTACTAGTATTGAGCAAGCAATACTCATGCGGGATATTGATCTTGTAAAAGAAATCTACGAAAAAACAATTAGACCTACGGGCACTTTAATGGAAAGCAATCATTTCTGTTTTATTAAACTTAAGTATATTCTGGTAGCTGAACTAAAAAGTATATTAGCCTCGAAAATACTTTTTGCCGAAAAGACTAAAATTGATTTGCATTTAGAAATTGAAGATTTTATCGAAAAGATACATATGGATATAGTAGATTTTTGCCGTGTTCTCTCCATATTGCTAGACAATGCTATTGAGGCAGCGAAGGAAACGCAATCTCCCAAAATAATAATAGCCATTATTGAAGAAAAGGAAGCCCAGCGAGTTATTATTAAGAATACAACTGCAGGCCAGGATATTGATATATTGAAGATTTGGGAGAAAGGGTATTCTTCTAAATTCAACAATCATTCAGGTTTAGGATTATATGCTGTCAAGCAGCTGCTTGACCAAAACAGATATGTTACCTTGGAAACTTCCTACCATCAATGCTGGTTTTGTCAGAGCTTGATATTAATAAAAACGGGGTAATCAAATGATGAATATTTGTATTTTAGAGGATGATATTGTTCAGCAAAAGCGTCTGGAAAAAATTGTGGTAACATTGCTTGAAAAACACGGGATCTCTTGCAACCACTTATTTACAACCTCCAGAGCGGATAACTTATTATTAGAAATTGATACGAACTGCAGCAGTATTTATTTTCTGGACATTCAAATTAAGAAAATGAATTACAGAGGATTAGAAATTGCCAAAGAAATTAGGGATAGAGATCCTTACGGATCAATAGTTTTTGTAACGACACATTCTGAGTATGCTCCACTAACTTATTCATATAAGGTATCCGCTTTGGATTTTATTGATAAAACACAAGCTGAGCTTGATTTCGCAAAACAAATAGAAGAATGTTTATTGATAGCTAATCAAGAAAAATGTAAATTAAACTTACCAGATTATTTTATTTTTGATAATAATTATTCAAAGTTTAAAGTTCCATTATATGAAATTTTATATTTTGAATGTATGGAGATTCCACATAAATTGAGGCTCGTAACCAAAACAAAAGTGATGGAGTTTTATGGGGAATTATGTGACATCTCCCTTCACAATAATCAATTCTTCAGATGCCACCGCTCTTATATTGTTAATATTGCTAATATAGTATCCGTTCATAAAAGAGAGAAAAAAATAATATTGAAGGATGAAAAGCAATGTTATGTTTCTCGGAGACTGTTGAAGGATTTAATTCAAAGAATTGAAGAAGAAAGAATATTTTGCAATTACATATAAAAACGCTCTGAGACCATACAAATCCTTCGGTCGCTTGGAGCATTATCTATTTGCACTGCTGGTTCACCTTTGGCATGTACTTGCTCTAAAAGCAGTAGCCAAAGGTGAACCATTTCCTTTCCACGTTGTTCCTTCCCGGCACATTACCGTGCGCAAAACTAGGCTTACTCTTACCTGCTTACAGCCTGCCGCAGCTTATATCGCCAGAATCTCGCGGATATCCTGCTCGCTCAGGCTGGACAAAGCTTCTTGCCCCGGCTGAACTACTTCATCAATCAGGTTCTTTTTCTTCTGCTGCAGCTCGTACATCTTGTCTTCCACCGTTCCCTGCGCCACGAGACGGATTACCTGTACAACCTGCTTCTGCCCGATCCGGTGGGCACGGTCTGCCGCCTGCTGCTCGACAGCGGGGTTCCACCACAGGTCATAGAGAATGACCGTATCGGCACCGGTCAGATTGAGGCCGGTGCCGCCTGCTTTGAGCGAGATCAGGAACAGGTCGCGTTCACCTTCATTGAAGCGGCTGCAAAGCTCGACACGCTGGGCGGCAGGCGTCTGCCCGTCCAGGTAGAAGTGCGGAATGCCGAGCAGGGCCAGCTCGCGCCCGATCATCCCGAGCATCTGCGTGAACTGCGAGAAGACCAGCATCCGCTTGCCGGAGCTGCGGCATTCCTCAATAATCTCCAGCAGCTGCTCGAATTTGCCGGAGCCGCCGGAATACCCGTCTACGAACAGAGCAGGATGACAGCATAGCTGGCGCAGCCGGGTAAGCCCGGCGAGGACCTTGATCCGGCCGTGGCCGAAGCTGTCATTGTCCAAATGCTTGAGCGCTTCCTTGCGCAGTCTGGCCAGATAAGCAACGTAGAGTTTCTTCTGCTCAGGCAGCAGCTCCGAGGCCTGCAGCGTTTCGATTTTGTCCGGCAGCTCCTTCAGCACATCGCTCTTCAGGCGCCGCAGGAGGAAAGGACGGGCGCGCCTGGCAACCGCCTCCCGCTGCAGGTCGTGAAAAGCCTTCTTACCGGGGAACAGTCCCGGGAACACTACACCGAAGATTGACCACAGGTCCTCCAGCGCATTCTCGACCGGTGTTCCGGTCAAGGCGAAGCGGTAACGGGCCTGAAGAAGCTTAGCCGCCTGGGCAGTCTGTGTGGCCGCATTCTTGATCATTTGCGCCTCATCCAGAATAAGCGTATGGAAGGAGCGCTTGGCGTAATCCTCTGCATCTCTGCGCAGCAGCGGATACGAAGTGATGATCACGTCATTCCCGGCCGGATTCCGCAGAATGCGGCTGCGTTCATTAGCGTTGCCGTCAGCAATAACCGCTTGGATCTCCGGGGCGAAACGCTTCAGCTCATTGTGCCAGTTGTAGAGCAGCGATGCCGGAGCCACAATCAGCGCGGGGATGCCGCTGAGCCGGATGTCAGCAAGCTCCGACAGCAGGAACGCGATGCTTTGCAGTGTTTTGCCGAGGCCCATATCATCGGCCAGAATTCCGCCGAACCGGTAATGGGCCAGCGTCTTCATCCACTGGAAGCCGTATTGCTGATAGTCCCGCAGTACGGGAACGAGACTCTCCGGTACAGGGAAGTCCAGATTCTCGGGACTCGACATATTGGAGAGGAGCCGCCGGAAGGACCGGCCGAGCCGGATGGCATCGCCTTTGCCGGCATCACCCTGCAGCTGAAGGCCCCGGACCAAGGGCAGGGAGAATTCTGAGCCATGTATATCCACGGCATGGACACCAAGCTCATTCATCAGGGCGATGATTTCCTGAAATTCCGCTGTCTCAAGCGGCAGCAGCGCACCATCCGGCAGCCGGTAATATCTCCGCTTTTCCTGCAGCGACTTCAGCACCAGGACAATCTCCTTCTCCGGGATGCCGTCCATGGCAAATTTGAAATCGAGCCAGTCGGTCTTCTCATTCCAGCTCAGGTTGACCTTGGGCATAACCTGCCCGGTGAGCACCCTCTCCTTGACGGCAGTGGTGGCATAGACCTGCAGCAGCGGCTCCAGCAGCGGAATGGTATGATGGAGGAAATCGAATTCCCCCTCCTCATCCTGCATAATATAGCCGCTTTCTGTCCGCGCGAAGGATTCATGCGCCATCAGGTCCAGAATCCGCCGCTCAGCCTCTCCGTCACGCATCAGAATAACCTCGCTGCCCCGCGCATGTGCCTTCTCATCGAGCGGGTTAATAACAATCCCGCCATACTGGAATTCCAGTCCGGCCAGCAGCCGGTCCCGTACCCGGTCGAGGTACAGTCTTGCGTGAAGCTGTGCCTGCACGATCCGGTCCGCAATCGAATCGGCAATGAATACCTGGCCTAATTTTTTGAGACCGGGAACTACCCCCTCAAGGAACGGCTCCATCTGCTCCGGGGCAATAGATATTCCGTCTTGCTGTGAGCCGCTTAGCATTCGTCTCAAGCCGGTGAGCCGGCCGCATTCCTGCACCGGAAGCTTCAGCAGGCGGCCTTCGGACAAGACCAGCCCATAGTCTTCCAGGATGGTAAGCTGCCCGAGCCCCTGGACATCCAGGCGGTAACCTTCCCCTTGTGCCTGATCGAACCGGAAGCTCAGCGGAAGGGCTTCATCGCTGAGGATCAACTGGTCATGGAGCACCGTTCCTTGCTGTAACCGGACAGCAGGCGCTGCGGTGAGGGCGGGCAGGAGGCTCTCCCAGAAGAAGGGGGGAACCGGCAGCAGCCGTTCATTCCCCGCATTACCCGCACGCGGGGCGGAGGGAGTGCTGCTGCGGACCATTTGTTCATTCAGCATCACTTCAATCAGCTTCAGCACTACGTCATTATCTTCCTTGGTGAAGCTGTGCAGCGCAGGGTCATAGCGGAAATGCCTGGAGAATTCATACGGCTCCCCGCGGTGAACATGATCGAGAAATACTCTGATTCCGGATACGTTATAGAGACGGGTCTGGCCTACTCTGAGTTCAATACCAAGCAGCATGCTGCTGCCCCAGGACAAGGGCTTGCAGATGAACTCGGCCTGCAGCGGTGTCCGTACATCGCTGTAAATGCCGGCCCCGCTTGGACGCTGCCGCGCCCCGGTGAACATCCCGAGTATGCTGCTCACCAGCTGCCGGTCACTGCTGCCTTCTGTACGCCCGTCTCCGGCAGCTCCGGAACTGCGGGCGGACAGGATGCCGGTCTCTCCGGTGAAATCCTGCTGCTGCCGGCCTTCTGCATCCGCAAGCTGTTCAATTTCCCCGTGATTGCCAAGATAGAGGACAGCCACCAGGGCGGCCGCAATATGCTTGCAGAAGGGTCCGCCATGGTAATATGCCGGGCAGCTGCACTCCCCGTTCACATCCCCGTCATTATCTATAATCAGCGCTACCTCATGGCTCTCCAGCCCATGAACCATAGCGCGGTATTTGGAATATTCCCCGTCACCGCCATGCTCGGTATAGATAAGGTTAACTCTCTGTGCCTGATAATAGGCCAACCCCTGATCCCAGCCAGCTCTTCCGCACAGCAGCTTAATCACCCGTTCCGGTACATGTAAACCCAACGCGTATCACTTCCTTTTGTACCATAATAACAGAACAGGCGTACGCCTTCAAAAAAGAAAAACCCGGAGAAGCAGCATGATATGCCGCCTTCCCCGGGCTAAATGGTCCTGCCAACTATTCCGCTTTGCCGATACCATGCATAATGAAGCTCACCGTCTGCCTGATCTCTTCTTCGTCATTCCAGTCATGATCCGGCATCAGCAGCAGGCGGGCCAGCAGGAAGCCGACCACGGATGAGATAGTGAACCGGATGACCGCCGGGGTAGGCGCTTGAATGAGTTCCCCCTGCTCCTTGAAATGCTCAACAATGGCATTGACCCGTTCCAGCACATGGCTGAGGATATTCTCCATAATCTGCTCTCTGAGCGCAGGCTGGAAGGGGATCTCCTGGATAAGAATTCTGATGATCTTGAGATTCTTGCGGGCGAATTCAAGCCGGTTGGCTGTGAAGGCCTGCAGGAAGGCTTCAAAGCTCTCGAAGGGAACATCCAGTACGCCGCCGAAATTACGAATGACGAACGGAGCGAGCATCCGGCTCATTATAGGGACAACGATGGCCAGCAGCAGATCCTTTTTGGTTTTGTAGTACCGGAAAATCGTCCCCTCGGCAACTCCTGCCTTCTGGGCGATTTCGCTGGTGGCTGCTGCCGAGAACCCTTTCTCGGAGAAAATATCAATAGCCGCCTGCAGAATGGATATCTGCTTCTGAGTCATTTTGTCCCGCTCGCTGAGGGCCAGCAGCTCTTGAACCCACTGCTCCAGCTCCGGCTGCTCCAGCTTCCGGCCTTCTTGGCCTTGCTGCCCCGCAGCATTGTCTTTCTGCATGTATAGACCTCCAAATCTCTCGCTTTATATCCAAGTGTACCATAGCCCGCATGGCGGTTTCACGGTCTACATCTTCCGGTGCTTGCGCAAAGCGAGTACGTTCAGCAGCATGAAGAGCAGCGAGAAGCCGATCAGCATGAATACATCCAGGGCGATATCGCTCCAGCCCTTGCCGCGGATCATAATATCCATCAGCGCCTGGGCGCCGTAATAGATCGGCGTTGCCAGACCTACACGCTGCAGCCAGAGAGGGAGCGTATCCAGCGGAAACAGTCCGCTCAGGAAGATCTGCGGCACAATGACAAGCGGGATGAACTGGATCATCTGCAGCTCATTAGCGGCAAATGCGGATAATAGCGTGCCGAGCGTCAGCGCCGACATCGACAATAACAAGGTCATCAGCAGAACATAGCCGAAGCTGCCGGCCATCATTATACCGAGCACCTGAATCGAGAACCAGGAGATCAGGAGCGCCTGGAAGACGGTGAAGATCCCGAAGCCGCAGACATAACCAAGGACAATTTCCCAGCGTTTCAGCGGAGTCGACAGCAGGCGCTCCAGCGTGCCTGTAGTCCGCTCGCGCAGGAAGGAGACGCCGGCGATCAGGAAGACGAAGAAGAAAACGAAGACCCCGATCATAATCGGGCCGAAGCGGTCGATTGTCTTCATATCTTCCGCACCGTACAGATAGCTGATCTGCGGCTGGACTTGCCCGCCAGCGGCGGATGCAGGCTGCAGACTCTGTACCGCTTCCTGCAGCGCCATCATGACCGCGCGGTTAGCGGACGGGTTGCTGCCTTCCAGAACAACCTGGGGAGAGGTTCCTTGTAAAGTAATGTATGCATCAATATCTCCTGACCTCAGGGCAACATCGCCTGCTTCATCAGTAGCGTATTCCGTAATGTCAGCCTTCTGGGCTTCGAATGCGGTGCTTAATATGGTAGCGCCGGCGGATACTCCGATCTTAGGCTCATAGGCATCGCCGTTGAATACCAGACTCATCAGGCTGAGGACGAGCAGCGGGGCGATGAACATCAGCGCCATTGTTCTTTTATCATGAATGAATTGCTGCAGAATTCTTAGGGTAATTGCCCGGATTCTCATTTGCGCACACCTCCATAGTAGAGGAAGGCTTCCTCAAGCGCAGCTGAACCGGTAGCTTGGAGCAGTCCGGCGGGAGTGTCCACGGCCAGCAGCACGCCATCCCTGATCATTGCGAGCCGGTCACATTTCTCGGCCTCATCCATTACATGGGTGGTCAGGACAATCGTTGTTCCATTGCTGTTGAGCGCCTTGAGCTCCTTCCAGATGGACTGGCGCAGCACAGGGTCGATACCGACGGTAGGTTCATCCAGAATCAGCAGCGGCGGCTCATGCAGCAGGGCGATTGCCAGCGACAACCGCCGTTTCATGCCTCCGGAATACTGATCCACCCGTTTGCGCAGATGCTCCTGAAGATTGACGAGCTCCATCACATCCCTGATCCGGCGTGTGCGGTTGCCGCCTTTCAGGCCGTACAGGGAAGCGAAGAACTCCAGATTCTCCTTGGCGCTGAGCTCCGTATACAGGGCATCCGACTGGGCCATATAACCGATTTGCTGCAGCATGGCCAGCTTTGGCATGCGTACACCCAGTACGTTAACCTCGCCTGAGGTCACTTCATCGATGCCGGTAAGCAGCTTGACGAGGGTTGTTTTCCCGGAGCCGGAAGGGCCGAGAATCCCGAAGGTTTCCGCCTGGGCCACCTGAAGTGTAATATCCTTCAGTACAGTCTTACTCCCGAAAGCACGGTCCACATGATTGACCTCAATAACTGAACGGTTCTCTTTCATCTGTATCTCCCCAATTCTTGTCATCACTTAATGAGTGAGCACTCACTCATTATAATATGCCTTCCCCGGTTAAATGTAAATCTCTTTCTTGCAGCGGGATAGACCTGTTTAAATTTTATGGAATATCCGTTTCCATATGAGGGATATCCGTTTAATAAATAGTATAATCCAGCGGATTGCCGGTAAGCCGGACCCGCAATACCAAAGGCGGTGGGCAGATGACAGGATTTAAGCTGTTCCTTGCAGCGGGAGTCCTTCTGGCAGCGGCAGGACTCAGCGGCTGCAGCAGTAGCGGCGGGGAAGATAACGGCGGATATTTTCATACACTCGCGGAAGAGGATACGCAGACGCAGCAGTATTTTCCTGGCGACCTGCCGATTCCGCAAGGTGCGGGCATTACTTTTACCAAAGGTGAAGTAGCCGAAGGCAAGAAATCCTCCATGCTGATCTATGAGACCGAAGCCAGCATGGCTGCTCTTGGAACTACATATCAGAAGTATGTAAGAGAGAAGAAGCTGGAGCTTGAAACTGAAATTGTGGACAACCAAAACATCCTGATTAACGGTAAAGTGAGCGGCTCCTACTCGTATTCTATTATTGGCAGCAGCTCGGAATCAAAGCCCGGTGCCAGTGAGATTATTGTGACGTGGATAGTGAATTAACATAGATTTTACAAAAGGCCGGCCCCGGTTGAATTCCAGGGCCGGCCTTTCTAGGTTCACCCCTAATTGCTTTTCATTCTTAGATAGATTGAGCGTAAATACTTGAGTGGAAGAAAAGGAGCGGCGGAGGGGAATTTTGGAACTGGAGGAGCGGTAGCGTCCGCCTTTATCTGAAGATTTCTACCGCTAACAGCGGTATTCATCAGGAAATCTGCAGATAACAGCGGCTGGAAGTCCAAATATTCACCGGAGTGGCGACTGGTTTTATTCTCCCAAAGTTTTAAGTTCAATCTATTGTAGAGAGCAAAATGTATTTACTTTTACAATTAATATTTCCATAACATTCCTCTGCAACAGAATTCACATTCGTAGACGAAAATAACATTAGCAGTTACCTATAGGAAAAGGGTGAATCTAATTGACAAACAGTAAATGGATCGGCGCAGCTTTGGCTTCAGCACTTCTCGTAACAGGGGGAGCAGTAGGTGTTCTGGCTCCAAGCAGCAATGTCAGCGCCGCCGCCGTCAAGACAACCGCAGTGCAGGAGGGAAGCACTACTTGGAGCATTAACGGTACTCCAGTTGCACTCAGCACAATCAACAGCGGTGGTTACAAACTCTATTCGCTAAGCCAGGTTGCCGGAGAGCTTGGAGCAGGTCTAGTGCTCGGCAGCAACGGATTCCAATTAAATGACAGCAAAGGTCTACATACTGTACAAATTCAAGCAGGTGTAAAGAGCTATCAGGTTGATGGTGAAGCACAGCAGTTCACAGTAGCACCGGTAGTTCATAACAACAAAACCTATGTGGAATTGACCAAGCTGGTTACAGCACTTGGCGGTGAGCTTGAGGCTGATACAAGCAGCATCCTGAGCTTCGCTCGCCCAGTAGGCCAATTCGATACACTTCACTGGAGTGCGGACGGAAGCCTGATCGCTAACCAAAGCGACGCCGAATCCACACTGCTCTATAAATTCAGCCAGACCCCTGGCAACTTCGATCTGTTCTCTTCCAATAGCAGTGCAGTAGATTATGCGGTATCCGCAGATCATGAGTGGGGCGCGTTCAGCGATGAGACAGGCCTTCTGCAATTGATTAACCTGTCCTCCGGCGTAGTTACTCCTCTCGGCAAAGATACCAGCGTTAAGACTGATATCGTATGGTCGAATGACGGCAAGACAATCTATTTCGTTCAAGGTGACAAACAAGAGAAGCTGGCGCAGATCTCTGTAGAGACTGGCGCAGTTAAAGCAGTTCTTGAAGACAAGGTAGAGAACAAATCCGAACTGCGTGTATCCGCAGACGGCAAAACTGCAGTGTACATTGTCAATATCACAGGTACTGCGAAGAACGATGCAGACAGCACTGAAGATTCCCTCACAGTAGACTACAGTAAAGCCGGAGAACAGCTGTTCAAGCTGGATCTTGGAACTAAGGATGCTAAGCCTGTAGCGCTGACTACTGCTCTTGACAACAAGCTGTATCCGGAAATTCTTTCTAACGGAACTGTAGCTTACCTGAGCGCTGATCCGGAAGGCAAAACAGCCAACACACTCAAAATCATTGCGGCTGACGGCACTAGTACAGCAGTTACTTTGAGTGCAGAAGCTACCTGGTCTACTGGCGTAAACGGAGGTCTGGTTGTATCTGGTCTGACGGCAGACGGCAGCACAGTAATCTACTCTGTTGCTAACGGCGCTGCTCCGGTTGAACTTTACCGCACAGCAGAAGATGTATCTGAAGTATCCGTATCGAAGGACGGCAGCAGGCTGGCTGTAGTAAGCGACGGCAAAGTCCTGTTGATTCAAAGCGGCAAGGCTGTACAACTGACTAACTAAGACCAGCTTCGTAAGTATAACAACATTTATCGGCGATACCGCCGGGAGGAGAATTATTACATGAAGATTTTCAAAAAATTAACAGTTACAGCGCTGACTGCAGTTCTTGCAGTTACCGCATCATTTGCAGGGATTGCCGCTGCTGCGGACAATCTTTCCGGTAAAATCACCGTTAACGGCTCTACTGCACTGCTTCCATTGACTTTGCAGGCTGCTAAAGAGTTCCAGAAGCTGCACCCTAAAGTGAAGATTGCGGCTTCAGGTAAAGGTTCCGTTACCGGACCACAGGCCGTGAAGAAGGGTATCGCTGATATCGGAGCTTGTGACTGGGATGCAAGTGTTGATGTTCCAGGCTTCAAGGCCTTCGACGGACAGGTAGCAAACAAGGTAGCTGTCATTCCTTTCGCAACCATCGTGAACAAGAATGTCGGTGTAGACAACCTGACCACTGAACAGCTTAAAGGCATCTACTCCGGTAAAATCACGAACTGGAAGGAAGTAGGCGGTTCGGATGCGGATATCGTAGTTATCACCCGTGCTTTCGGTTCCGGTACCCGTGTTAACTACCAGGCTAAAGCCCTTGCCGGCGGAGATATCGTTAAGAAAGAAAAGAACTATAAAGAAACAGGTTCCAGCGGTGACATGAAAACAGCCGTAGGTACTACACCTAACGCTATTGGCTACATTGACCTTGTCTATGTAACAGGCAGCGACATCAAAGCCGTGAAATTCAACGGGATTGCTGCTACTACTGACAATGTTATCAACGGATCTTACAAGATCTGGGCTTACGGTTACTACATGACTAAAGGCCAGCCAACCGGCGCAACTAAAGAATTCATCGAATATGTACAGAGCAAGAAGTTCCAACAGGGTTCTTTGAAGAAGCTTAAATTCATCCCGATCTCTGCAATGCAGTCCTAAGTTTATTCATAACGCAAGCTATATATTGAGAGGTAACAGCGGCCAGCTCCGGAGAACAATGCGGAGTTGGCCTCTTACAGGAGGGAAAGTATGGGGGCACCGGTTCACGGCCTGACATCGCGAGAGCAGAATAGCCTTGAGAAAGTTCAAGTGGATAGCAAACGGCACCAGCGGCATTTACTCGGCAATACAATATCCCGTTATTATTTCTTATTCAGTATCCTGGCACTATGTCTGGTGCTCGGTCTAGTTATCGTATTCATCGGCAAGACGGCGCTGTTATTGTTCGCCAATATTTCACCGCTCGATTTCTTCTTCTCTTTCAACTGGACACCGGAAGAGGACTTCTTCGGCGCCGCTGCCTTTATCCTAAATACATTGTCTCTCACAGCGCTGACACTGGTGATTGCGGTGCCGATCTCGGTAGGGATGGCAGTGCTCTGTGCGGAGATTGCTCCGAAATGGATGAAGAGCTTTATCCGCCCGGTGCTCGATCTGCTGGTCGGTATTCCTTCTATTGTATACGGCTATCTGGGCCTGACCGTTCTGCTTCCCTTCCTGCGCAGAGTCAGCGGTGAAGGTCTTGGAGACGGGCTGCTAGCTGCAGCGCTGGTCCTGGCACTGATGGTGCTGCCGACGATCTGCCGGATCAGCGATGATGCCATTGTCTCGGTTCCGCGGAAGTACCGTGATGCCGCCTATGCGCTTGGCTCAACCCGTATTCAAGTCATCATGCGTATTGTGCTGCCTGCGGCCAGCCGGGGTATTATCTCGGCAGTGATTCTTGGCATGACGCGGGCCATCGGTGAGACTATGGCGGTGGTTATGGTCATCGGAAATACACCGCAACTGGCGAAAAGCCTCTTCTCGCCAACCTCCGTGCTGACCAGTAATATCGTTATGCAGATCTCGAACGTAGAGTTTGATTCCACCTGGAACTACGCACTGCATATGATGGCATTCCTGCTGCTGCTGATCTCTTTCGTACTTATTCTAATTATCCGCCTCCTGGGCCGTAAACGGAGGGACGCCTAAATGAACGGATTCGCTCGTACACCACATTCCGCCCGGGCACAACGCCGCAATAAATTAGCAACCATCGGTTTCTATACACTGGGCGTTCTGGTGCTGCTGCTGATATTCTGGCTGCTGTTCACCATACTGGGCAAGGGGCTGCCCGCCTTGCGCCCCGACTTCCTGATCAAACAGCCGGAAGAGATTGATGCCGGCGGCGGGATCGGTCCTGTCCTGTTCAACTCCTTCTATATTCTGATTATCTCGCTGCTGATCTCCGTTCCGATCGGGATCGGTGCAGGGATCTATATGGCAGAGTATGCACCGGATAATGCCTTCACAGCCGGACTGCGTATCTGCGTGGAATCCCTGGCTTCGGTCCCGTCTATCGTGTTCGGTCTCCTCGGGCTGGCCATCTTCGCCGAGTATTTCGGCATCGGCCTGACGATCATCGGCGGGGGCGTCAGCCTGGCACTGCTGAATCTGCCGACACTGGCCCGCGTCACGGAAGAATCCATCCGTGCGGTTCCGGGGGATATCCGTGAAGCCGGCTATGCACTCGGGATGACGAAGTTCCATGTCATCCGCAAGGTTGTGCTGCCGGTTGCCCTTCCGGCAATCGTTACCGGCGTCTGCCTTGTGGCCGGACGCGCCTTTGGCGAATCGGCGGTCATTATCCTGACCGCCGGCCTCAGCACCTCCGGTGAGATGTGGGATTTCAATCTGTTCTCACCGGGTGAGACGCTGGCAGTCCATCTCTGGTATGTGCAGTCTGAAGCGATTGTTGAGGATGCACGCCAGATTGCCGACAAATCTGCTGCGGTGCTTGTATTTATCGTGCTGCTGATCAACTTCTCGTTCCGCTTCCCGCTGTGGCTGGGCAACCGCCGTAAGGGACGCTGAGGCTTGAACTGTAATTGACTGGTTTGAATAGAAACAGGCTGCTCTGCTGTGGATGAATCACAGCAGAGCAGCCTGTTTCTGCATTGCTTAAAGCAGTTAATAATACTAAACTGAAGACAGAGCTTGGAACAGGAGGTGTGCCATTATGCCTGACCGTATGTCTGAACAGGAATTGAATAAGCTGATTAATATGCTGGAGCTGTCCCAGGATCATAGTGATCTTGAACTGGACTTTTCGTTTATGGTTCCCGAAGAAGAGGGCAATGACAATGGCGGACGGCTGCTTGTCCGGGCCGACAAGATTTTCATACAGGACCCGCTTCCGGGCGGGCCGCCGGCAATGGTTAAGGCCGTTCCTCCGGTTGTCCTGCATATCAATGGTGAGCCTGTCACCGGGCTGGTAGAGGTCACCACCGCAGACAGTATAGAATGGGAGATTGCCGAGCCCCCGCTCTATTCGGTGACGATGTCGGAGGACCGCCTGCGGGCTTTTTTTACCTTGCATTCTACAAAGAAGTTCGCCTGGAAGCTGAATGATCAGCTGTCTGCCGGGATGGTGGAAGTAGATGCTGTAATGGATTCCGAGAGCATCACCTCGGTGCTGGGCCTCAATCAGATCCTCACCGATTTCGAGCGCCGCGGAATTATCCAGAATCTGAATATTTCCGGCATCCACAGCGAACTGCAGAATCCCACCTACCAGCCGATTACTGCGGCCAAAGGCAGGGCGGCTGTGCCAGGTGAGAATGCCCATCTGGAGCTGCTGTTCTCCGAAGTAATTGAGAATCAATTCAATGAAACTGAGGGCCAGGTGGATTACCGCAATCATCTACGCATTCCTTCGGTCATCCGGGGTGAAGTGCTGGCCCGTAAAATTCCGGTGGTTGAGGGGATTCCCGGCTATGATGTATTCGGAGAGATTATCTACCCTCCGCCGCCGGCGGATATAACCATCCTCGGCAGGAACAACACCGTGCTGCTGGCAGGCAATGAGATCCGCGCCCTGCGCGAGGGCCGGCCCCGGGTTACGGGTGACCGGATCAAATATTTTGACATCTGTACCTCCTACATGGTCCCGGGTAATGTGAATATAAGATCCGGCAATATTGTATTCTCCGGCGATGTTATTATCCGCGGCGATGTGGAAGATAACATGATCATTGAGTCGCTGGGCAATGTGTACGTTGCCGGCAGTGTGTATAACTCAACAATCACAGCCACCGGCAGCATTCTGGTCAAAGGCAATGTGGTGAACAGCAAGCTGTATTCCGGCTACTTCGGCGTCATGTACAACCGGATCTATAACTGCTCCAAGCTGCTGATTGAAGAGACACGGCTCCTCCAGAAAGCGGTGCGGATGCTGGTACAGGCCGTTCATGGCCGGAAGCAGAGCGTCAAATATGGACAGGCTGTCCTGCTGCTGCTGGAGAGCAAATTCCAGAAGATTCCCCAGCTGATTAAGGAGCTGCTGTCCGTGCTGGCCACGGTTCAGGCCTCCTACCATCAGGATCTGGAGCAGACGCTGCATTTCCTCGGGATGTTCCTGAAGCCGGCACAGCTGGTGGATTATATGAATGAGGCTGCACTTGGCGGAGTGATCGGCATGCTGGAGGAGCTGCACATGGGAGTGGCCCGGATGCAGGAGACGAAGGTCGAGGTTAACATCGGCCAATGCCAGAACAGCACACTGAAATCAAACGGCGACATTACCATACACAGGGATGGTATTGTGCAGAGTGAGCTGTTCTCCTCCGGTAACATTTCCTTTCTGAAGACGCTTTCGGTCTGCCGCGGCTCCAAGCTGGAGGCGGGAGGCAGCATAACAGCTTCCTATGTCGGCGGGGAGAGCGGAGCCCAGTCCTACCTGAAAGCCAGACACAGCATCTCCGTCCGCAAAATGTATCAGGGCAGAGTCACCGTTGACCGCTATGCCGCTGATATCACTGAACCGATGGAGAACCGTGTATTCGATGCTGAGGCTGTACGGATGATTAAGCTGGCGGCAGAGACAAAGTAAAGATGGAGTGCCTGGCTGGAGTATACGACAAGGGAGCCGAGGCCCCGGCTGTATGAATAGGGTGGAGATACGATCCACTCCTAAACTGGCTGAAGAATCGGGCTTGGGAAACGCATCTTATCTGGAACGGTTGCTGCAAGGAAACAAAGAATATTATAAAAAGGAGCATAAGAATGTTTAATGCTGAACAAGTGAAAAAATTTATCCTCCATCCCGAGTCTGTTGTGAGCAACTTCGCACTGCGTTTTTTTGCCGAGAGCTTTTTATATGAGAATGATACTACCTTGATGCCGCTTGTGATAGACAAACTGAAGCAAACTAAGAATACGGGAACTATTCATCTGCCCTATGCCTACAACTTCCCGCAGACTGAAGAGACCATCCGCGAGCTGCTGGATTTACGCAAGTCGCCGTCTAACAGTAAGAATACGAATATGCTTATACAGAACATCTTATATCATTGTGAGCCTCAGTTGCTGATCCCCTTCAAGGAGACAATCGAACAAGACCCGGTCTGGAAAAAACGGGTTGAGCAAAAGAATAATCTAGCAAAAATGAACGATCAGGAACTGCTGGATGTCTTCAGAGTATTTATTGAGCAAAGCACCGGGAAATATTGGGGAGAATTTGATGCGGAGTACGGAGATGATATCGTAAATGAACTGGCCCGCCGGAGCTGTATGGATTCCGAAACGGTGCTGCAGAAGCTGCGCAATAGTGATCCGGGCGACTCAAGCTATGAAGTACCTTATCTTATCCAGCTTGCAGGCCTAATGAAGCTGGAGGCGGCTATTCCAGTACTGTGCGGTTTCCTGGCGGAAGAAGATGACCTGCTTCAGTCTAATGCCGAAGAGGCGCTTGTGCGAATCGGGACACCGGAGGTTATAGTGACGCTGAAGGAACAATATCCTGCTAGTGAAGATGAATTCCACCGGCAGTTTGCGGCAAGTGTATTGGGTAAAATTAAACTGCCCGCCTCCGAGGAGGCGGTGCTTGCACTGCTGCCGGAAGACCGCTATCTTACTAGTGCGACTACGCTGGCTGATTCTCTCTGCGAGTTGGGGGCAAGTAAGGCTCTTTCAGTTGTTGAGACTATGATGGAAGAAGGATACGCCAGAGAATTGCTGAATCTTACGGATTCCATATATGCATATTGCGTCATTTCAGGCAGGTCGCATCCGCTGTTATCAGACTGGAAGAAAGAGCTTGCTGTGCAAGAACGGCGGATGGTCAAGCATGAAGCTGAACTCAACAGGATGTTCAGTACTAAAACTCCCATAGGAACTCATAACCGGTTAAACGGAACGGAGAAAACTTATGTAAGCCCGGAAAAAGTAGGCCGCAACGATCCTTGTCCTTGCGGAAGCGGGAAGAAGCATAAGAAATGCTGTGGCGCTTAGCTGCTCATCTCTGGCCTGAAACGGGGGCAGGTAAATGAGCTGGATACGAACTTATTGAGGATCGCGCTGGCGGCGGACCTGCCCATGCAGACTCAGCCGGCTGGTGAGGACCCATGCGGACTTAGGAGACCTTATTTGGCGGAAAAGCCGGCTTTCGTGCCGGTTGCGGACACAGGGGCCCTTATTTTGCTCAATAGCGCTCAAAATGAGGGGAAACGGGTTACTTAACGGCTCCTGTGTCCGCAAGGACTGCGGAATGCCGGAATCCGCCCGAATAACGGCTCTCCAGTCCGCAACGCTCACCCCGCAGACGCCCAGGCTTCTCATCCTCCGGACGCAAAAACAGCCTTCCCGAAGGAAGGCTGTTTGCTTACGTCCCGGAAGGGATACAGCCCATTCGGGCTGATTGCGAAGCGGGTGCTAACGAAGCTTATGCTCCAACGAACCCGGCTGCCGCCCAGGCTTCTCATCCCCCGGACGCAAAAACAGCCTTCCCGAAGGAAGGCTGTTTGCTTACGTCCCGGAAGGGATACAGCCCATTCGGGCTGATTGCGAAGCAAGTGCTAACGAAGCTTATGCTCCAACGAACCCGGCTGCCGCCCAGGCTTCTCATCCTCCGGACGCAAAAACAGCCTTCCCGAAGGAAGGCTGTTTGCTTACGTCCCGGAAGGGATACAGCCCATTCGGGCTGATTGCGAAGCGGGTGCTAACGAAGCTTATGCTCCAACGAACCCGGCTGCCGCCCAGGCTTCTCATCCCCCGGACGCAAAAACAGCCTTCCCGAAGGAAGGCTGTTTGCTTACGTCCCGGAAGGGATACAGCCCATTCGGGCTGATTGCGAAGCGGGTGCTAACGAAGCTTATGCTCCAACGAACCCGGCTGCCGCCCAGGCTTCTCATCCCCCGGACGCAAAAACAGCCTTCCCGAAGGAGGCTGTTTGCTTACGTCCCGGAAGGGATACAGCCCATTCGGGCTGATTGCGAAGCGGGTGCTAACGAAGCTTATGCTCCAACGAACCCGGCTGCCGCCCAGGCTTCTCATCCCCCGGACGCAAAAACAGCCTTCCCGAAGGAAGGCTGTTTGCTTACGTCCCGGAAGGGATTCGAACCCCCGACCGTGCGCTTAGAAGGCGCATGCTCTATCCAGCTGAGCTACCGGGACATGACCACTAACTGAAAAGCAAGCAAAAATTATGTTATCATACATACTTAAGTTTTTCAACCTGTTTTTTTGAAACGATACAGGGATATGCTATAATCTACAATGGACTCAAGGAACGGAGAAAAAGGAGGTGCCCTCATGAATCAATTCGATTCCCCCGCCAAAGAGAATATTGTACTGTTTCCGAAGACACTGGATTATTACCAGATTCAGCTAACGGTCATGCTGGAAAGTGAACGCTACGGGGAGGCGATGGAGCTGCTGCGGTTTCTGCTGCAGTGCCAGGGTCAGGAAGAGCGGCACTATGAGGAATGGCAGTCGCTGCTGGAATGGCTGGAGGCAGCCTTCCCTTACGCCGCACAGGGCGGAGATGCAGGCCCTGCACCGGCTGCGGCGGAACAGGATCTGAAGGAAGAGGATATGGCGAGGATTCTGGCCAGGTCCAAGCTGGAGGAGGATGCCGGCTACCCCGAGAAGCTGCTGAAGCGGGTGATGGAGGAGCCGTTGTCTGAGGCGACAGTGCTCGCGCTGGAGCAGCTCTCCTACCTGGAAGGAACACAGGTGGATGAAGCCCTGACCGGCTGGCTGCAGCAGGCCGAGGTGCATCCGCTGCTGCAGTTCCGCACGCTGCAGACCCTCCGCCGCAGAGGCGTGCAGGGCGCGGTCAGGATAAGCCGCGGCCACGAGGCCGCTGAGGTGGAGATCGAGACTGTGCCGCTGCAGAACGAGGAGTTTCCGCCGCAGGTGAGCCAGGTGCTGGAGCGGGTGGCGGAGCAGGCGGAGGTGCATGAGCCGACGCTGTATTATTTTGCCCAGGAGCTGTGGGGGCAGTTTATAATGTCGATTTACGGGACCCGGGAATACCGCGAGCTGCTGGACGGCGAGTATTACCTGCTGGATATTTGGGCCGGAGCGCTGCATCAGATGGTATCGGAGAGCCTGAACGGGAACCGCAAGGAAGAGGAGACGCGGAGCATGTACGGAATCACCGACAGCATGCGCTTCCAATTCGAAGGGGCTTACCGTTCGCTAAAAGGATTTGTAAAGAGTTCTCTACTTGATAAATAGAGTAATGTTGTATATAATATAATGGTTATTCTGTGCGTGAATTGTATGTCTTTTTTCAAGTAAACATGTAACCAATTTTGGAGGGAAAAGTATATTATGAAAGCAACTTGGGAAAAAATAGAGAAGAACCTCGGAGTTCTTGAAGTCGAAGTAGGCGCAGACCGCGTAGCTGCAGCACTCGACAAAGCTTTTAATAAAGTGGTAAAGAAAGCAAACGTTCCTGGCTTCCGTAAAGGTAAAGTGCCGCGGCCGATTTTTGAATCCCGTTTCGGCGTAGAAAGCCTGTACCAGGATGCCATTGACATCCTTCTTCCTGAAGCTTACAGCGAAGCTGTTGATCAGACTGACATCTTCCCTGTAGACCGTCCTGAAGTAGACATCGAGCAATTCGCTAAAGGCCAGCCGTTCATCTTCAAAGCGAAGATCACTGTTAAGCCTGAAGTGAAGCTGGGCGAGTACAAAGGTCTGGAAGTTCCTGCACAGAAGGCAGAAGTATCTGACGAAGAGCTGGATGCTGAACTGAAACGTCTGCAAGAGCGTCATGCTGAGCTGGTTGTAGTTGAAGAAGGCGCAGCAGTTAACGGCGACATCACTGTAATCGACTTCGACGGATCCGTTGACGGCGTTCCATTTGAAGGCGGACAGGCTGAGCGTCACTCCCTGGAGCTTGGAAGCAACTCCTTCATCCCTGGCTTTGAAGAGCAGGTTGTAGGTATGGCTACCGGAGACTTCAAGGATGTTGAAGTTACTTTCCCTGAGGCTTACCACGCTGCTGAGCTTGCCGGCAAAGCTGCTGTATTCAAAGTGAAGCTGCACGAAATCAAACGCAAACAGCTTCCTGAGCTGGATGATGAGTTCGCTAAGGATGTAAGTGAATTCGACACGCTGGAAGAATACAAAGCAGACCTGAAGGCACAGCTTGAGTCCCGTAAACAGGACGAGCTGAAAGGCATCCGTGAATCTGCAGTAGTTGACGCAGCAGCAGCAAACGCTGAAGTTGAAATCCCTGCAGCTATGATCGCCAGCGAAGTGGACAACATGGTCCGCGATTTCGACACCCGTCTCCGCCAGCAGGGCATGAACATGGATATGTTCCTTAGCTTCTCCGGCCAGACCCGTGAAGACCTGCAAGAGCAAATGAAGGGCGATGCTGAGAAGCGTGTCCGCAATAACCTTGTTCTGGAATTCATCGCCAAGGAAGAGAAGATTGAAGTGTCCGACGAAGAAGTTACGCAAGAGCTGGCTACTATGGCTGAAGCTTACAAGCGTACTCCTGAAGAAATCCGCAGCATCCTGACAGCCAACGGTTCCCTGAGCAGCCTGAAGGAAGAAATCTCGCTGCGCAAGACCATCGACCTCCTCGTTAGCAATAGCGTAGAAGTTGAAGCGCCAGCAGCACCGGCAGAAGCTGCTGCTGAGGAAGCAAGCGCTGAGTAACCATGACATTAATTAACTTAGAACGGCCAGCTTTACCGGCCTCCATACAGAATAGATAAGGCACGTAAGTTTTCTTTACGTGCCTTATTTTTATCGGATCAGAGGCCGGGAATACATACCGCGAAGCAGTGGATTGGCATTGTCTCCGGATTTGCGATATAATGGCTTGCACATGAGCAGTGCGGCCAGAAGTGCACCAGTGAATAAATGACATCCCGCTTTGAACGTGTTAAAATATTTCTGAAACGGTAAGACTAATCTGTATAGAGAAAAGAGGTTGGTGGCATGAGTCTGGTACCAATGGTTGTGGAAACGACAAGCCGGGGAGAACGCTCATACGATATCTATTCCAGACTGCTGAAGGATCGCATCATTTTCCTGAGCAGTGCGATTGACGATGATGTCGCCAATCTGGTAATCGCCCAGTTGTTATTCCTGGCAGCAGATGACCCCGAAAAAGACATTCACTTGTACCTCAACTCGCCCGGTGGTTCTGTTACAGCCGGCATGGGTATATATGATACGATGCAATATATCAAACCGGATGTTTCAACGATTTGTGTAGGGATGGCGGCCAGTATGGGATCATTGCTCCTGACTGCCGGAGCCCCCGGCAAACGGTATGCGCTGACTAACAGCGAGGTTATGATTCACCAGCCGCTCGGCGGCGTTCAGGGGCAGGCATCCGACATCTGGATCCATACCGACTGGATTCTCAAGACCAAGGCGAAGCTGAATCAGATTTATGTGGAGCGCACAGGTCAGCCCCTTGACAAAATCGAACGGGATACAGACCGCGATAACTTCATGAGCGCGGAAGAAGCCAAGGAATACGGGCTCATTGACCAGGTTCTCTCTTCACCGATCATATCTTAAAGGGGTGGTAAGATGTTTAAATTTAATGATGAAAAAGGGCAGCTGAAATGTTCTTTTTGCGGTAAATCACAAGAGCAGGTCCGCAAGCTCGTAGCCGGACCTGGCGTTTATATATGTGACGAATGCATCGAGCTGTGCACAGAGATTGTAGAAGAGGAGCTCGGCCACGAGGAAGAGCTGGATATGAAGGATATTCCGAAGCCGAAGGAAATCCGCGATATTCTGGATCAATATGTAATCGGCCAGGAGCAGGCGAAGAAATCGCTCTCCGTTGCCGTATACAACCACTACAAGCGTGTGAACAGCCAGAGCAAGATTGAAGATGTGGAGCTGACGAAGAGCAACATCCTGCTGCTTGGACCTACGGGTTCCGGTAAGACGCTGCTCGCGCAGACGATGGCGAAGATCATCAACGTGCCTTTTGCCATTGCCGATGCTACTTCCCTTACGGAAGCAGGTTATGTGGGCGAAGATGTTGAGAACATTCTCCTGAAGCTGATTCAGGCGGCTGACTATGATGTGGAGAAGGCCGAACGCGGCATTATCTATATAGATGAGATTGATAAAGTAGCGCGTAAATCGGAGAATCCGTCCATTACCCGCGACGTTTCCGGTGAAGGTGTACAGCAGGCGCTGCTGAAGATTCTGGAAGGTACGGTAGCTTCAGTTCCACCGCAAGGCGGGCGCAAGCACCCGCACCAGGAATTCATTCAGATCGATACAACGAACATTCTGTTTATCGTAGGCGGTGCTTTCGACGGTCTGGAGCAGATGATCAAACGCCGTATCGGCAAAAAAGTCATCGGCTTCAACGCAGCTGTTGAAGGCCAGAAGGACCTCAAAGCAGGCGAATACCTCTCAATGGTATTGCCGGAGGATCTGCTCAAATTCGGTCTCATTCCCGAGTTTGTCGGCCGTCTCCCGGTTATCTCGACGCTGGAGCCGCTTGACGAGAACACCCTGGTACGCATCCTCTCCGAGCCGAAGAATGCGCTTGTGAAGCAGTATGTGAAGCTGCTGGAGATGGATAATGTTGCGCTGAAGTTTGAGCCGCTGGCCCTTGAAGCGATTGCCAAGGAAGCGATCAAACGCAACACCGGTGCCCGCGGACTGCGTGCCATCATTGAGAGCATTATGCTCGACGTGATGTACGAGGTGCCTTCGCGTGATGACATCAAGGATTGTGTCATCACTGAGAAGGTAGTCCAGGAGAAGTCCCTGCCGGAGCTGAGCCTCAAGAAAGACAAGAAAAAAGAAGAAAGCGCCTAAGCAGACCGAAGAATAGCTTACGCTGCTAAACAATACAATTCAGGGTCTCCACTTTCTCCCGCATACTCCGCATGACCTGCGGAGGCGGAGGGAGTGGAGCTTTGATCGTTATGGGGGAGAGAAAACCATGTTCTTGAGACACCAGACCCGTCCCGTCAATGTCGGCGGGGTTATTATTGGGGGAAACAACGAGGTTGCGATCCAAAGCATGTGTACGACCAAAACCGCTGATGTGGAAGCCACCGTTGCCGAGATTCTGCGGCTGGAGGAAGCCGGATGCCAGCTCGTGCGTGTAACGGTCAACAATGAAGAAGCGGCGGCGGCAATTAAGGAAATCAAGAAACAGATTCATATCCCGCTGGTAGCGGATATTCATTTCAACTATAAGCTGGCTCTGCTGGCCATCGAGAACGGCATCGATAAGGTGCGGATCAATCCCGGCAATATCGGGCGCCGCGACAAGGTGGAAGCTGTAGTTAAGGCCTGCAAGGAGAAGGGCATTCCTATTCGTATCGGGGTTAATGCCGGTTCCCTGGAGACGCATCTGCTGGAGAAATACGGTTATCCTACACCGGAAGCCATGGTCGAGAGTGCCCTGTATCATATCGGGATTCTCGAAGAGCTGGATTTCCATGATATTATCGTATCGCTGAAGGCTTCCGATGTGCCGATGGCGATCGAAGCTTACCGCAAGGCAGCGGAAGTCATTCCTTACCCGCTGCACTTAGGCATCACCGAATCCGGTACGCTGTTCGCCGGAACCGTGAAGAGCTCGGCCGGGATCGGCGCGCTGCTCTCGATGGGTATCGGCAGCACTGTACGTATCTCTCTGAGCGCTGATCCGGTGGAAGAAGTGAAGGTAGCCCGGGAGCTGCTCAAGACCTTCGGTCTGATCTCGAACGCCGCTACGCTAATCTCCTGCCCGACCTGCGGACGCCTGGATATTGATCTTTTCTCGATCGCGAACGAAGTGGAAGAGTATATCTCCAAGCTCAAGGTGCCTATCAAGGTATCGGTATTAGGCTGCGCGGTGAATGGTCCGGGGGAAGCCAGAGAGGCAGATATCGGTATCGCCGGAGCACGCGGAGAAGGCCTGCTGTTCCGTTACGGCAAGATGATCCGCAAGGTTCCTGAAGCGGAGCTGGTCTCCGAGCTGAAGAAGGAGATTGACATCATCGTGGCCCACTTCGAAGAGACCGGTGAGATTCCCGGCCGTAAGCATGCAGGACTTGCTCCGGCTGTAAGCATCGGTACGTCTGAGGGCAGCAATTCAGCGGAATGATCCTATCGTTCATATAGCCTTTATCTATATTCATGAAGCGCCCCGCTTGCAGGGTCTGTCCGTTCAGACCCTTGCTGCGGGGCGTTTTTTGGTAAGCAGAGTAATCAGATACAGAATGAAGGGAATCAGCAGCAGGTGGATGAACGAGAAGTTCCCCCACACGGTGGCAATGATCTCATTGACATAAACCGTGTTGATATAGGTATTCCAGGCGATGAGAATGAAGAGTACCGCCAGCGGGTAGATCAGATGCCCCGGTGACTTGAGGCGGAAGACGGTCTGAATCCCCTTCAGGATGGAGTGGTAGAGCAGTGAGATTTTGATGAAAAAGGTTAAGACCCAGATCGTGATCAGGATGCCCTCTACGCGCTGCAGAACGTTCGCAATATTAATGGTTTTGGAGAGGGCGTAGGCCGGGAAGGTGCTGTTCTCCGTCTGTTCAATGCCAAGAATAAGGATGCTGAGCAAGACGATAATGCTGAGCATGACACCGCCTGCGAATGTCCCCAGCAGAAAGGCCCGCTCTCCGTCACGGGGCTTTTTGACCAGCGGGAGGAAAGTCATAAGGACAATAACTTCCTGAAACATGGCTGACTGATACCCGGCTTTGAATATAGGAGTCCAGCCGCCCTCCAGAACAGGCTTGATATGATTCCACTCAATTTGGGGCGTTAGAGCCAGTGTCAGGATAAGGAACAGGAACAACACCCAGGGGAACAGCAATTCACCGACTCTCGCCAGGACAATAATCCCCTTACCCGCACTGACTACGGCTGCAGTCAGGAAGATGATCTGGACAACCTCCATCGGTGTTTCCGGCATAATCTCACTGGAGATGAAGAATCCGAGATCACCGAGCAGCGTACCCGTAAGAATCAGAAAGTAGAAAAGATAGAGCAGCGAGACCGCTTTACCCAGCCATTTGCCGAGGGTATCCTCGAAGATCTCAAAGATATTCCTGCCGGGATGAAGCCGGGCAAGCGCAATATACAGCACAACCATGATCAGGTTGATCGCAAGGCTGCAGAGCGCAGCAATCCAGGCATCTTCTCTCGCGGTACGTGCCATTCCGCTGGGTACGACCAGGATCGAGGTTCCGATGGTAAGGCCGAACGTCATGATATAGAACTGTCTGAAGGAAATGCCCGAACGGTTCTTCAAGCGTATTCTCGCTCCTTTCCTGGAATACAAGGATTCAGGATAACAGCTGCATAATGCTGCGTACCCAGTCAAGCGGTCTGAACTGTGGAAGCTCGGCCATATCTGCAAGAGTGACCAGGAAAGAGAGACTCCAGAACCCGTAGAAAGCGGCGATATCCCGGGCGGACCGGAGCCTTAGGACGGCAGGTGTTTTTACAACCAGCACGAACAGCAGGATGAAGAGCAGCAGCAGACTCCAGTTCATTTCTCCTCAATCTCCTTTTTAAGCGGTTGAATGATGGAGCCGATGCGCCGGATCGCAACCTTGGAGTGGACATCGACTTTGACAGTCTTGAAGGTATCCTCCCAGTGCTCGCGGTAATCCTTCCACAGGCGGGGATATTTCCGGTGCAGCGCTTCTCCGAAGCCGAAGATATCGGAATTGTATTTCTCCTGTATCTCCCGGATGTCACTGGACATCTTGATGTTGAACCGGTTCTGCAGATTATCCTCAATGATCTTGAGATTCGCCGGATTGTTCAGGTCAAGCGGACCCTCTACCGTAGTCAGGTCAGCTTCGATATTAAGCTTAACGATGAATTCCGGCTTGCCCTCTTCATTAATCTTAATATCCAGCCGGGTATCTGCCTGGGTTACAATGAAGCCTGCAGTGCCTCCTTCAGGGCTGGGTACATTGCCGACAGTGGTATCCACTTCATTCAGCGCATAGTTAACACTTTTACTGAGCGGTTCTCCCAGCCAGCCGACCAGCTTGTCTTTTTTGAACACGGCAATCCCGGCATGCTGAATTAAGGTCTGCGGGCTGATGTTCTGCACATTCTTGGGTGACTCCCCATTCTGCAGGTTTCCGCGCAGCTGCACTCCGGACATGATCGGATTAGAGCCGCCGCGCTCAAGCTCGGTAATGAATTGCTGCAGAGTGACCTTGCCGGTTGCCGCCCATTTCTTATGGGAGACCAGGATCGAAGAATAGAGGGAGTTCGCCGGAATATGCTCGAAGGGAGTCACGATCTCCAGGATTTTGGACGCAGTAGAGTTCTTGGCCACCAGCAGATAAAAGTCAGTACGCGTCTGGTTGTCACGGGAGAGGAAATCCAGGGCATCACTCACACCGCTGCGGGCCAGCTCCTCCCCGAACACAATGACACGGATATGCGCCAGATACAGCATACGGGGCGTCATGCTCAGCATGCGCTGCAGTGCATCAGGGACGGTCTTTCCTACGGATTTGTAGGTAACGACAGGCAGACTTCCGGAGGAAGCGCCTTTCTGGTTGCCTGCCTCACTGGGGTTCATTACCTGTGCGGATACCGCATATCCCTCCGGGTCCAGATCGATGCCAAGCGCCATGACGAGTGCCAGCTCGTTCAGTTCTTTACGGCTCCAGCAGCCGGTAAGCATTGAAGCCAGTCCCAGGATCAGGAGGATGGCCAGCATTCGTCTTCCCCGCATGGGCAGCCGTCCTTTCGTTGTGGGTTTCAAGATCATGTGCTAATTTTGTCCAAAATATTTCTTCATGGCTCGCCGGGATAAACGGACGAACGTATCCTTCTGGCTCTGCCAGCGGGTTGGTGCGAATGAGGTCATGTAAGGAACGCCCACCGATTCCAGGCTGCACAGATGCAGTCCCAGTATAATTAACGCGATAATCATCCCGAATAAGCCGAAAGAGGCGGCAATCGCCATGAGCACGAAACGCAGCATCCGCACGGAGATCCCGACATTGAAGGCAGGCAGGGCGAAGTTGGCAATGGCAGTAATGGACACTACAATGACCATCGCAGCCGAGACCAGTCCTGCATCCACCGCCGCCTGGCCGATGACCAGTGTTCCGACGATGGAGACCGATTGGCCGATGGATTTGGGCAGCCGGATACCGGCCTCGCGCAGCACCTCGAAGGTGATCTCCATAATGAAGGCTTCCAGGAATGCCGGAAAAGGAATTCCCTCACGCTGCCCAATCAGGCTGATCAGCAAGGTAGTCGGAATCATCTCCTGGTGGAAGGTGGTGATGGCGATATAGAAGGAGGGCGTCAGCAGCGCGACAGCGAAGCAGAAATACCGGAGCAGCCGTACCAGACTGGCGAAGTCGCTCCGCTGGTAGTAATCCTCGCTGGACTGGAAGAATTGCACCAGCAGTGCAGGAACCACAAGTACAAACGGAGTACCCTCCGTCAGAATGGCGATCCGCCCTTCCAGCAGCGCCGAGGCTGTAACATCCGGACGCTCTGTGTTATAGACCGTAGGAAAAGGGCTGTACTGCTTGTCCTGAATCATCTCCTCGATGTAATTGCTCTCCAGTACGCTGTCCAGATCAGCTTCATCCAGCCGCCTGCGCAGCTCCTGCAGCACGACCGGATCGGCGTTGCCTTCAATGTACATTACGGCGACATCCGTCTGGGTCTGCTTCCCCAGCTTGCGCGACTCGATCCGCAGCTTGGGGTTCTGGATGCGCCTGCGCACCAGCGCCGTATTCTCCCGCAGGGACTCCGTGAAGCCTTCGCGGGGGCCGCGCACGACCGACTGGGAGCTGGCATCCTCTACCGCGCGCTGCTTCAGCGCTTCTGTACCGGCTGACAGGGCGGTAACACTTCCTTCGATAACAATAATCGTGTTGCCGGCGAGAATCTCGGTCTCTACCTCTGTATAGTTATGGATCTCCCCAACCTTGCCGAGGGTAAGTGTCCGTTCCAGCAGCAGCTTCCGGCAGCGCTCCGGCTGAGGCTCCGTGAATTCACCGAAGAGGCTGGCATCTTCATGAATTGCCTGGATTACACTATCCGGATCAGCCATCCCTTCAATGAATACAACAGCAGCGGGCGAGGGGCCAAGCGTGAGGAAGCGGTAGATAATATCCGTACTTGTGCCCAGGCGGGCCTGCATGCCTTCTACGAAAGCAGACAATGAAGCCGGCAGCTTCTCCCCGGGTGCTCCTGCATGTTCCAGCTGTGTCATGTAAATAACCCCCCTGTCATCCCGTATAGTCTTTTCCGTTTGTGGAAATCGTATGCAGATGCCGGCGGAGAGGCTGCGGTTAGTCTGTTTTTTTGCTGCGGGAGTTTATGAAAGTTTGAAACGGCTATACTACCTAGTAGCAGTTAAATATAGGATTAGGCAGACGGAAGGAAACAGGAGGGTGTGCTATGGAACTAAGTATACTGCTGATGATCGTGCAGCTCTTTTTCGCGCTGGTCATCGGCGTTTATTTTTGGAATCTGCTGCGCGGGCAAAAGACAAACAAGACGGCGGTAGACCGGGAATCGCGCAAGGAGCTCGATAAGCTGCGCAAGATGCGGATGATCTCACTGACCAAGCCGCTCTCGGAAAAGACCCGTCCGGCCTCTATCGGCGATATCGTCGGCCAGAAGGACGGGCTGCGTGCGCTCAAGGCGGCGCTTTGCAGCGCCAACCCGCAGCATGTCATTATCTACGGCCCGCCGGGTGTAGGCAAGACGGCGGCGGCCCGCGTGGTGATGGAGGAAGCGAAGAAAAATGCGCTGTCCCCGTTCAAGAAGGATGCCAAGTTCACGGAGATTGATGCCACGACTGCACGCTTCGATGAGCGCGGAATTGCTGATCCGCTCATCGGCTCGGTGCATGACCCGATCTATCAGGGTGCGGGGGCCATGGGGGTGGCCGGGGTTCCGCAGCCGAAGCCGGGGGCAGTGACCAAGGCGCATGGCGGGATTCTGTTCCTGGATGAGATCGGGGAGCTGCATCCGATCCAGATGAACAAGCTGCTGAAGGTGCTGGAGGACCGTAAGGTGCTGCTGGAGAGCGCCTACTACAATTCTGAAGACAACAATACACCGGCTTACATCCACGACATCTTCCAGAACGGCCTGCCTGCCGATTTCCGGCTGGTCGGGGCAACGACCCGTTCACCGGATGAGATCTCACCGGCGCTGCGTTCGCGCTGCATGGAGATCTATTTCCGTCCGTTGCTGCCGGAGGAGATTGCGGTCATCACCCGCGATGCCGTGCAGAAGATCGGACTGAAGCCGAGTCCGGAGGCGGTGGAAGTGGTGAAGCAATATGCCACGAACGGCCGCGAGGCCGTGAATATGATTCAGCTGGCCGCCGGACTGGCCTTGACTGAAGGCCGGGATACGCTGAGTGCGGCTGAAGTGGAGTGGGTGGCAGGCAGCAGCCAGCTGCCGTTGCGGGCGGAGCGCAAAGTTCCTTCATCCCCGCAGATCGGCCTCGTCAACGGGCTGGCGGTATACGGCCCCGGCATGGGCACCCTGCTTGAGATCGAAGTCTCGGCTGCGCCCGCTGCTAACGGGCAGGGCAGACTGAACATCACTGGTGTAGTCGATGAAGAGGAGCTGCGCGGAGGCTCGCGGACGACCCGGCGCAAGAGCATGGCCAGAGGGTCCATCGAGAATGTGCTGACCGTGCTGCGCATGATGAAGCTGGACCCGGACCGCTATGATCTGCATGTGAACTTCCCCGGCGGTACGCCAATCGACGGCCCGTCAGCAGGGGTGGCTATGGCGGTGGCGATTGTCTCCGCCATCCGCCAGCTGCCGGTCGACAACACCGTGGCGATCACGGGGGAGATCGGCATCCACGGCCGGGTGAAGCCGGTCGGCGGCGTTGTCGCCAAGGTGGAGGCCGCCTTCCAGGCCGGCGCCACCACCGTGCTTATCCCGAGGGAGAACTGGCAGTCGCTGTTCGCCGACCTCGGCCAGCTGCGGGTCATCCCCGTGGATAACGTGGAGGAGGTCTTCCGCCACCTGTTCGGCACAGGCACCGCAGACATAAGGCTGCCTGCGGTATCCGGCGAGACCTTCTCTTCGCCGCCTTCGCTGCTGAAGGCGGATGCTTCGGGGGAGATCTTGGGCGGGTAGAGCTGTTGGAGGCACCTCCCCGGGATTGGGGAGGTGTCTCCAATGTGTGCGCCTGGCATGGGCGATAACTTGGCGCTGAAAGTCCGCTACAGGCTTGGCAGCAGGAGCTGTTTGCCAAAGGCAAGGGTGTCCGCCGCGAGGCGGAATCAGAAGGAAGCCTGAGGAAAAACCTCGGTCTAACGAACAAAAATCACATACAAGGCATACTGGGATGGACGAGCTTGCATATCAAAGCGAAGTCCATTACCGCCTAATCGGTATACAGACGACATCGTGATACTAGCGAAAAGCAACGGGCAGCGACACGGCATCTAGAATCCTGCCGGAAGTATCTGGAGAACAAACTAAGACTCCAGATGAATCCCCAGAAGAGTAAGGTTGTGAGCGTAAAAGCGCGGAAGAATTTCAAGTTTCTTGGCTTTGCTCTGGGCAAGAATGGAAAGGGGCTGTATATTCGCGCCGATAGACAATCCCTTGCCAAAGCAACAGTTGAAATTACTGGAAATAAGAACCTATCAACTGTGATAGGTTCTTATTGTTTCTTCCTTTTTACTGCTATTAATTCCATTTAGGACAGAAAATAATCGTTCTCTAAGCCAATTCGATAGCCGTTTTTCTAAAAATTCATAAGATATCGCTGCAAAAACTATACTTAATGCTGTCAAAAATAAGATATAAGGCATTCCTTGGAGTGCGACTTGTAAGGGTTCGTATTCCCAGGCGATATTTGCAATTGGATGCACTATGATCGGGTGCACCAGATAAAGAGAGTAGGATATATTACCAAGCCACACTAAAACAGGAGGTATTTTGAATTCAAGGGTTTTGCTTGTTATCGCCAGTGTAGAAAATAAGAAGATGTAAGAAAAACCCCAATTTAAGATTCCGTAACCTGGTCTAAAGCCGCCAAGAAGCATCCAAGCAGTAAAAGAAGTAGTTAGCATAACCAAAAGCCAACAAATTTGTTTGTTTCTGATTTTAAAAGGGGATAAGTAAAGCAAGCCGATAATAACGCCAGCAACGAATTCCCAAATAAGTGGTGATGACATCAGATTAATGTATCCCTGAAAACCATAGTAATGCTTTGAATCGAAGGAGATGGCTCCTGTAAAAGAAGGTATGATTAATAATGTAGTGGCCACCCAACCAAAAAAGACAGCCCAACGAAATCGACCAAATAATAAACAAAGTGCAAAAAACACATAGAAATATACCTCGTAGTTTAGAGTCCAACCTGTATGTAGTACAGAACCCCCCCAAAAAGGGGCATCTGCTTTAGAGGTTATAAGTGGTACAAAAAGCAGTGTCTTTACCATATCGGTTACTGAAGGATTGACATCTACTCGGTTAATAATGGCAGCACTTAAGGCCATTGCAGGCAAGTAAATTATTGTCAATATAGCGTAAGTCGGCCATAGCCTAGCAAATCGTTTGATTAAGAATTTAAAAAAGTATATAAATGAGCTGTCATTCTTTGTCGTTGTAATGACCATAATAAATCCGCTAAGGATAAAGAAAATATCAACACCAGATGAAGCAGCGGAGAAAAACCATTGTGTAAATGGAGATTGTTCAGGCAGATGGCCTTTGGCGTGGAAAATTGTAACAGCCACAGCAGCTAAGCCACGGAGCATTTGAATGAATTGAATTTTTTTTTGATCATTTACCATTATGAAAAATCCTTTCCTTTGCGAAAAAAGAGTTTAAGAGTCAAAAAAATTATAAGTTTATATGCAGGAATAGGCAAATAGAATTTGTTTTATTGAATAGGTAAGCCATTTCCCAACTGCAACTGGCATAGTACACCAAACTATAGCAAATACTAAAGTGCGTCCGTGCATTTTATGCTGCCATTCCACAGCTCAATCACAAAACATTGGCAGGACTCTGAATTACAAATGCATCTGCACACACCCTGTTGGTGTTTTCAACCCGCTTTTGTTAAAATGAATGCATATGACACTACTTATGAACCATGGGAGGTGCGAAAGCGATGATACAAAGCAAATCCAAAGGTCGTCGTTTTCCTTTATTACCGCTTAGAGGTCTTCTTGTATACCCCAGTATGGTTCTGCATCTGGACGTAGGCCGCGAGAAGTCAGTCCGGGCACTAGAGAAAGCTATGGTCGAAGATAACCTGATTCTCCTCTGCTCCCAGTCGGAAGTGAATATAGAGGAGCCGGGACAAGAAGATATTTTTCGGATCGGTACGGTTGCGAATGTGCGGCAGATGCTCAAGCTTCCTAACGGCACCATCCGTGTGCTGGTGGAAGGCGTAGAACGGGCCGAGATTATTCATTATACGGATAACGAAGAGTTCTATGAGGTGATGGCGCGTGAGCTGCCGGAGCAGGAGGATGTGGATCAGGAGAGCGATGCGCTGATGCGCACCGTCCTGAGTCAATTCGAGCACTACATCACCTTGTCGAAGAAGGTAACTCCCGAGACGCTCGCTGCGGTCTCCGATATTGAAGAGCCGGGCCGGCTGGCCGATGTCATCACCAGTCACCTGGCACTGAAGATTAAGGACAAACAGGAGATCCTGGAGACCATCGATGTCAGCAAACGCCTGGAGAAGCTGCTCGATATCCTCAACAATGAGCGCGAGGTGCTGGAGCTGGAACGCAAGATCAGCCAGCGTGTGAAGAAGCAGATGGAGAAGACCCAGAAGGAGTATTACCTGCGCGAACAGATGAAAGCGATCCAGAAGGAGCTTGGCGAGAAGGAAGGCCGGGCAGGAGAAGCCGATGAGCTGCGCGCCCAGATGGAAGAGAAGAATCTGCCGGAACGGGTGCAGGAGAAGATTGAGAAGGAAATCGACCGTCTGGAGAAAATGCCGGCAAGCTCGGCGGAAGGAAGCGTCATCCGCAACTATGTGGATTGGCTGCTTGGCCTGCCTTGGAGCGAGGCTACGGAAGATGATCTGGATATCAAGAAGGCGGAGCAGGTGCTGGATGCCGATCACTATGGCCTTGAGAAGCCGAAGGAACGCGTGCTGGAATATCTCGCTGTCCAGAAGCTGGTCAAAGGTCTGAAGGGTCCGATTCTCTGTCTGGTTGGCCCTCCGGGTGTCGGCAAAACCTCGCTCGCCCGCTCTATCGCCCGCTCCCTGAACCGCAAGTTCGTCCGCATTTCACTCGGCGGCGTGCGGGATGAGGCGGAGATCCGCGGACACCGCCGGACTTATGTCGGGGCCATGCCGGGACGAATCATCCAGGGGATGAAGACAGCAGGCAGCGTCAATCCGGTCTTCCTGCTGGATGAGATCGACAAGATGGCAGCCGATTTCCGCGGCGACCCGTCAGCAGCGCTGCTGGAGGTGCTTGATCCGGAACAGAACAATACGTTCAGCGATCATTTTGTAGAGCTGCCGTTTGATCTGTCGAATGTCATGTTCGTCACTACGGCGAATGCCGTGCACAACATTCCGCGCCCGCTGCTGGACCGGATGGAGATGCTGTTCATTCCCGGCTATACGGAGCTTGAGAAGCTGCAGATTGCCAGCCGTTACCTGCTGCCGAAGCAGCGTAAGAATCACGGTCTTGAAGAGGAACAGTTATCCATTGAAGAGGATAGCCTGCTGAAGATTGTCCGCGAGTACACCCGGGAATCGGGAGTGCGCAGCCTGGAGCAGCAGATTGCCGCCCTCTGCCGCAAAGCCGCCAAGCAGATTGTCTCGGAAGAGAAGGAGCGGGTCAGCATTCTGCCGGATGAGATCAAGGATTATCTCGGTATCTCCAAATACCGTTATGGTATGGCGGAGCTGGAGGATCAGATCGGTACCGTAACCGGACTGGCTTGGACCGAGGTCGGCGGCGATACGCTGCTGATTGAAGTGACGGTTGTCCAGGGTACCGGGAAGCTGACGCTGACCGGACAGTTGGGCGATGTGATGAAGGAATCGGCACAAGCCGCCTTCAGCTACACCCGTTCGAAGGCGGAGGAGCTGGGGCTGGCGCCGGACTTCCACGAGAAGAACGACATTCATATCCACATTCCCGAAGGAGCTATTCCGAAGGATGGCCCGTCGGCAGGTATCACGATTGCTACCGCCCTGATCTCTGCTCTGACGAAGCGTTATGTATCGAAGGATGTGGCGATGACCGGTGAGATTACACTGCGCGGACGTGTGCTGCCGATCGGGGGCCTCAAGGAGAAATCCCTGGCTGCCCACCGTGCCGGCTACAAGAAGATTCTCCTGCCTAAGGACAACGAGCGTGACCTGAAGGATATTCCGGAAAGTGTCCGGAATGATGTGGAATTCGTGCCGGTAGCCCATATGGACCAGGTGCTGAAGCATGCGCTGGTGGAACCTTTTGAGAGCAGAAGCACCCGAACAGATAACGAAATAAGCATTGAAGCGCCAAGTAGTGTGCATTAGAAAGGAAGTCTTATGAAAGTTAATAACGCCGAATTTGTGATTAGTGCCGTTGGCCCTGATCAATACCCTGTGGATGCCTTGCCGGAGATTGCTCTGGCAGGGCGCTCCAATGTAGGGAAGTCCTCACTGATCAACCGCATGATTAACCGCAAGAATCTCGCCCGCACCAGCTCTACGCCGGGGAAGACGCAGCATATGAACTATTACCGGGTGAATGAGAGTATGTATTTCGTCGATTTCCCGGGTTACGGATATGCCAAAGTATCCAAGACACAACGCGCTTCCTGGGGTAAAATGGTAGAGAAGTACATGGCTGAGCGCGAAACGCTCAAGATGGTACTTCTGGTGGTAGACCTGCGCCATCCGCCGACCGGCAACGACAAGATGATGTTCGACTGGCTGAAGCATTACGATCTTCCGCTCTGTGTAGTGGCAACGAAGGCAGACAAAATTCCGAAGACCCGCTGGCCGAAGCATATCAAAGTTATGAAGCAGGAGCTCGGCGTATTGCCGGGGGACAGCTTCATCGCGTATTCTTCGGAAATCGGGCTCGGCAAAGATGAACTATGGGAACTTATCGACAGACATACTCTACCTACCGAAGAAGAGCTTCCGGCAGAACCGGATGATCAGATTTCCGGGGATGAACCGCTGCAAGAAGAGCCTTCTGAGGCTTAAGGGGTTGTCAGAGAATTGAGGGATGAATATGGCTCAGCGTCTGGCTATGGAATATGTAAATGTAACGATGCAAATGACCGAATTTCAGCTGAACCAGTTTCTGCTTAGTGCCGATACCAGCTATATCAGTCACCGCGTGAAGATTCTGGGTGCGGGTGAACAGGAGATTGTGCTGGAGGAGGCCGGGGGCGAGGAGGTTCATTTGTCTTTTGAACGCAAAGGCGGCATCTATATTGGTTCCTTGTCCTGCAGGGTAGTGAATCCTCATCTGATTAATATGATCCGCAAGCTGTTCTTTACATATAAAGGTACGGGAACGGTGAACCGGATCTACAAAGACCTGACCATGATGTATTACTATGAAGGAGGCTCCGTGCGCCGGATCTCGGAGGTGAGGCCTGGCGGCACGAAGCTGATCTATGAGCATAAATATTCATTAGTAGAGATGATGTCCTTATTCAAGCTTCAGACTGTAGAACAGGAAATCGAACTTATCCATCAGAAGATTAATAGTTTGCTGGATCTGCGTAATACTTGCCGTCATGAAGCGGCTATCCGGGAAGTCGATGACGAGCTCGCCAAGGCCGCTGCCAGGCTCTTTCAATTAGAGGCTTAGGGATTAATATTTTAAAATTTAGCAATCATTTCCTAGTGAAATGGTTGCATTTTTTTGCGAAATCTATACATATCCTCTCGAAAAGGACCGATAAACTTAATATGATCGATATCCACAGTCACATTCTACCCTTCATGGATGACGGAGCCGCTGATCTTACGGCCGCTCTCGCCATGGCGCAAGACGCCAATAACGACGGAATCACTACGGTAGTAGCCACGCCGCATCATGCCAACGGAGTCTATATGAATCCGGCCGGAGGGATTATCCCGGCTGTGCAGATGCTGAATGACAAGCTGCGTGAGGCCGGCAATCCGCTTCAGGTCCTTGCGGGACAGGAGATCCGCCTGTACGGGGATTTGCTGGATGATCTGGAACGGGGCGAGCTTCTCACCCTGGCGGGCTCCAGATACATTTTGCTGGAGATGCCTTCATCACGCGTTCCGCGCAATATGGAGGAGGTCTGCCATGAGCTGATTATTCAGGGCTATGTACCGGTGATTGCCCATCCGGAGCGCAATGCGGAGATTGCGGGCGATCCGGCCAAGCTGGAGCGGCTGATTGAGCTTGGAGCACTCGGGCAGCTGACAGCACAGAGCCTTGCCGGTACATTCGGGAGCAAGCTGCAGAAGCTGTCGATGGATTTGTGCCGGCGGGGGACTATACAGGTAATTGCATCCGATGCGCATGATTCCGTGAATCGTCCGTTCAAGTTAAGCGAAGCCTACGAAGTCGTGAAGAAAGAATGGGGTGCGACAGCGTTCGACGTATTCCTACAAAACGCGCAAAATATCACTAGGAATAACGAGGTAATTCGAGCAATTCCTCTACAAACGAAGACGCAACTTCATAAATTGTTCGGTTTTTTTTCTCGTAAGGGGTGATCTTCCTATTCTTTAATGGTAGAATGGGTATTACTGGGTTATTGCTATTAATCTATAAAAATACATACAAAGAGGTGGATGACAAGTGACTTTGAAGAAAAAACTGGCAGTTTCGACACTAGCAGTTAGTATGGCGGCGGCATCCGTAGCCGGATTGCCACTGGGCAGCAAGAGCATTATCGGAAAATCGGGGATTGTGGGTACGGCTTCTGCAGCAGCAGACCTTGCTACAGTGAAACAGAAAGTGGACGCTTTGTACGCAGCACTGGGCACTGATGGCCGCGCTGCACTGCGTGCAACACGCGATGAAGTCAACAGCAAGATTGACCAGGCTAAATTCGACACTATTTTCGCTCCAGTCCTGAGCAAGCTTGCAACGGATGTAGACCGTACAGAATTGTACAATCTGTTCCATGCTGTAGCTAATGTCTACTATTCTGTAGATTATAGTTCAGTTGAAGCGATCCGTAACAACCAGACTTATATTGATCTGCTGAAAGGTCTTGCAGTAGATGCTGGCGTTGCTGACCTTACAGTGGAAGATGTGATCACCTTCGTGTTCGGAGTGGAAGATTCCCTTCGCACTCTTGTAAGTTCAAAGACAACTTCCGAGCTGGTCACGATCGCTACTAATGCAAGCGCTCAGCAAGATTTGATTGATGATGCCATTGAGATTGTTCTGGGCAAGACTGCCGGAACTAATGCATACACCGTAAGCACTGTACTGAACAACCTGCATATTGATACTGCATCGGTTAAGCAGGCGCTGAATGCACTGCGTGCTGAACTGACTACAGACAAGGCTTCGGCTTCGGCTCTGGCCCTTGCATATATCAAGGCTTTCGGTTTAGGTTATACTCCGGATCCGGGATCTGTCCCTTCAACTCCAGGTACAACCACAACCACAACTACACCTACAACAGTGAAGGCAGACGGAATCTACGATGTATCCAAGCTGGTCACTATCGTTGGTGATAAGGCAACACTCAAGCTGGTTGATGCAGATGTACTGAAAGCATTTGACGCACTGGTTGCTGCAAGCACTGTGAAGACCGGCCTCACTCTTACCCTGGATCTTGGTACAGTGAATGCTGCTACTGTAGATGTATCACTGTCCAAGGCAATTATTGAAGCTGCTAAGGCTAAAGGTATTGCTAACGTTGCTGTCAAATTCAATGGTTTAACCGTAACGATTCCAGTGGAACAATTCAATGAAGTGATTACACTGACAACGTCCAAGCTCCCTGAGGCTACAGTAACTTCGATTACTTACCAGCCGCTGGCATCCGGCGTGTATGATTTTTCTCTGACAGTAGGCGGTGTTCCTACAACAAGCTTCCAGAAGCCAATTCTTGTTAGCATTCCGCTTGTTTCTACGAGCTTTGATCAAGAGCTTCTAACTCTGGCAAAGATTATCAACAGTAAACTGGAGTATCATGGCGGTAGAGTTATCGGGAATAACCTGATTGAAGCTCGTAATTCCTTCTCTACTTATGCAGTAATTGAGAACAAAGTAAGCTTTAATGATATTGCAAATGTTCAAGCCTGGGCCGGCAGACAGATTGCTGTTGTAGCTGCCAAAGGCGCAATTGAAGGCGTAGGCAACGGCAATTTTGCTCCGAAGAGCAATGTAACCCGTGCTGAATTCTCCAAGATGCTGATCCGTGCCCTGGACCTGGAGAACAATTTTGCGAAACAGAGCTTTAGTGATGTGGACTCCACTTCCTGGTATGCTCCATATGTAGCCGTTGCTGCTGAGAAGGGAATTGTAACCGGACGCAGTGCAACTAAGTTTGATCCGAATGCTACAATTACCCGTGCTGAGATGGCTACAATGATTGCACGTGCAGTCAAAGCCGAGAATCCGGATGCAGCTACCAATGCAACTGCACTTAGCCAATTCTCGGATGCAGCTAAGATCAGTGCAACGCTGAGAGACGGAGTAGCCTTCGCTGCCAGCAACAGCCTGGTAATCGGTAATGATGGTAAGTTCAATCCGAATAACACTGCTACCCGTGCTGAAGCAGCCGTAATTATCTACCGTACAATCAACTTCAAGTAAGATATAAGCAAGTGGAGAGCCTCCTCTCGTCTGTCAGAGAGGGGGCACTTTTTTACCAATATTACAGAAATAGCTTGGAGGGAAATTCACTTGTCAGCACAAGAATTGGATCTGCGCGATTATTTCCAGATTGTCAGGAAGAGACTGTGGATGATTGTCAGCATTGTTATCGTGGCCTGTGTACTTGCCGGGGTCTACAGCTTGTATATCAAGAATCCGGTCTATGAAGCTTCAACGAAGATTATTGTGAATCAGACGCCTACGCAGTCTACGGCAGCACAGCTGGACCTGAATCAGATTAATACCAATATTCAGCTCATTAATACGTATAAAGAAATTATTAAGACTCCGGCAATTCTCGATGTTGTAGCTAAGAATTATCCGCAATTCGGTATTACGGCAGAAGAGATGCTGAAGAAGATCAACGTGAGTTCGGTAAATAACACGCAGGTGATGACACTTGTCGTTCAAGATAATTCCTACCAGAGAGCCGCAGAGATTGTGAATGCCATTTCACTTGTGTTCAAGCAGGAGATTCCTTCCTTGTTCAATGTACAGAACGTATCCATTCTGAATGAAGCCAAGCTGAATCCGCCAGTTGCACCAGGACCGGTTGAGCCGAATGTGGTGATGAACCTGGCGATTGCTTTCATCATGTCGCTGATGATCGGACTGGGGATTGCCTTCCTGCTGGAATATCTGGATGACACGCTGAAGACCGAAGATGACATTAAGAAGTATCTTGGACTGCCAACGATCGCTATGATTACACGTCTGGGCCAAGAAGAGACGAAGGCTACAGAACAACAAGTTCAGACACAGACCAGAAAGGCGGGCGAACTCGAGCATGTCACAGCAGCCAAATAAACAACGCCATCTGATTACCGTGACCAACCCGCGCTCTCCGGTATCGGAAGCCTTCCGGGCGTTGCGGACGAACATTGATTTCTCCTCCGTGGATGAACAGATCCAGATCATCATGGTTACTTCTTCCGGACCGGAGGAAGGAAAGTCAACGGTTACAGCTAACCTGGCGGCAGCGTATGCCCAGGCCGATAAGAAGGTGCTGTTAATTGACGGCGACTTGCGTAAGCCTACAGCGCATAAGACGTTCTCGCTCAGTAACCGCTATGGTCTATCCTCGCTGTTATCCCAGCAGGCCGATCTGTCCGACGTGATTCAGGAGTCAGGAGTGAATAATCTGTCACTCATGACCTCCGGCCCGATTCCGCCGAATCCTGCAGAGATGATGGCCTCCAACCGGATGAGTGCAGTGCTGCAGGAGCTGCGCCAGCTATATGATGTGATCCTGATTGACACACCTCCATTATTAGCGGTTACAGATGCACAGATTGTTGCTTCCAAGAGTGACGGTGTGATTATGGTGGTCAGCTACGGTAAGGTGAAGCGGGATATTGCTGTTAAGGCCAAGGAAGGTCTCGACCGGGTAGGTGCAAGAATGCTGGGTGTCGTGCTGAATAATGTCAAACGTAAAGCCAGTGAAGGCTATTACTATTACTACTATGGCAACTGAGTGTTCGCTTGATCAAAGAATGAAAATTGTTATTTTTGGAGGCACTGAAAATGACAGCTAAAACTAGAGTGCTTATGCTGTTCCTGATTGATATTGCCATTATCTGGTTCAGCATAGTGACATCTTATTTGTTCCGTTTTTATAATGAAATCCCGCAGGAATATGTTATCCAAATGATACTATATGGCATAATTTCAACGGCAGCATTTGGGGGAAGCCTCGTCTATTTCGGCCTCTACCGCAGAATGTGGCAATATGCCAGTATCGGCGAGATTATATCGGTACTCAAAGCTATTGTGGTAGGAGCCGTAATCTCATACTCGGTAGCTTTCTTTATTCTGCCTCAGCACATACCGTTAAGTATTGAAGTACGTTCAGTCGAGACCATTCTGTTGTTGGTTGGTGGGGTACGGTTTATATGGCGGGTCTTCCGAAATGAGCGGATGAACAATAAGGATACGGAGACGCATACCCTTATTGTCGGAGCCGGGGATTGCGGGATCCTGATTGCCAGAGAGCTGATGGGGCCTTCATTCGCCCATACACGGCTGACAGGCTTCATTGATGACAGTCCGGACAAATATCACCTGAGAATATTGGGCGTCCCGGTACTCGGCAACCGTTATGATATTCCGCGGATTGTGAAGGAACGGGAGATTCATGAGATTATTATTGCTATGCCTTCTGTATCCAGAACCGAGATATCCGAGATTATTAATCTGTCCAAGGCAACAGGGGCCAAGCTGAAGATTATTCCGGCGCTGAATGACCTGATTGCCGGCAAGATCTCCGTGAAGAAGCTGCGGGATGTCAGCGTCGAGGATCTGCTTGGCCGGGAGCCGATTGTGGCAGACATGAATGGTATCTTAGGTTATGTCCATAACAAGACGGTACTCGTTACTGGGGCAGGCGGATCAATCGGTTCAGAGCTGTGCCGGCAGATCTCACCCTTTGCACCGGACAAGCTGCTGATTCTCGGCCACGGAGAGAACAGCATCTATACGATTGAGATGGAGCTGCGCAAGAGCTTCCCGCATCTGAATATTGTGACGATTATTGCCGATGTGCAGGACCGCACAAGACTGATGGATGTATTCCAGTGCCATAAGCCGCAGGTAGTCTTTCATGCGGCAGCGCATAAGCATGTTCCCTTGATGGAGCGTAATCCTTCTGAAGCGATTAAGAACAATGTCTTCGGTACCCGTAATGTTGCTGACTGTGCAGATAAGTACGGAGCGGAACGGTTTGTATTAATCTCCTCCGACAAGGCAGTCAACCCGACAAGTGTTATGGGGGCAACGAAACGGATTGCCGAGATGTATGTCCAGAGCCTCAATACGACCAGTCCGACCAAGTTCTCTGCGGTCCGTTTCGGTAATGTACTGGGCAGCCGTGGCAGCGTAATTCCGGCATTCAAGCAGCAGATTGCTGCTGGCGGACCTGTCACCGTTACCCATCCGGAGATGATACGTTACTTCATGACCATCCCGGAAGCGGTTCAGTTGGTCATTCAATCCGGGGCGTTCGCGAACGGCGGTGAAGTCTTTGTACTCGACATGGGTGAACCGGTGAAGATTCTGACACTGGCCGAGGATTTGATTACCCTCTCAGGCTATGAGCCTTACAAGGACATCGACATTACCTTCTCAGGAATCCGTGAAGGCGAGAAATTGTATGAAGAGCTCCTGACAGATGAAGAGAACTTAGGCGCTACACAGCATGACCGGATCTTCATTGGCCGGCCTGCGGTCCTCAGCCAGAACCAAATGGAGCTGGAATTCAAACGGTTAGAACGTGTGCTCACGGAAGACGGAGACGCTATCCGTGAAGTAATTAATCAGATCGTGCCAATGCAGCCGGTAGCACGTGCTGCTATAAGTTAATTAAGTGACTTGGAGGGACCAGAAGTGAAACGATGGAAGAAAGTATTGATCTGGACGCTGTCAGTCATTGTGGTGCTGGGAGTAGGCGGTTTGTTCGCAGCGAATTATGCTGTGGACAAGCTGATGAACTCGATGGCAGGCGGGTTTGATGTCGATAATGACGATGCGGCTAGCGTACCTCAAGGACAAGTTGTTGAGCCTGTGGTGGCTTCGTCTAGCGAACAAACAGCTTCACCTGATCCGGCATCAACAAGTTTATCAGTCAGCCCTTCAGCTTCTAGTAACGCTGGAGAAGGGAAATATGGAAGTTCTGGTACAACTAATCCATCAAATACTCCAGCTCAAACATCAGAAGGTGTAGATGGAATAGCCCATATTTCTAAGGATAAGGCTAAAGAAGTTCAAGAGAGCGTATCTATGAAAGATAAAGCAGATGTGGCTTCAATAGTACTTCAACAACTAAGTGTATCTGATATCAAGAGACTTCAAGAGTTGGCTAAAGGTGGCCTAACGATTGAAGAGAAGCGGGAAGCCCGCAGTATTATTCTTGGTAAAGTTTCGGAAGAACAATATAACGAGCTCTCACAAATAGCCAAGAAATACGGTGTGAGTCAAGGTAAGACGCGAGAACAAGTAATCGCTGGAGAGGAACGAATTAAAGCAAAGGAAAAGGGAAGTGAATGATTATGTTTAAACTGAAAATTCCAGCAGCAGCGTTACTAACTGTAGCGTTAATTAGTTCAGCGCCACTAACTGCTTCAGCTCCGATATCTGCAGCAGCAGCTTCTACAACAAGTGTTAAAGTGTCTAATGCAATTAAAGTACAGAATATAGATGTGAAGATGCTCTTTGACGGTGTAGCCATGCAACCACCTGCAGGACAGCACGTGTTTATGTACAATAACACCACATATGTTCCTTTGCGCTTCATGTCATATGCACTGCAGAAGAGTGTAAGCTGGGATGCAAAGAATCTTAAGGTTACAGTCGCTGAGCCAACCAACTCAGAATTAGTCATCATTAAAGAATATTTAATGAATGCTACTACTAACTCTTCTTTCACAGCGAAGAATATTTCCCTCAACAATGTTAATGCAAGTTATGTATTTAATGAGAAGGCTGCTGTATTACCACAAGGTCAATCCAGCTATTTGCTGAACGGTTCCTTATATGTGCCACTAAGATTCTTATCGGAATCCGTAGGCAATTCCATTAGTTGGAATCAGAAGACGAAGACCATTACTGCAAACTCACCGGGTTTTGAAGATAGTACAGCTGGAAATACGAACAACAACAGTGGCAACACTTCTGCCAGCGCTACGCCAAAGCCAACTGCAACGGCAACTACTGCACCAAGCGGAGCAACTGATTTAGGAGCATCTGGTGGAAGTAGCGGTAAGGTTTCCTATGAGTCGATTACAAACGCAACAAAAGCTAAGTTAGATGCATTACAGTCAGAAAGTCAATCTACACTGATGGGGATTGCTCTGGAATATGTAAATGCAAAGGATGCAACAACTAAACAAAGTATTAAAGCCAGAGGGGTCCAGCAGTTAAATTCCTTTAAAGCTTCCTTTAATAGTATAATCGCTGATACTGAACAAACTCTGAACAGCAACGGATATAGCACAACTATTATCCAGCAATATAGAGCTGTGTTTGAAGCCCAACTGCTAGCAGGGCAAGCTATAGCGGAGGGCATGGCAAACTAAATGATTAAATGAATAGTGCTACTACACCAATGCTAACCAGTCATTGAATTATTATTGGTTTTGTAAGAGTTTCTGCTCGTGATCGATTCTCGTAATAATGATTTACTCTTAATTAGTATGAAATAGGGTTTATAGTTTCTCTTACAACACTTATATATTTTGATAAAGTAAATTGGATTATAGGAGCATAGACAATGACTGACAAGATTTGGCTAGCTTCACCACATATGAGTGATGAAGGATATGAAATGGAATTTATTAAAGAAGCATTTGATACAAATTGGGTAGCACCACTGGGGGCTAATGTTACTGGTTTTGAAAACGAATTAGCTGCAAAGATTGATACAAAGGCGGCAGCAGCACTTACAACAGGTACTGCTGCGATACATTTGGCACTTAAAGCAGTAGGTGTTAGTTCAGGGGATATTGTATTTTGTCAATCTTTAACCTTTTCTGCAACTGCCAATCCTATTATTTATCAGAATGCTGTACCAGTATTTATAGATAGTGATTTGGAAACTTGGAATATGGACCCTTCTGCATTAGAAAAAGCCTTTATTAAATATCCAAGTGTTAAAGCCGTAATAATTGTGCACTTATATGGACTTTCGGCTGATATGGATAAGATTATAGAAATATGCAGTAATTATAACGTTCCTATAATAGAGGATGCTGCAGAATCGTTAGGAACCTATTATAAAGGGAAGCATACAGGTGCTTTGGGGGATTATGGAGTTTTTTCATTCAATGGAAATAAAATCATCACTACCTCAGGTGGTGGGATGTTAGTTTCTAATAATGAAGAGCAAATTGCAAAGGCAAGATTTTGGGCGACTCAAGCTAGAGATCAGGCAAGACATTATCAGCACAGTGAGTTGGGATTCAATTATCGGATGAGTAATATTTCTGCAGGTATCGGTAGAGGACAGCTTAAAGTATTGGAGCAACGTGTTGCTAAGAAGAGAGACATATTTGATATTTATAAAAAAGAGCTTGGCGGTTTGGATGGCCTTGCATTCATGCCGATTAACGACTGGAATGTACCAAATTGCTGGTTGAGTTGCATTACATTAAATGGAGCGGTAAGACCACTGGATGTAATGGTAGCCCTTGAACAAGAAAATATTGAATCAAGACCTGTATGGAAGCCGATGCATATGCAGCCTTTTTTTGCTGAATATGATTATATTGGAGGAACTGTCTCAGAGCAATTATATGAAAATGGCGTTTGTTTACCATCTGATACTAAAATGTCGGGTAAAGATCTGGAGCGAGTTTGCACCTTAGTTAAGGGGTTGTGGAAGTAAAATGGTTCGTAAAAAAGGGGTATACGAGAGGTACATCAAAAGACCACAGGACCTATTACTTTCGTCTGTTGCTCTTCTTTTACTAAGTCCCATACTGCTTATTGTAGCTGTACTTGTAAGAATGAAATTAGGTGGACCAGTATTATTTTCACAAGAACGACCAGGATTGAATGATAAGATTTTTAAAATGTACAAGTTTAGAACAATGACTGATGAGCGAGATTCCAATGGAGAACTACTCTCTGATAGTATAAGGTTAACATCATTTGGCAAGTTACTTCGTTCTACTAGTCTGGATGAACTTCCAGAGCTTTGGAACATTGTACGAGGAGATATGGCACTAATTGGGCCAAGACCTTTGTTAGTTCAGTATTTGTCTTTATATAATGAACACCAAAAACGCAGACATGAAGTAAGACCAGGTTTAACTGGTTACGCTCAAGTAAATGGTCGCAATGCGATTAGTTGGGAGCAAAAATTTAATCTGGATGTTAATTATGTAGATCAAATTAGTTTTTCAGGGGATTGGAGAATCATCTTTTTTACAATAAAAAAGGTGTTTATAAGAGAAGGAATTAATTCGGAAACTTCAGCAACAATGGAATATTTTCAGGGAAGTAAGGTGAAGAGTTAGTGAATGATTTAAATATACTGATACTGAGTGCAGGACGAAGGGTTGAGTTGGTTCAATGTTTTAAGGCTGCAGCACAAAAGTTACAAATAAGTGCTAAAGTAGTTGCGGGAGATTGTTCGAATATTGCCCCTGCCCTTTATTTTGCTGATAAGGCGGTTGTTCTGCCGAAAATTCATGAGCCTAATTACATTGATGAAATTATAAATATATGTAAAGCAAATGAAATTGCATTAGTTATCCCGACAATAGACACTGACTTGCTTTTGTTGGCTGAACAAAAGGAAAGAATTGAATCAATAAGTGGTACAAAACTACTGCTCTCTGATCTTAATGTAGTAGCTATTTGCCGAGATAAAGTGGAGTTTCAGAGATTTCTTGAGAATCATAAATTTCAAATCCCAAAAATGTATACAAATAATGAGTTAGATTCTACAGAGTTATCATATCCTTTATTTATAAAGCCTAAATCAGGAAGTTCAAGTGTTAATACTTTTAAAGTATGCAATAGGGCTGAGCTTAATACTTATCGACAGATCGTAAACCAACCTATTATCCAAGATTATATTTCCGGACAGGAATTTACTGTAGATGTTTTTCTGGATTTCTCAGGAAAAGTAATAACGATTGTGCCTCGAGAAAGAATCGCTACACGAAGTGGTGAAATTTCGAAGGGTAAGATTGTGAAGGATACTGATATCATTGAGGATGTTAAGAGATTAGTTGATGTTTTAAAACCTATTGGACATATTACTGTTCAGTTAATGAAAACTGAAAAGGGAATTGAATATATAGAAATCAATCCTCGATTTGGTGGTGGCGCACCCATGAGTATAAAAAGCGGTGCGGACAGCTGTGAAAACTTATATAAACTTCTTATGGGAGAAAAACTTGATTACAACGAGTCTTATCGTGATCAAGCTCTATTTCTTAGATACGACAGTGCTATAGCTCTTGACGAGAATATGGAGATCATTGAATGGTAAAGGCAGTTATTTTTGACCTTGATGATACATTGATTTCTGAAAAGGAATATATTAAAAGTGGGTACATGCATATTTCTAATATTTTGCATCAAAAGTATGGCGTTCATCAAGAGACTTGCTATAATGACTTGTTATATATATTTAATGAAAGCCCTAGAAAAGTGTTTGACAGACTGTTGACAAGCTACGAGATTGACTATATGCCTGAGGAAATAATGGGATTAATAAGTGCATATCGTGAGCATTACCCTACGATTAGTTTCTATAGTGATGTACTACCTTGTATTCAATTGCTAAAAAATAAAGGAATACTTACGGGGGTTATTACTGATGGATATGCATTCGGTCAAAGACAAAAGCTTAAGGTATTAAATGCAGAATCTTTATTTAATGAGATAATTGTTACTGATGAACTCGGCAGAGACTATTGGAAGCCCCATCCCAGAGCTTTTGAATTAATGAGCTCCAAGTTAAATGTTTCATTTGAAGATATGACATATGTAGGAGATAACCCTGAAAAGGATTTTTATATCAGCAAACTATATCCAATTACAACTATTCGTATACATCGCAAGGGCGTTCATCAGAATAAAAGTTATTTTGAGGGTATACTCGAACATAATAGTTATAATAGTTTATCTGATTTTGCTGTAACTGTAACATAAAGAGGGGAACGGATATGGAAGAAGTTTTGGGTATTCTTTTCTATTTAAGTGGTTTTATTATTATATGGGCAATGATTGGCTACAAATTATCCTTAAAAATAATACATCGGTTGTTTAAATTTATTAAAGTAAAGAAGAATTATAGCCACATACCGACTGTAACAGTGATGGTTGTTGCACATAATGAAGAGAAGGTAATCTTGGAGAAACTTCAAAATCTTATTAATATTGATTATCCGGCGGACAAAATTCAATTTATTATTGCATCAGATCATAGCACCGATGAAACGAATCAAATTGTCAGATCATTTATATCCACTCAACCTGCTCAGCAAATAAGACTTTTTGAAGTGAAAAATCGTAAAGGAAAGACAAATGCTCAAAATGAAGCTCAGAAAACAGTAATTACTGAGTTTTTAGTTATGACTGATGCAAATTCTATGCTTGATCGAAAAGCCGTTAGGGAACTGATGGCTGCATTTACTAGCGAGGATATTTCCTATGTAACTGGAAGAGTTACCTTTATAAATGAATCAGTTAGTGCAATTAGCGGAGCTGAAACAATTTATTGGGATAGCGATCTTTTGACTAGGGAGATTGAAAGTCAAATGCAAACAATTACAGCGGGGAATGGTGCCTTGTATGCTTGCCGAAATTCAGAATACGAAGATTTCGACCTGATTCAGAGCCATGACACCGCCATGCCCCTACATTTTGCTTTAAAGCAAAAGAGGGCTATCGCAAACCATGATGCCATAGCTTACGAAAAAGCTGGTGAGAATGTAGAAGATGAATTCGGACGCAAGGTGAGAATGAACCGCTTAATATTAAAGCATATTTTACCTGACTTCAGAATACTAAATATCTTCAAATATAAATGGTTCACTTATTTTTATTTTGGTCATCGCACCTGTAGATATTTGCTTTGGTTAGCTCATTTTATTTTATATGTGACTAGTGCGCTGCTGGCAGGTCAAACCTGGTTCTACATGTTGGTGTTTGCTGGTCAGACGTTGTTTTACTTAATTGCTTTATTTACAGCAATATCCAAATATAAAAATAAATACTTTACAATGGTTTACTATTACAGCATAACGATTGTTGCTCAATGGGTTGGAGTATATAAAATAATTACAGGGCAAACAAAGCCGTTTTGGGAAAAAGCAGAGAGTACACGATAACCGGAGGATCTAATGATAGTAGTTAGAGTTATGGGTGGTTTAGGAAACCAAATGTTTCAAGTTGCATATGCAAGATCGCTCGCATTGGAATATGGTGAGGACGTTTATCTCGATATATCGGCATATGATAAATATAAAATAAGAAACTTTTCATTGTCGAACTTGCAAGTAAGTGATTTGGTTCAATATGATGAAAAGATATTGTTCAGCTCGCCACAGCGTTTGTTCTTACGCTCAACACAAAAAATGTATCATATCTATCAAAAGATAACAAAAACGTTAACCGAGATTGATAGATATGGGCAATTCCCATTCAGACTATTAACTAAATATGGTCTGTATTACAATTTTGATCGTTATTACTACGCTAGCAGACCAAGTAAAGCTAGACTTAAATGTGTGTATGGATATTTTCAAAGTGAGAAATACTTTAAAAAGTATAAACAGCAGATTTCTGAAGAGCTGAAGGTTAAGAATTCAGTTTCGCCCCGCGAAAGAGATATATTGGATGCAATTATTCAAGAAAATGCTATTGCTGTCAGTCTCCGACTAGGTGACGATTATCGTAATTCTACATCTCTAAATGTCTGTGATGAAGACTATTTTATTAATGCTATGGATAAGATATACAAGGTTCACCCGGACGCAGTTTTTTATGTTTTTTCCGACGATATTGACAGAGCTAAGAAATTTAACTTTAATTATCCTGTGCGATTCGTTGAAGGGTTTAAGGATTACGAAAGCTTACGCTTAATGTACTCTTGCAAACATTTTGTTATTTCAAATAGTTCTTTTTCATGGTGGGGGGCTTATCTAGCAGAGCATCCAGATAAAATGGTTATTGCACCCGATCGATGGTATAACGATACTAGAGTTAAACCAGATATATATTGGGATGGTTTAACATTGATTAAGATCTGACAGGAGTTATACAATATGAAAAAAGTTAAACTCGTATTTGTGGTTCTTACATTCAGAAACGCAAAGGATTTAATAGATTTATTAAAGAGTATTGAAGTAAAGGTTAATGTTTCTTATAAAGTGATTATTATCAATAGTTACTATGATGAATTGAGTGCAGATGAAATTAAGTTAATAGCTGATTCATACGATTGTGATTTTTTAAATGTCCCTAATAAAGGTTATGGTGCTGGAAACAATAAAGGAATAACTTATGCAAAAGAAAATTATAGTTTTAACTTTTTAATTATCTGTAATCCGGATACAGTATTAATAAATTTTGATTACGTGAACTTAGTAAATAAAGAGGGATCAATTATTGGTCCAGAGATAACCTCGAAAAAGGGCACTAAGCAGAACCCTTTTAAGTATTTCGATGCGAAAATACTAGACTTAATCACTTATTTTGGTTTTTTACATAATAATATATTTTTTGTTTATATTTCTATTGTGGTCAATAAAATCATTAAAATATTCCTTAACAGCTATAATAATATTCTTCAAAAAAAAGAGCATAAAACATATTCTTGTCATGGTTCTTTTGTAATATTTGGTACTAATGCTTTAGATAAGTTGGGAAAACCGTATAATGAGAAAATGTTTTTATTTTGTGAAGAGGATCATGTTGCTAAGCTAGCCAAAGAAAAAAAGGTTGAAACTATAATCAACCATAGCCTCCAAATTTATCATAAAGAGGATGGAAGCATGAACTTAGTGAGTAATATAGTGACTTCAAAGCATCTCAAGGAATCATATATTGAATTTTATAAATACTGGTATAAAACAAGGCTAAAGGAGTTGTAAAATGAAGATTGCCATTGTGGGTATTGGATATGTAGGATTATCAAATGCTATATTGTTAGCACAGCATAATGAAGTCTATGCTCTTGATGTAGATCAAGAAAAGGTAAGGCAAGTTAATGAAAAAATATCACCAATTGTTGATGCTGAAATTGAGGAATACTTGAAAAACTGTAACTTAAAGTTGAAGGCTACCTCAGACGCTTATCTTGCTATTTCAGGCGCGCAGTATGTAATTATTTGCACACCGACCAATTATGACCCTGCTAAAAATTTTTTTGATACAACTACTGTGGAGGATATTATAGAAAAAACTCTTAGTATTAATTCTCGAGCTACTATGATTATAAAATCAACTGTCCCTGTAGGATACACAGAGAAGGTAAAACATAAATATAATTCAAAAAGTATCATCTTTTCACCGGAATTCTTAAGGGAAGGTAAGGCTTTATATGATAATTTATATCCATCCCGAATAGTAGTAGGTGATGACTCCGAGCAAGCAAGGTCTTATGCAAATCTCCAATTGGCAGGAGCATTGAAAAAAGAAGTTGAGGTTTTATACACTAATCCTACAGAAGCAGAAGCCATTAAATTATTCTCTAATACCTTTCTTGCCCTTCGAATAGCATACTTTAATGAGTTGGATTCATATGCAGAAATTAGAGGACTTTCAAGTAAACAAATTATTGAAGGAGTGGGGTTGGATCCTCGGATAGGAAATCATTATAACAATCCGTCATTTGGTTATGGAGGTTATTGTTTGCCTAAGGATACAAAGCAGCTGCTGGCTAATTACCATGATGTCCCACAAAATATCATGTCAGCAATAGTTGATGCTAACAAAACCAGAAAAGATCATATATATAAAATGATTATGAAAAGGAACCCGAAAGTAGTTGGTATTTATAGATTGACAATGAAAAAGGATTCAGATAATTTTAGAGATTCAGCAATTCAAGGAATAATACAGCGAATTGATTCGGATAAAGTAGAAATTATTATTTATGAACCTAATATTAGATTGAAAGAATATAGCGAGTTTAAAGTTGTGAATGAATTGAATGATTTTAAGAGACTAGCGGATGTTATCGTAGCTAATAGACTTACGGATGAAATAAATGATGTTAGAGAAAAAGTGTATACAAGAGATTTATTCAGTAGAGATTAGTATCAGGGGGATAAAATGTACCTGCTCACCTTAATTTTTTTTCTTAGCGCATCTATATTTTTGGTTAAATTTACCGCGAAAAACTGGATGAACCCTGGAAATGTAATGATGTCTTTCTGGGCGTTCTTCTTAATAGCGAGCCTATTATTTTTACATAAATATGAATGGGATTATCTGGGCTTGTTTTGGATAATATCCTTATGTCTAATCTTTAATTTTGGAATTCATTTTGGAATCAGCTATTCAAAGCGGGGTTTAACATCAACTAAACAAGCATCATGCAAGCATGAATTTTTAAGGTCCGGTTCCTGGAATGTAATTATTATATTTATTATAATTGGGCTGTTGAAATCGATTATTGAGGTTAGTCTCTATGGTTTTAATCTATCAATGATCTTTGATTTAAACAATCTAGTAGATATAAATACAGAGATTGCTTATCGGCGCTACAATGGGGCAAGTTACAGTAATGTTATTTTGCAAATAATGAATATTTTTGTGTATAGCGCACCATTATGTGGGGGATATGTATTAATATATTCTAAAAGCAGCAAAGAAAAAATTATAGCCTTGTGTTCGTTAGTTCCTGTTATTTTAAATTTGATGATTACTAATACTAAAGCGGGATTGATAGCGAGTGTATTTTTATGGGTTAGTGGCTGTTTTGTTGGTTATTTAAATGCTCGTAGAACCTTTATGAAATTTAAAAAAAGACAAGTCATTCTGGGAGTAGTCTCCGTATTTCTCTTACTTGCAGTACTTTACTCGTCCATGTTGTTTAGAATCGGAGATTTTAGTTCTAACACTATGAACATTGTTAATGACAAATTTCTTGTATATGCATTGGGGCATGTTCCTTCTTTTGATCTTTGGCTATCTCAATATTATACAAATGATAATTATTATTTAGGAAAGTATACTTTCCTAGGAGTTATTGATGCTTTTGGGTGGGGAACCAGGGATCAAGGAGTTTATACTTTTTTGCAGGGTAGTTTAAGTAATGTGTTTACTGCATTCAGGGGATTAATTGAAGACTTTGGAATAATAGGAGCCATGGTTTTTATTGCAATCTTGGGATTTATAAGTGGGATTTCGTTCAATAGCGTAGTTAGTGGAAGAAATAACAAAATTAGTATTACACTTTTAGCCTCAATTTACTTTTTTATTTTTTATTCTTTTATAATCTCTCCATGGACTTATAATTCATATATTTTAGTCTTTTTTGTTTTCTATGTATTTCTATTTCTTTCTTCAAAAAAGAGAGAACTTCGTTGCGATTAAAGTATAAGTTGATACCTATAACTAGATAAGAGAGATGAGTAAGATATAAATGAGAAAACAAGCTATGATTGTGATGATTTTAACAATTGTTGCTAAAGCAATTGGATTTTTAAGAGATATTTCACTCTCTTATTTTTATGGTGCATCAGAATTGAGTGATGCATATCTAATATCGCTAACTATTCCTGGTGTTATATTCGCTTTCATTGGAACTGGTTTATCAACATGCTATATACCCATTTACAATGATATATTAACAAAGGAAAGTAAAGAGAAGGCCGTACAGTTTACAAATAATCTAATATACATTGTAATGCTTTGCTGCTTAATAATTGTGCTGCTTGTATTTACATTTACCAGAGAGATTGTCTTTTTGTTTGCCTCAGGGTTTTCAGAATCAACAATTGGCCATGCGATCTTGTTTACAAGAATTGGAGTTGTTAGTGTATTCTTCTCTGGATTGATATACGTTTTTAATAGTTATCTTCAGACTAATAATTACTTTTCTTCAACTGTTGTTGCAGGGATTCCTGCTAGTATTTTTGTTGTTTTTGCAACTATTCTAAGTGGGGAATTTGATATTGTATATCTTGCAATCGGGAATTCATTGAGCTTTGCCATTCAATTTTTATTTCTAGTTCCATATTTAAAGAAATCGGGCTTTCGTTGGATTAGTTATTTTAGTTTAAACGATAAATATATTAAGCAAGTGCTGAAGTTGTCAGTTCCAGTTATTTTAGGAGTTTCAATTAATCAGATTAATATTTTGGTAGATAGAACGATTGCGTCACATATAGTAATTGGTGGGATTTCTGCTTTAACTTATGCTAATAAGTTGAATCTATTTATTCAGGGTATCTTTGTCTTATCTATCGCTTCAATATTCTATCCGATTATTTCTAAAATGGCTGCTGAACAATCCATAAATAAAATTAAGCATGTTTTGTCTGAATCAATAAGCATAATAATGTTACTAATTATTCCTGTTACATTAGGCTCGATGATTTTTTCTAAAGAAGTTGTTTCATTTCTCTTTTCAAGAGGGGAATTTGATGTGACGGCATTGCAAATGACTTCATCGGCATTGTTTTTTTATTCTTTAGGAATGATAGGATTTGGTTTGAGAGAAATTCTTGTACGAGTATTCTATGCTGTTCAAGATACTAAAACTCCAACAATAAATGCTTCGTTAGGTCTAATAGTAAATATAGTACTAAGTTTTATTTTTGCCCGTTTCTTAGGGGTAGGGGGCCTCGCTTTAGCCACATCCATTGCTGCTATAATTACTACAGGTTTGCTTTTTATAAATTTACGTAAGAAAATTGGACCTTTTGGTATAAAAGAACTTTTAGTTGTTTCTATTAAAATTCTGATTGCATCATTAGTGATGGCAGTATTAGCTAGATTAAGCTATATTACTTTATTAAATATTATGTCACAAGTTTCTGCATTGCTTTTAGCGATAAGTATTGGTGTTGGAATATATTGCGTTATTATTTCTATGATGAAGATTAAAGATGTTGATAAGTTGACAAGAATTCTTAAAATAAAGTTTTTAAAAGGCAAGAATAATAATTAAAGAGGTGAGTTAATTGAAAGGCATTATCCTAGCAGGAGGAAGCGGAACCCGCCTATATCCACTAACGATGGTAACCAGTAAGCAACTGTTACCTATATACGACAAACCCATGATCTATTACCCGCTTTCTACGCTTATGTTAGCAGGAATTAAGGAAATTCTCATTATTTCTACTCCTGATGATACCCCTAGATTTGAGAGTCTCTTAGGAGACGGTTCGCAGTTTGGTATCTTACTCCAATACATAGTGCAGCCAAGCCCTGAAGGTTTGGCTCAGGCATTTATTTTGGGGGAGCCCTTTATTGGAGATGACTCGGTTGCAATGATCCTTGGTGATAATATTTATTACGGTAATGGAATGCGGAAAATGCTGAAGCGGGCTTCGGAGAAGGAACAAGGTGCTACTGTATTCGGGTACCATGTGCAAGATCCAGAGCGTTTTGGCGTGGTTGAGTTCAATGAAGATGGCAAGGTACTAAGTGTAGAAGAGAAGCCTGCAGAGCCTAAATCTAATTATGCAATTACTGGCCTGTATTTCTATGATAATCATGTTGTAGAGATTGCCAAGAATGTTAAGCCTTCTGTCAGAGGAGAGCTTGAAATCACTTCAATCAATGAAGCCTACCTTAAGTTTGGTGAATTGGATGTAGAGTTGTTGGGCCGCGGGTTCACTTGGCTGGATACTGGAACGCATCAGAGTCTTGTGGATGCAACTAATTTTGTCAGAACGATTGAGGATCATCAGGGAATTAAGATTGCTGCACTTGAGGAAATAGCTTATATCAATGGCTGGATTACTAAAGAGCATTTATTGGAATGTGGCCAGAAGTTAAGTAAGACTGGCTACGGACAGTATCTGATTAAAGTGGCCACCGGGAAAATCAAATATTAAACACTGAGGGGGAGAACGAAGTGAAGCTGACAGAAACGACGCTGCCAGGCGTGTATATAGTAGAACCGGCAGTGCATGGAGATCATCGTGGATGGTTCATGGAAACCTTTAGTGATGCAAAATTCAAAGAGCAGGGAATTGATATTACTTTTGTACAAGATAACCAGTCCTATTCAGCTGTAAAAGGAACGCTGAGAGGGGTGCATTATCAATTGAATCCGAAGGCGCAAACCAAGCTTGTGCGTTGTACACGAGGAGTCATTTATGATGTAGCTGTGGATATCAGAGAGGGAAGCCCTACTTACAGCAAATGGTTTGGTGTGGAATTAAGTGCGGAGAATAAGAAGCAACTGCTCATTCCCAAAGGCTTTGCCCATGGGTTCATGACATTGACAGGGGATGTTGAAGTACAGTATAAATGTGATGAACTCTATGCCCCGGAATGTGATGGCGGTATTCTCTGGAATGACCCTGCGGTTGGTGTGGAATGGCCAATGGATGTAACACCTATACTATCCGGCAAAGACGAGAAGGCTCCGCTACTTAAGGATGCTACAATAAATTTTTTATTTGAAGGCTAAGAACATTAAAGAAATGAATTGAGGTGTATGATATGAGTGAGAGGAAATTGCTAATTACAGGTGGTGCCGGTTTTATCGGCGGTAACTTTGTACAATACTTGGTTGATAAATATGCGGATTATGATATTACTAACCTGGATTTGTTGACTTATGCGGGTGAATTAGCTAAGCATGTGGAAACTGAGCAAAAGGCCAATTACCGATTCGTACAGATGGATATCGCTGACCGGGAGGCAGTTATGTCGCTTTTTGAACAAGAGAAATTTGATTATGTGGTGCATTTTGCGGCAGAGAGCCACGTAGACCGCTCTATTACGGACCCGGCGGTCTTTGTGCGCACGAATGTAATGGGCACCCAGGTGCTGCTTGATGCTTCCAGAAAAATTGGAATCTCCAAATTTGTTCATGTATCTACAGATGAGGTGTATGGGGAACTGGATTTTGATCCAACTGTATTTTTTACGGAAGAAACTCCTTTGCAACCTAATAGCCCGTACAGCGCAAGTAAGGCTTCTTCAGATTTGCTCGTTCGTGCATACCATGAGACTTTTGGTCTGCCGATAAATATTACGCGCTGCTCTAATAACTATGGGCCTTATCATTTTCCTGAGAAGCTGATTCCGCTGACGATATCTAAGGTAATGAATGAGCAGAAAGTTCCAGTCTATGGTGATGGCAAGAATATCCGTGACTGGCTGCATGTCTGGGATCATTGTGCTGCTATCGACCTTGTACTGCATGAAGGTGTAAGCGGTGAAGTGTATAATGTGGGCGGTCATAATGAGCAGACCAACCTTGAAGTGGTTAAGACCATCATTCACACATTAGGTAAATCGGAAGATTTAATCGAATTTGTGACCGACCGTTTAGGTCATGATAAGCGTTATGCTATTGATCCAACCAAGTTGGAGAATTTGGGCTGGAAGCCAACATATACATTTGAAACAGGAATAGCCCAGACTATTCAATGGTATATCGACAACACCGGATGGTGGGAGTCTATCCTTAGCGGCGAATACAGGAAGTAAATATGAAGAATAAATTTACAAATATGAAATCAGGCAAACATAAAAAGAGAATACTCCTTTTATGTTTGTCTGTTCTGCTAATTCTTTTATCATTATTTTTTGCTGGAAAATTTCTCATGTATTCACAATCTCCGCAAAAAGCGGATGCAGTTATTGTGCTAAGCGGTGGGGCAGGGAGAGTAGAAAAAGCTATAGAATTATATAATGAAGGTTATGCGTCTAATCTTATTCTGTCAAATGTTAATGGATATGCTGGCCCAATAGGTGATATGTTAGAAACAGCACTTGCTCAAGGCATTCCTGAGAATGATATAATAACGGAAAATTTAGCCACAAGCACGTATGAGAATGCTGAATTAACCCTGCCAATATTGAATAAGCACATGTATACCTCTGCTATTATAGTCTCTTCTGATTTCCATATGCGTAGAGTAAAGTTTAATTTTGATAGATTATATAGAAGTTCTGGGATTCAGCTAACTTATGTTGCTTCTGAAACTAATTTTACCGCCAGCAGGTGGTGGAGTAATCATTTTAGTAGGGGATTAGTATTCGAAGAGTACAGTAAAATGATCGGTAATTTTTTGGGGTACAACGGGCCTGAAGCTAAAAAAGTTCTTAATAAAATAAAGAGCTTGTTTTGAGAACGAAACTGTTAAAGACTTAGGAGGGCTTCACAAACAATGAAGATCTTTGTTCCTTCTGATTCCTTTGAGATGAAAAGATTTAGGGAGTTATTGAACCTAGCCCATGAGAAATAAACTTATAAATCCTAAACCAGACAAACACAAAAAGAGACTCTTCTTTTAATCCTTGTATTCTACTTCTCCCGTCGGCCACTTTCTGGTGCTCTCACAGACGCGACAGGATACCGATGCCATCATTGTCCTTGGGGACACGTAGAAAAAGGAGCAGAGCTCTATTCGCAACACTATGCTCGCTCCTGTCCAACGCGAGCGAGAGCGGCAGCTGCCGGAAAAACATACAGGATACAGCCTTATCCCAAGGCATCCCCCAAGAGGCTATACTTACCGAGAATGAAGCGCTCAGTACCTACCAGAACGCTCAGTTCACGCTCCCGATCATGAAGCAGCACGGCTTCAGGTCTGCTATCGTAGTGTCTTCTGATTTTCATATGCGGCGGGTGAAGTTTATCTTCGATCATGTCTACAAGGATTCGGGTATTGAGCTGACCTATATCGGCTCGGATTCGGGTTATCATGCGAAGACGTGGTGGAGTGACCGGTATAGCCGGGAGACGACTGTCAGTGAATATGTTAAGATGATTGGCAATGCCTTCGGCTATAATGGCCCGGAAGCCAAGAGTACGTTCGAACAGATCAAACGCTGGTTCCGCTGAGGAAGGATTTCCGACAAAACTGCTTATAATATTTCTGAGTCTGCGGCCACAAAGCGACAAACAAATTAGGTATCCCGGTCTATAATTAGAGGCAAATCTATTAATAGTCTGGGAGAGATGGACCATGCCTAATTATCATTTTAGGGAAGTGTGGACACCTTTGCGCTGGTTTCAGATCCGGTTCTACCGGGATGATGCGGATCGGCTGTGGATGAAGAAGGGGAAGCAGCGGCGGCGGCTGGTTCGGAAACAGGGAATAGAAACGAATGAGACCTGAAGGGACCTGTTGGGTCTCTTTTTTTTGCTATAGTACCAAGTTATCCTGTTATTGCTATTCGTTATGTCCAGAGTTTGATATCAATCAGTCCTTAATAAGAGATAAAACCAGGGGAGAATCATGACAATTCTCCCTGGATCACATGCTTGACCATAGGGTGGTCTACAATCCGGAGCTTGTTCTCAAAATTCACTCAGGAAAGTTGATGAATATGGAAGTATCAGTAGTTGTTGTACTCCAAGTAACCCTTGCACCAAGCGCTTCAGAGATAATACATAAGCTTCATATGAATTATGAGTTAATTGAATGGAAGTATCACCTTTCGTCGCGATAACTGTCTTGCTTACATTATCCCAATTGACAATCATTCCATAGGCCTCAAATATGGGTCTCATTGGAACAAGAGTTGTGCCGGCATAAGTAACATTTGCGTAGATGTCTAATTTCTCATTATTCATAAAAACACTTGGATGTTGTCTCGAAGATTCTGTACTAGTTATACTGCCAGTAGGAGCTGCTGAAGCAAAAGCTCCATTTACTCCAATGCTCATTGAGATCACTGCGATACCAAGAAATACACTTATTTTTTTTCTCATAGGAACCTCCCATTTCAATAATAATAGACAATGAACAGATCACTTGCAGGTTATCGGTAAAAGCGATCGGGAATGGCAATCGGGTTGCCCGCAGTTCACGGATTGTACTAATCTGCAATATTCAGCACTATTGACCACTGGAATAATATAACATAATATTACATCTATACAATAAATCTATAATATTTGGATTCCAGTTAGGGGGTGTCTGCATGGTCCCTACTACAACTACGATTCGTGACGAACTAGCGATGTATTTGTCGCAGAAGGGGATGTCTATTAATCAATTCTCCGGACAATCCGGAATTAATTCAGGAACGCTCAGCCGGATCCTTAATGATCAGCAGCCCATTGCTATGGACCATCTGGTGCGGATCACCAAGGCGATGGAGCTGCCGGAGGATCACTTCTACAGCTTATACGTGGAAGAATGCTTCTATCATTCATCACCGACTTGGCGGCGTTTACGGCCTTTTCTTGTACACTCAGCTGCGCTAGGCCGTCTTGATTGCGTTGAGCAGGTCGTTCAGAATCTGCTGGAGAATCTTATCTACGCTCCTATGCTGTTTGAAGTCGCTGAAGGACTGTTTCAGGAAGGGCTGTGGGAAGCTGCCGAATTATTGTATAAGAATGTGAGCGTCAGTGAGAAATACCAGAATTCCGAAAGACTCGCAATCTGTCAATTCCGCCTGTTCCGGATTGCCCTTGGTGACGATCAGACGAAGAATTTGCAGGCGGCCCTTCTCTTCGAATGTTACCTGGACCGGCTGGATGAAGCGGATCAGTTGGATGGGCTTAATCATTTGATAAATGTCTATTACTCCCTGCACAAGTGGAAAAAGGTGGATGATTTGGCGCAGGAATTGTTCCAGCTAGCCTCTCTTCGATATGACCTTCACCACAATTCAAAACGTACTCAGAATAGCCCGAAAAATCCCGAAAAACCGCTCTACCGCTATATTCTATATTCACATCTCATGCGTGCAAGTGTCTATGAAGAGCAGAAGGATTACAAGACGGCACAAAAATTTGTATCTCTTTATATGGATAGCAGCTGGATACGAGAAGACGATGAAAATGCCAAACGAACTGTAGCCCAGTATCAGGAATGGGGTAATGCAAATACCATATTGTACCGGTTGATGTTAGGGCAGCATGAAGCATTGCTTGAATATGTCGAACTTATTTCCCTGCAAAATGATGAGATATTTGTCGCTTTATTCAATATCGTTATTGCGGCTAACCTCTTTAATTGGAATATTGATCACATTCTGGAGCGGTTTGCTGCTTATCTCCCGTATCGAACAAACCTTGATGAGTTTGGTGAGTATCACCAGCAGATTATAGCTGACCAATATGCACGATTTCTTTCTGAACTAGCAGCTTATTACTTACATAACAAGCGCAGAGAAGGTATTATCTTTGTTCTGCAAAGTTTGGCATTATCTGCTAGAATTAATAACGAGACTAACATCTTCAAATGTGTTGATCTGTTCGAACAGCATCGGCATCTGACAGATGAAGAAGAGAAAGAGCAATACAAACTTCTAATTAGAGAGGTGCAGGACTCACATGACAAAAAAATTCATCAAGCTTCTAGCTTCCTGTAGTCTGGCAATTGCAATTATTGTTCCTGTTGTAACCCCTGAACCTGTAGAAAATGGAAATAATCAAGCGCTGATTCAACTTATGGGGCATGGTGTAGGACGCGACTGAGTATCTGCCACTCGTAAAGTTTGTTTTCAAGTGTTCTCGTTGTTTTTCATTTTCGCCAAATTCCGCAAACCAAGAACGTTCCTGATCGACAGGGGACGTTCTTCTTTTTATGCAGATAATGAAATGGGCAGATAAACACCGGGAATTGAAATATATTTTCAATATCCGGCATTATTGACCTCTGGAATTCTATAACATAAGATTACACATATAAACAAATTTATAATATTTGGATTTCAGTTAAAGGGGTGTCTGCATGGTCCCTACTATAACTACAATTCGTGACGAACTAGCGATGTATTTGTCGCAGAAGGGGATGTCTATTAATCGATTCTCCGGACAATCCGGAATTAACTCGGGAACACTCAGCCGGATCCTTAATGATCAGCAGCCCATTGCTATGGACCATCTGGTGCGAATCACCAAGGCGATGGAACTGCCGGAGGATCATTACTACAGCTTATACGTGGACGAATGCTTCTATCATTCATCACCGACTTGGCGGCGTTTGCGGCCTTTTCTTGTACACTCAGCTGCGCTAGGCCGTCTGGATTGCGTTGAGCAGGTCGTTCAGAATCTGCTGGAGAATCTAATCTACGCTCCTATGCTATTCGAAGTGGCTGAAGGACTGTTTCAGGAAGGGCTGTGGGAAGCTGCCGGGGTGCTGTACAAGAATGTGAGTGCCAGTGAGAAATACCAGAATTCCGAAAGACTCGCGGTATGTCAATTTCGTCTATTCCGAATTGCCCTTGGAGACGATCAGGCGCAGAACTTGCAGGCGGCTCTTCTCTTCGAATGTTACCTGGACCGGCTGAATGAAGCAGATCAATTGGATGCATTGAAGCACTTGGGTCATGTCTATGGTTCACTAAATAGGTGGCATAAGGTGGATGAACTAGCCAAGCAGATGCAGCAATTAGCCGCTATTCGATATAATCTTCAGCGCCAATCAGGCCGCAGAGTGAGTGATGAGAAACAACCGGAGAAACCCCTGTATTTCTACATCCTCTACGCACAGCTTATCCGTTCAAATGTATGTGAGAAATCAGGAGACTATCAATCGGCATTAGACTATGTGTCGCTCTATATGGATGGAAGCTGGATACAGGAAGACAATGATGAGGTGAAGCGGACTGTGGCCCAGTTTCAGGAGTGGGGTACCGCGAACCGGCTGCTCTATCGGGTGATGGCAGGACTGCATGAAGCACTCTCGGACTATGTCGAATTTATCTCAGAGCGGCCAGATGAGATATTTATAGCTTTGTACAATATTATCTCGTCAGCTAACCGGTATGAATGGGATGTTGATTATATTTTGGAGCGGTTTGCTGCCTATATCCCCTACCGGACCTATTCTACAGAATTTGGAGATTACAATCGGCAGGTTATGTTGGACCAACACGCCAGATTTCTTGCTGAATTAGCATCCTATTATTTACATAATGAGCGCAAGGAAGGGATACAATTCATTTTGCAAAGCCTGGAGTCCTCTGCCAAAATCAATAACGAGAGCAATGTTATCAGATGTGTCGACCTGTTCGGGCAGCATCGGAATCAGGCAGATGAAGAAGAAAATGAACAATATAAATTTCAAATTGGAATATACCTGTAACATCGGGGATGTTCCTCTTTTTTTTGCAGACAATGAAATTATGATAGAAGCTCATGACCGCTGCGTCAGTTACCAGTCTCCTTTCGTTTCTGGAGATGCAGGTGTATGATATTCAGTAGACTATAGAAAAGGAGTTCTGGATATGAAGCCTATTGATAGAGTACGCGAATTAAGAGAATGGATGTCTGAACGTCAGATTGCGGCCTGTGTGGTGCTTAGCGGAGATGCCCATTTAAGTGAATATGAAGGGGAGCACTGGAAAAGCCGCCGCTGGATTACAGGCTTCACCGGCTCAGCCGGAACTGCGGTAATCACGGCAGATGATGCGGGCCTATGGACCGATGGCCGATACTTCATTCAGGCGGAACGGGAACTGGAAGGTTCGGGTATCCGCTTGTTCCGTATGACCGAGCCTGGTGTCCCGCAATGGGGAGAATGGCTGGAGGAGCAATTGCCGCAAGGAAGCAGTTTTGCTGTAGACGGCAGAACCTTGTCCGTATCGGCCATGAAGAGCCTGAAGGCCAAGCTGGCCGAGAAGGGAATCCAAGCGATAACGGACCTCGACCCGGTAGGTGCGATCTGGAAGGACAGACCGGACATCCCGGCCGAGCCGCTGATGCTGCATGATGAAGAATATGCAGGGTTAAGCCGCGGTGCCAAGCTTGAACAGATCCGGTCAGCAATGAAGCGTGCAGGTGCTGATTATTATGTGCTGTCCGCACTAGATGATCTGTGCTGGCTGTTTAACATCCGGGGACGGGATATTCCGTTTAATCCGTATGTGACGGCTTTTGCCGTTGTAGGTGTACATAATGCATTATTGTTCGCCGGGGGGCACAAGGCTACTCCTGAAGATAAGGAAACGCTGGCCAAGGACGGAGTGGAGATCAGAGCGTATGATGAAATCGTACCATTCCTGACGGCGCTCCCCGAAGCCCCTTCTGTACTGTATGATCCGAACAAAACCGGGTATAGTCTGGCGGCTGCCATTGCGCCTTCAGCCCGGATCATTGAGGCACCAGGACTCGTAGTAGCCCTCAAGTCGATTAAGAACGATGTGGAGATCCGCAACATCCGCGACGTATATTTGAAGGATGCTGTAGCGCTTGTCCAGCTGTTCAAATGGCTGCAGGAGACCGTGCCTGCCCGTCCGGTGACTGAGCTTGAAGTAGACGAGAAGGGACTGGAGCTGCGCCGGCAGCAGCCTTTATTCGCAGAGCTAAGCTTCTCCAGTATCTCCGCCTACGGCGAGAATGCTGCGATGATGCACTACTCGCCGTCCGCCGAACATCCGGTCCAGCTGGAGGCCAGAAGCTTCTATCTGCTGGATTCGGGTTCCCATTTCCTGAACGGAACGACTGATATCACCCGTACACTGGCGCTTGGGCCGCTGACGGATGAGGAGAAACGCGATTTTACCCTGGTGCTGAAATCCGTTATCGCCTTGTCTACGGCTAAATTCCTCTATGGCTCAACAGGCTCTACGCTCGATATTCTCGCCCGCAAGCCGATGTGGGACAATGGCCTGGATTACAAATGCGGAACCGGACATGGTGTAGGGTACTTCTCTAATGTGCACGAAGAGCCGCAGCGGTTCAGCTTTAAGCCGAATGAGGTCCGCCTGGAGCCGGGGATGATTATTACGGTTGAGCCGGGAGTCTATAAGGAAGGCCGCCATGGTATCCGTATAGAGAACACGCTGCTCATTACTGAGGATGTGACTACGGAGTTCGGACGGTTCCTGCAATTCGAAGATCTCTGTTATTTGCCGATCGATTACCGGGCGATTGTGCCTTCCATGCTGAGCGGGGAGGAGCTCGACTGGCTGAACAATTATCATGCCAAAGTATATGACAAGCTGGCTCCGTTACTGGATGAGGAGCACCAGCAGTGGCTGAAGCGGGAGACGGCGGCTTTGCTCTGATGAGCCGGGCGGTTGCGCATTAATCTATAATGAACTACAAACAAAACCGCAGTCCGGGAAGGCAGAATGCCTCTGAACTGCGGTTTTCTTTTTTTGAAGAATCAGACAAAATGTGACAAAACTATAATCCTATTAAGGAATTAATAGACAATCGAGTGAAAAAAATGTAACATCCCAATTGTGGCAACTTTTTTGATGCAACTATTGGGGAAAGGAGTCGAATTTAGCTTCACGTAATTATTAGGCAGGATAAACTGGGGACTGGGAGATGGAGTATGGTTTCGAAGAGATTAAGAACAACCGTTTCGCTAATTATGGTTTTATTGCTATCCTTCTTAAGTGTGCTAGAGGTGTCGGCCAGCCCGCTTAGAGCCGGCTTGACTTCAAATGAACGCTTGCCGGATGGGAAGCAGAAGATTACAGTCAATAGTGTCGTGGATGTAACCTATGGCGATCTTAAGGTGCTTCAGGGGGTTAAGTTCGTCCTCCAAAAGAACGATATCGAGATTGGCAGTCAGGCGAAGGCCAGAAGTGAAGCCAAACTTACTGTGCTTGATGCTGTATATGTATCCATGGAGTTTAGCGGTCTCACATTTACAGGTCTGTCTGAAGGTGAGGAATATTCCCTTCATGCTGAATATGCGGGGGAGAAAGGTGTAGTTGTAACACCTTCCCAGAGTATTCGTGTGCCTTCAGCTAATGGGATTGAGATCTCGTTGGAGCGGATGAGTAAAGACTCAAATACATACGAGCGTTCTACGAATTCGGAAATTCGCAGTGATGATAAAAATATAAGAATTACCGTTCTAAGCAACGGTGTTCCGCTTGTGGGCGAATCTGTTGCCGTATGGAGTTATTACCGTTCTTACTACTATACTACGGACCAGAACGGACAGATTCAGCTTAAGGATAACCGCGATCTTGAGATCAGCAAATCGGTTATCTATGTGTTATTGAAGCAGGGAAGCGAGCAGTATGAGGCTAAGCCTCTCTACGTAACCGATCTTCAAGAAGCGGGTACCTATACTGTGGCAATTCGTTATCTGGATGCCAAAGGCAGACTGTTCACCCAACAAACTGTAAATAACTATGGATTCAGCGGGCTAAAAGAGCAGATTGCTATTCCAGGTTATACGGCGCTGGTATTGCGCAACGGAGAGATTTCAGGGGAGTATAGCGCGTACATTACAACGGCTAATAATGAGACTTATTTTTTCAAGACTCCTGTATCTTCTTTGTACTCATCGGTAGGCGGGATTCATAAAGAGATTATAGAGGATGGCAGCGATTATAGCCGTTTGACTCTTCAATATACCTGGGATGACAAGCCTGTGGGTATTGAGAGCTATTCCTTAATTGACAACAACCGGTATAAGCAGCTTACGAACTCGTACGCTTCAAAAAGCTTTTACGGGAACACGGTCTACCTCAAAAAAAATAAAGAGTATGAATTCACTACGGTAGGAACTGCAAGCGGAGTGGCTGGAAAGATTGTACTCCGGAATAGATTCAAGCCGCTGGAAGCCAGCCATGTTGTAGCTTATGCTGCTAAATCGAGTGATTACAGCAAGCTGCATATTGTGGCGCCGGTTCTGGATGGCAACCAGGCAAGAATTCTAGTATCTTATCTGAATGAGAGATTCAATTACAATCAGGTCAGCTTGTATGCTCCTGCGGCTGGCAGCGATGTATATGTACCGATAGGTGAACAAATTCACCGCCTTACGACCAATGTTGGTTCGGGCAGCAATGCTTCGAATGCAGTTGTACTGAGATCCTACTTCACTCCGGCTGACAATGCGTATACTTTCCAGGCCGGAAGTCAGTATGACACGAAGATCAGCTTCAGGGTGAAGGATACTAATTACTACATTGAGCCTGAGATGCGGAGCCAGATTGTCTTGGGTGAGAGCGTAGAAGCTTTGGTGAACATGACAGATGAGCAGGGTAACCGTCTGGATGTGAGCAGTAATTATAAGCTGGTCATCAAAGATGAACAGGGCGAAATCATCTCTGATGAAAGCCTGAGCTGGACTACCGAGGAACAAGGCGGTAATCTGGAGCGTATCAATAAACGGGATTGGAAGCCTGCGAAATCAGGGACTTATAAGGTTCAATTATTCCCATATATATACAAGAATAATCAATATGTATATGGTGAGCTGTTAAGCGAAGCTGAACTGAAGGTCCTGCCGAAGAATGAATTGGATATTGAGATTAAAGGCAGCGACGGCAAGCTGGTAGATTTGGTAGACAAGCCTTACCTGACGATCAATCAGGCGAAAAAGGTGACGATTACCGTCCGCCAGCATGATACAGGCAAACAGGGTCAAACGGTAGCTGGCGTGAGTATCCGCCGCTATAGTGAAGTGCTCGGTGTCACCGATGAGCAGGGAACGTTCACGATTCCTGCAGACAAGGCTAATTATATCGGCCAGCTTACGTTCAAGAAGGCTGATTATTTAAGCAAAAGCGTCAACGTAGCCATCATTAATCCGGAGCATCAAGCTGTAATTCGTGTGCGCGGCCTGGATAAAGCCGAAGGTGATAGCTATGCCGGCGGGATTCCAATGGATTATGCCAGTATCCTGGCTTTAGTCAAGAAAAGCGACGGGTCTTATTCTACTACCTCCGATTACCTTAGTACTTCCGAAACACAAGCTTTTCTGGTAGTCGATTCTCCTTCAGTGGTAGGCGTTGACTTCATGCGCTATGACAGAAACTATACCGGGGTAGAGTCCAAATTTGGTTACTATATGTACGGCTCCGTACAAACAGAACCTGGTAAGGATTATTCGCTGGTGCTGGACGCAAGACAGGAACTTCAGGAAGTCAGCAAGGTTGTAATGGATAAACCGATAGATGAGCTGTATGTAGTACGTAGTGAACTGGCTGGCGCAAGTAATGTTCCTCATGTGATCGACAGCAATGCTGTTAATGAGAATTATTTCTACGCAACGCAGGGAACCTACAGCATGCTGGCACATACGAATTCAGGCAGTTTTGTATATCGCGATAACGTTGTAGTCGGTGCAGGAGACAACAGCTTGTCTATGGATGATTCTGCATCCGGACTGGCTTCTCTGGTGGCACCTGAAGCCGGGACCATTTATGCTGTGCAATATACCACAGCCAATAAATCGACCCTTCAAGGCTATGCTTATAATGCCAACCAGGTGCAAGTGACTCCTGGAGATGTGACGGTATTATTAGACCAATCCTTGGGTGCTATTGAATATCAGTATAATATTCATTTCGCTCCTGGAACACTGCAGGCAGGCACGCTCACACAGCTTGCTCCGCAGGCTCTGCGCGGAATTGATATCTTGGGATTACAGAATGGCAAACTGATCCGGCCGGCCGGGTCAACCTCGCTGGAGATTGGACTGGTCGATACTTCAGGAAATCCGATCGGACAGATCAAGAAGCCGCAGATTCTGGTTGCTAATGGCGGAACGAGCAGTGGTTACAAGTATATTTACCCGGAGCAGGCTTCTTATGAGATTCAGGATGAGTCCGGGAAAGTGCTGTACTCACAGACGGCACAGAGCTACCCGCTGAATGTATTAACTTATGATTATACTGAGGGCAGATATTTGACCAACGGCACGTACGTGGTTAAAGCTTCCCTGACCCTTGACGGACACACATATACGCTGGACCAAAAAGTTACATTGGAGTCGGGTACAGGTACTGTGGTAGATCCGGGGCAGAACCCGCCGGGAACGGATATTGGCGGTGGAGACAACGGAGGTACTGAACCAAAACCAACAGCAACTCCGACAGGTGGATCTCCTGGAGGAAGTTCACCTGGAGCTGGAGCACCCGGGCCGGCTGCAACCCCTGCACCTAAGCCTGCTGCGACAGCAGGTGTGAATGAGAATGTACAGAAGCAGAATGATAAGCTGCAGGAGCTGTTGAAGGATACTGCTGGTTCAGCAGCTGAGAAGGCTTCAGCAGCACAGAATGCTCTAACAAGCATTGCGGATTCACTCAAATTAGTTGTCAGCTCTGAGCAGGCTGAATACAACAGCAAGAACCTCTCATCAGCTATGGATAGTGCAGCTAAGCTGCTCCAGACCATTCAGGATCCTGCAGAGAAGCAGAAGATTGTAAGTTCTATTACTGAATTGGTAGGCAATGCACCCTATTTGCTGAACAAGCTGGATAGCTCTGACAAGGCAGTGGAAATTGCCCATGCACTTATTGAGAATGCAGCCGCCGTGCTGAATAACACACAGGGCATCAAGGCGGAGGAAATTCAGAAGCTGAAGAACTCTGTGGTCTCCTCCAGCCAGGCTGCTCTTAATAAAGCTGGTGAAGTAACAATCGCCAAAGAGAATGTGAAAGTGGATGGGAACGCTGTATCATCAGAGCTGAGTTCAGAGTTAATCAGCACACAGATTCAAACGGCAAAGCAGGCGCTGCAATCTGTCTCCGGGGACCTGACCAGCAAGCTTGGAGCAGGAACTGCTGCGGATCTGCAGCTGAACCTTACAGTGAAAGTGCCGCCGGTAAATGAAGGCATTCATAAATTGAATACTTCGCTTCCATCAGAGATTCTTACGCTGGTGAAGGAGAATGATATTACCGGATTAAAAATCCAAATGGATCAGACGGCATTCACCATTGAGCCTGATACGTTTGGTCCTGTAGCAGCAGGACAGAAGATCAACCTGGCGGCAGAGGTTGTTGAGAATGCTGTTATTAACAAACCTAGCCAAGCAGAGCCTCTGGCAAGCATTCCTGTAATGGAATTCAGTGCGTCTGTCGGAGATCAGCCTGTCAAGGACTTCGCGAAGCCTGTTGATGTGACTTTCGATGTGTCTTCCATTGATACATCCAAATATTCAGCGGCTAACCTTGAGAATCTGACCGTGTACCTCCTTAACGAGGAGAGTCTTACTTGGGAAGCAGTAGGGGGCAAATATGATCCTGTTACCCGGACTGTAACTGCACCAAGAGGTCACTTTAGCAAATATACTGTGATGATAGGAACGGCAAGCTTCTCTGATGTTCCGGGCACTCACTGGGCAGTACAGGAAATCAATTACCTGTCAGCCAAGGGGATTGTGGAGCATGGTGACAAGTTCAGACCATCTGATAAGATTACCCGTCAGCAATTCGCGGCCATGATTGCCAGAGCTTACGGCCTGACTGGTGCGGGGCAGACCTTGCCATTCAAAGATGTGTCCGCCACTAATCCTTATGCTGATGAGATTGCTGCTGCATATGCAGCAGGGATAATCACTGGCAAATCATCTGTTGCTTTTGATCCTGAGGCTACGATCTCCCGTGAAGAGATTGCGACAATGCTTGCACGGGCACTCACTGCATATAATGGTAAAGCAGCAGTTGCCGAGCCGGCAGCAGTGAATGCCGCCTTCACAGATGCAGCTAAGATATCGAAATGGGCAACATCAAGTGTGGCGTTGACGAAGAGTATCCAGCTATTCGAAGGGTTCGAGGATCAAAGCTTCCGTCCGGCCCAGACAGCCAGCAAAGCGGAGGCCGCTGCCTTGATCTACCGGTTGTATCAGCTGAAGTAACGGCTTATCTTCATCATTGAAACAGTATAAACCGCAGCTATAAGAGGCCCCATGCGCTCTTGTGGCTGCGGGTTTTTTTAATCCATAAATTACAATAAGCAATGCTGAACGACCATGCGTATGAGATAGAAAAGTGTTAAGAAGGAATAGCCTATTTCAAAGTGGACAATAGGGAGCAAGCTGATCCTGGAGAGCGGCCGGCTCTTGAAGGACAAGCAGGTCTAATTCTGGCGTCCAAATTAAAGCAATTCACTTTTTCTTATGCTGATTTGCCATAGGGCTGAACAGGGAGGGGAATGAAAATATCTATACCACATGACGAAGCATTTAAGAAACTGCTGGAGACATTTTTCAAGGAGTTTATAGAATTGTTTTTTCCTGAATTGGATTCTATGCTGGACTATACTGAAACAAGGTTTTTGATGCAGGAGCTGCTGGTAGATATTGTTGGTGAGGAAGCACGGGAATTAGATTTGTTACTGGAAACGCGCTATAAAGGGATGGACGGCTATATTCTGATTCACCTGAACCGCAGTCGTATAGAGATTCCAGGTTTCATGAGCGGATGTTTATTTACTTCAGCCGACTATTCGAGCGCTACCGGAAGGAGCATAAGCTGATTATCCCTATTGCCATTTTCACTTCCGAAGAGATCAGGGAAGAACAGGACATTCTGGAAATGAGTATTCCGGAGCACCAGATTCTGCGCTTCCAATTTCTGAAGGTGGAGCTGCGCAAGCAGAACTGGCGGCAGTTTATCAGTTCGGACAATCCGGTAGCTGCTGCGTTACTGGCCAAAATGGGGTATACTACAAAAGAAGCAAGAGAAGTACGCGGGGAGTTCCTGCGAATGTTCATGCAGTTAAGGACACGCCTGGATGAGGGACGGCTGGCGCTGATTATGTCAGTGGCCGATTTATATTTCAAGCCCGACCGGGCGTTGGATGAAGAGATTCTACGTGAATTAGTGAAACATTATCCGGAGGAGGGTGAAGCAATTATGGAACTCATGCCAGCCTGGAAACGTTGGGGATATGAAGAAGGTAAAGAAGAAGGAAAAGCTGAAGGTAAAGAGGAAGGACAGGCTGAGGTTATCCGTAAGTTGCTGCTTCACGGATTTACTCCGGAGGCTGTGTCCAAAGCTGTGGAGATCCCCCTGGATGAGATTAAGAAGTTGATGTAGGGCTTTTTATATATACGTATTAAATTTGAACTTGTGATCTTGTGATCTTGGGCTTGAGGCTGGTGAGGGAGCGGGCAATTCATTCTATTGTACTATGTGCAGCAGATCACGGTTAAATTGGCCTGAAATTAGAATCTATTGTAATTTGTACACTTGTTTTTTGTTATTCTGGCATTTTAAGCCCATTTCCCTGAAAAGCATTGTACGGAATACAATAGAATGGATTTTTCGGCTGTTTAGTGAGGAATCTGTTGTATAAAATGCAATTGCCCCCTTTCTATGGGCATTCTGCATTCGCAAGTTAACCTTGACGTTCCAGTTCAAGCTATATAGTAATTAAAGTGCAATAAACAAACCCGCAGTACGGGAGGCTGGATGCTCCTGGACGGCGGGTTTTATTTTGTTCCAATATGTGTAATGGAAAGACTGGAATACTAGCAGGAAGCTTCCCTACCCCCACACCCCGATAAGCAGAATGCCGCAGAAGATCACAATGGAGCAGGTAATCCGCCGCAGCCCCTGCTGCTCTTTCAGCAGCAGAATGCCGAGGAAGGTGGCGAAGATTGTGCCGCTCTCCCGCAGGGGGCTGATGTGGGCCAGCGGCGCCTGCTGCAGGGCGAAGAGAAACAGCAGGTACGAGCCCGGGTTAAGTACACTGCCCAGCAGGATGGTGAACTTGTTGTGCTGCCACTCTTCACGCAGCTTGCGCGAAGCCAGCACGGCAGGGGTCAGGCCGGCGACAAAGCCGATATTGGTAACCTCAAGCAGCGCCAGCGGAGAGACATGCTGGAGGTTGAGCTTGTCGATGAACACGTAACAGGTCGTACACAGCCCTACCGTTAATGCCATTAGCATGGGCTTGAAGCCCGGGCCGGTATGGCCTAAGGAGCGAGTATTGAATCCGATTCCGCTGAGCACGGCGAAGCCGCCGAGCATGAGGCAGATGCCCAGCCATCCGTAGAGGGACAGGGATTCCCCGAGGAACAGCACACCAATCAGCGGAATCAGCAGCGTGCCTGTTCCCCGCATAACCGGATAAATCTGTGACAGGTCTCCCATCTCATAGGTTTTGGATAAGAGCCAGGAGTATAGAGCCTGCAGCGCTACAGACAGCAGAAGCAGGGCATAGGCACCGGCAGAGAGCGGCTGTGTCCACAGCTCACGAAGCAGGACAGGGAGCAGCAGCAGCGTGGAGACCATCATAATTGACCACAGGAAGACGCTTTTACTTAAGCTTCTCTTGGTGAACATGCTCCATACCGCGTGACACATCCCGGAAGCAATAACCAGAAGAACGGGCAGCAGCATTGATTTTCAACCTTTCTTGTATACAGTCTTGACTTTGAATGTATGTCCCGGCACCGCACCAGTGATTCTGCTTGCAGCTTAGGGACAGAGCAGTCCTTATATCGAATTTAACTCATCATTACGCAAGCTAACGGACACCATGGGCTTTATTTGCTGATACTCCCTGTAATTTGTTCAGTTTGAGAGGTAATAAGACGGATTCTTATCACAATGAAGCAATAGCTATCTTCAGTTCCAGAAGGAAACTCAGGGATAACTGTATTGTGTGCAATTAAAAGAAGCGGTAAGGAGGTGCCGGATCATATAGCTGCATTCGGTACAACTAAATCCGTCCAAATACGTAATAACAAGCTACTCTTGGCAGTTTAGTTGCACGAAATACAGCTAAACCGGTAATGGGCAGACAATCAGATCATTTAGCTGTACGAAGTGCACTTATCATAACGTTGTTGGGATGAAACAAACCTGGCGCAAACGAGCTCTCCCTTTTCATTTCACTGGTTAAAATCTGCTGCCAATTTGCTGCTCGGTCAGTGTTCTGAGCCGTCAGCAACAGCAGGCGTGTGGACAGGCTGCTCCAGCAGCTGTGAGCCGTCCTCAAGCCGGAGCCAGGTCGTGAACTGCCGCTCACCCTGCGTTAACCGGATAACGCGTGCTCCGCGCATGAAGCCCTCACGGCCGTATGTATTGTAGCCGGTGGCCCGTCCATAGCTGAGCCGGATTCCGTGCAGGCTGCCGGTGAAGTCGTTCACATGATCATGTCCGCAAAAAGTCCCCATCACATCGCCCATCTCCACCAGTGCCGTGAACAATCCGGAATTCAGCACCGGAGCGCAGACCTGCTCATGCTTGTGTCCGTAACAGGTCTCCTTAGCCCACATCTCGGCATATTCCGGCAGCGGGATATGGAAGAAGGCCAGCGCAGGCAGCTTCTCCTGGCCGGGCCGGGAGTTCAGCTGTTCTGATTGTGCGGTCAGCCATTGAATCTGATTGCGCTGCACCCAGTTGTAGCCGGGGATCTGCTCCAGGCTGGAGTAAGCGCCTGTGTCCAGCATATAGAGGATTGCGCTTGTACTGCCGTCTGTGCCTGTAATTTCAAGGGTGTAGTTGCCCGCACCGGGCAGCTCCTCAGGGCCGGCTTCAGCCAGGCAGTGCGGGTGCTCCAGTGCCGTCTCCATCAGCTCGCTGTAAGTAACGCCTTTCTCGGTATCATGATTGCCGAAGACGAAAGCCCAGGGAGTGCCTGACGCTTCCACAGCAGCAACAGCATCGCGGAACGCCTGCCGGGGATTGCTGCATTCGGTGTCGCCCTCCGGAACGGGTCCGGTGTATACAAGATCGCCTGTGAAAATAACCAGGTCCGGCTGCTCCGCCTTAAGTACGCGCTCCATAAGCCCCCGGGTACGCTGGTCCTCGGCTCTTCCGTCCATCCAGTGAAGATCGGTGAACTGTACAATGTTGAATGTTCCATCCTGCCGGAATGATAATTTGTGATTCATGCAGCTTGCCCCCTTCTGATCATCCAAATCATGAGTTCAATTGAAGCTTTAGTGTTAAAATGTTGTTTTATATTGATTCATGTGTTTTCATGTTGATTCTATGACTGGAAGGTGATTCTGTCAAGCTCAAGTTTACAAGGATGAGTGTATCCTAGAGTTCTTATTGAAGCTGTGTCAAAAAAGCGCCAATCCCGGTGCACTCGAAAGTGAACAGAATTGGCGCTTGCTGCCTGTGCGGCTGATTGGACTCGAGAATAGCTTACCCGATCCAGATCCGCTGCGTACTGTGGTCGCCGGAGCTGCGGCCCAGCATAATATCGAATTCTCCGGGCTCGAAGATGAGCTGGTCATCCTGGCCGTAGAACATAAGCATATCTCTGGTAATCTCAAAGGTAACTGTCTGCTTCTCGTGCGGGGCAAGCGTAAGCTGCCGGAAGCCCTTCAGCTCCTTCACCGGGCGGACGACGCTTGCGGTCACATCGCGGATATAGAGCTGTACGGTCTCCTTGCCGGGAACCTCTGAGGTGTTCTCCACATCGATGGAGGCCAGCACCCGGTCAGCTCCTGCCGCTTCCACCTGGAGGCCGCTGTAGTCGAAGCTGGAGTAGCTCAGACCGTAGCCGAAGCAGAACAGCGGATCATTCGGGATATCCAGATAACGGGTTACATAACGCACGTTTGGATATTGCGGATCATAAGGGCGGCCGGTCTGGTAAGCATTATAGTAGACCGGAATCTGTCCTACAGAATAAGGGAAGCTCATGGACAGGCGTCCGGACGGATTGTAATCGCCGAACAGGACATCCGCGATCGAGTTGCCGGACTCGTTGCCCAGGAACCAGGCCTGTACCAGCGCATCGCTGGCATCCAGCACCGGTGCAAGCTCCAGCGGGCGGCCGCTGAAGATGATGGTGACCACCGGCTTGCCGGTATCCTTCAGGCGGCGGATCAGCTTCTCCTGATGGGCGGACAGCCGCAGGCTGGCTTTGCTGCCGCCTTCGCCGGTGTCCTGCTGATTCTCGCCGACAGCGGCCAGAATCACATCGCAATCCTTCAGCTGCTCATAGGCTGCCTCGGTCTCGTCTTCGACATCGAAGATGCCCTCCAGCATACTGCCCAGCTCGCCGGTCATTGCAGTAAGGATATCTCCTGCCGGGATTTTGCCGGTTATACCGGAATAGAGGGAGACCGCCGGATCCTTCTCGGTTCCGGCCCAGCCGCCCAGTACATTGACTGAAGTGGCGAACGGACCGGCGAGGCCGATCTTCATTCCCCGCTTCAGCGGCAATACCTGATTGTCGTTCTTCAGCAGCACCACCGAGCTTGCGCCCAGCTCCCGTGCAGCCTGCAGATGCTCAGGGCGGGGTTTGTCTGCTTCGTCTGCTTCCGGGTCTGCATCCTTGAACGGGTTCTCGAACAAGCCGAGCGCATCCTTAAGCTCCAGCACCCGGGTAACAGCTTCGTCGATCAGGGCGGTATCCAGCAGTCCTTCTTCAACCAGGGCGGCACCATGGTTCAGATAATGGGTGGACATCATCTCAATGTCGAGACCCGCAGCAATACTCTTCTGCGCGGCTTCGCGGCCGTCCCGGGCAGCGCCGTGCGGCACCAGCTCGTTCACCGAGTTGAAGTCGGCGATGGTTACGCCGTCAAAGCCCCATTCCTCGCGCAGAATGCCGCGGAGCAGCTTGCTGTTGCCGCTGGCCGGAATGCGGTCAATGGTGTTGAACGCGGCCATCACCATCGCCACACCCGCATCTACCGCCGCCTTATAGGCAGGCAGGTAGAATTCACGGAGCACACCGCTGGACATATCCACGGTGTTATATTCACGGCCGCCCTCAGGCGCACCGTAGCCGGCAAAGTGCTTCACGCAGGCAGCGATCCGCCCCGGCTCCTTCAGGTCCTTGCCCTGATAGCCCCGGACCATGCTCTCGGTCACGCGGGCATTCAGGTAAGGGTCCTCACCGGAGGTCTCCATGACCCGGCCCCAGCGCGGATCGCGCACGAGATCGGTCATGGGGGAGAAGGTGAGGTGAATACCGGCAGCGGCGCTCTCTCTGGCGGCAACTTCGGCGAACCGTTCGCAGGCTTCGAGGTCGAAGCTGCAGCCCAGTGCGAGCGGAATCGGCAGAATGGTACGGTAGCCGTGGATAACATCGGCCATGAAGAGCAGCGGAATCTTTTGGCGGCTTGCTGCAAGATGCCGCGTCTGCAGCTCAATTACATTCCGTGCTCCAATGCCGTTCAGAACGCTTCCGATTTTATCCATTACCTGCGGCTTGATGTTAAGTTCTTTGAATGGACCTGTTAAATCCACGGTATCATCCAGACCCCAATAATAAGGACCGAGCTGGGTTAGTTGGGCCAGCTTTTCGTCTAGCGTCATATCGTTCACTAGCTCTTGGATAAACGGTTTAGTCATGGCGTACTCCTTCGTAAGCGTACTGAAAAGTTATTGTCTCAAATAGATATGCAGTTCATCGCCAGGCAGCGCAAGCAGGTGGTTCTTCGCAAGGCTTACGGCACCCGGACGGTATGGGTTAGGCAGAATCTGGCCGGTAACTGCTGCTCCTGCTGCCAGCACCTCAGGGGTGCGGGCCGGGCCATGGCCGATATGATAGATGAAGCTCATCCGGCGGCCGAAGCATTCATAAGTGAAGCGCAGCCCGTCCAGGCTGGATGGCAGTACCGGATCAATAATCAGCTCTTCATCGCTGAAGCGGATGCCGAGCACCGCTGAGATGAGCTGGTTGAGATAGATTCCGGGACCGCTGGAATACAGGCGCCAGCCGCCTTTGACCTCTACGCTGCCGTCGCGCAGCTGGTCGAAGTTCTGCTGGTAGCTGTAACGGTCAGGGAAATCCCCGTCCGAGCTGCTGAAGTACATATTGCTCTGGCGCAGCTGGGCGTTAGGAACGGTCTGCCGGATGTTGATCGGATTGATCTGGAACAGCCCGTTCCAGGCGCGGTCCGCTTCGCCGAGCTTGGCGGATGCCTCAAGATAACGGATATGGGCATGCACATACTGCAGGCTGATCTCGCGGCCTACACTGGCTGCCTGCTCAGCACGGCGGAAGAAGGTGCTTACGCCGCCTTCATAACGGGCCGGGCGGTCCATCAGGCGGACGCCGTCCGGACAGTTCAGGTGCTCGTCGATCAGGCGCAGATTCTCTGCCGCCTGCTCCGGAGTGACCAGTTCAGCAATAATGCTGCGGGTCATCGGGAGCAGCCGGTAACGGATGCCGGTCTGCTCATCCAGCGGATGGAGCATATAATCGATGCTGCCGTCTTCCTGGAAGTACGCGAAGCCGGCGATGACGCCATCCTTGATCAGCAGCGTACGGAAGGATTCCTTCATCTCATCAGCCATCTCTGCAAGACTGGCGGAGAATTCAGGATCGGATACCGTCACCCGTGACAGGTTGCGGATGACCTGAAAGGCCAGAGCCACTGTCCAGGCGCTGACAAGCTTGGTCTTCAGCGCTTCATCAGCAGGCTGGAGGGTATCATCCCAGTCACCGCCTGCATAGTTAATCAGGGCTGTACCCGGTATGAAACGGTCACGGATCGTAACTACTGCATCCTTGACATGCTCCAGGATAGTCGCTGTCTGCCCGCTTGGCTGGGCATCAGCCAGATGGTGGTAGCCGACCTCTTCCTTGAGAATGGAGTAGTCACCTGTAGCGGTGATGTAGTCGCTGATGCATTTCAGCGGCCAGAGCACAACATCGCCATGCCATTCATGGGCCTGGACCGGATGCTGGTCGAACATGAACCATTGCGGCCATTCCCGGCTCTCCCACAGCTGATGCGAGTAGATCGTCAGCAGTACATTCCGGGCCAGCTCATAGTGCTGGGTCATCAGGAAATATTCTATCGGCCCCTGGCATACATCACGGGTGCCCCAGGCGGCTCCGCCCGGCTGTTCGAGGCCATGCGGCATAATGAAGTGGGTCATGGCATTGTGGGTATACCACCATACCGTTTCGTTCAGAATCTCAACCCGTGACTGCTCTGTACCTTCAAGCTGAAGCTGGAAGCCGGAGCTGAAGGCTTCGTAGAATTTGCTGTATAATGCCGTCTCAGTCTCCAGGGTGTAAGGGAGCGCCAGCGGCTCAAGATCACCTTTAGTAAGCCGGCCTTGCACAATCAGCTGGAAGCCGGCCGACTGCGTTACCGAGAGGGTCAACAGTGTTCCGTTACGCGGCTGATTATCCTGGTAGAATACCCGGTCATCGCTGTAGGTATAGGCTGTTCCGGGCAGCTGGATATCGAAATGCAGGCCGGGATAAGGATGCTGCGGCGGCAGGGCTTCCGCCGGAAGAATCCGCAGAATTCCGTCCTGCGGCTCCACTCTGACCGGATGCTGGAATTCATGCTCGCCCATAACGAGCTGATTCGTAATGTAATAATCGTAAGCCTGGCCGGTCTTCGATTGGACCTGCAGGGCAAGATCAGGCTGGCCTGCTGCTGTGAAGACGGTTACCGTCAAGACATCGCCCGGCAGCTGATAATGCCATTTGGCAAAGTTAACGCCCATTTCGTATGCCGCCGGCAGTGTGAGCAGCCGGTAGACACCGTCCAGACGGACATAGATACGCTGGCCGCTGTTATGCTGGATATTCAGCAGGCCGCGCGGTGTAGAGAGCAGCTTATGGAAAGAGGTATTCCCGGCAACGGTCTGGCCGTTGAACAGTCCGTACATATAGTTGGTGGAGGAGATCAGGTTATTGTCGACTTGTTTATCGTCCAGCAGAGTAGTGATGATATGGCCGTGCGGGCGTTCAACCCGCAGCTCCTTCGGCTGGAGAACTACATGGACATGCCCTTCGGTGAAGAAGGAGAGCAGCTCGCCATCCTCGGTCTCTTCAAGCTTCCGCTGCGGGTAGGCGGCATTAATCTCCGCCTGTGACCACTGCGGAGAGACATAAGGTGCGCCGATGGAGCTGCTGAGCACAGTTTCTTCTCCATGCCGGAGCTCTTCACCCTGGTTCCAGTCAATCTCTTCATAAGCCGCCTGCAGCTCGTCCTGGAACTCGAGTTCTGTAACCGCAGCCGGATGAGTAGGGCGGAACAGCCCGTAGAAGGCGAACGCCACAGGCTCACTCAGAGTTACAGCCTCAGTCTGCAGTGCAGTGTAGGCCAGCTCATATTGATAATTGCGGCTTTGCAGATTGCCCTCCAGCGCCTCAGGCACATAGCTGCCCTTGTAGGACAAGCCGAAGAACTGCGTGGCATCTGTCGAATAATGGATGGCCCGGGTGCCTGTAACTCCCTGCTGAAGATAAGGGAAGTCCTCGCCCTGCGGCTGATTCTGGCGGGAGCAGACGGCGTAACCGTGAGGACCTTCCCAGATGCTATGATCCAGATACTGGCTCATATACAGCTCGTTGGCAAGCACACCGCCTTTGCCGGCGACGCCGATATCCTGCCCGTATACCACATCCACTTTCTCGCCGCTGCCGGAGAGCTGAACCTGCCAGAACCAGATTCCGTTCCGGGCAGGCGCGAATGTCACACGGTAACCGATCGCTTCAATAGAGCCTGTATAAATTAGCCTGTCCTGGGAATAAGCCAGCTTGGAGCCGGAGCGGATGCCGAGCAGCGGATAACTGCGGATACCTTGCTCCGTATACACGCGCAGATAAATATTGTTAGCCGATCCGTCTGCCGGATTGCCTTGGAACTGATTGATTAGCGTAGCCTCATGGGTGAATTCGAAGATATCCCCCGAAGGCAGGAACGTATACTTAAGATCATCCCGGGTTAAGGTAATCAGGTTCATATGTTGTTTGAAAATCATAACAACCCTCTCTTTCAAGAATCATGGTTAGGACATGGATTAGAATAGGGGAATTCGTTATCAGCTGTCACAAATACAAACTGACATGTCCGTGTAAAGAATTAATAGAAACGTTTCCATAAGTGATACACCTCGATATTAGTCTGAAGATGAAAAAAAGTCAATTCTCAGCAAAAAAAAGGCTGTTTTATATTTTTTAACGGACTGTTTGTAATAATAGTACTTGTAATTCAAAAAAAAATTTATTTGACAGCGTATACAATCTGGAGTTATGCTCTGTGCAAGGGGAAACACAAAGAAATGATGGAAACGTTTCTATAACGTTCAATACGGTTAATAGTGAGTGACAAGTATTATTCAGTACAAGTAATAGTTAAGGGCAGATGCGCAAATGTTATTAAAGCTGCAGGACAAGAACTGAAACAAAGACAAGAAATGTATGCGGCTATGCATCGTTCAATTTGGAGGTGGGCTCATTGGCAAGAATTGTACAAGGGGGCAGGAATATTGCCCGGGATTTACTGAAGAACAAAGTGCTGTATCTCATGCTGCTGCCTGTTATTGTGTATTTCGCGGTCTTTCATTATGCGGTAATGCCCGGCGCTTACGTTGCATTCGTCGATTACAAGCTTAACAAAGGGATCTTCGGCAGTGACTTCATCGGGCTCAAGAACTTCGAATTCCTGGTGCAGACCGGAGAGCTCTGGAATATCACCAAGAATACACTGCTCTATAATCTGGTTTTCCTTGCTTTAGGTAATATTATTCAAATTGTGTTTGCCATCATGTTATCGGAGATTGCCGGTAAGTGGTTCAAGAAGATCTCCCAGTCGGTTATTCTCCTGCCGAACTTCATCTCAATGGTTATCGTCGGTGTATTTGCTTACAACCTGTTCAACTTCAACTCCGGGTTCATCAACACCATCATGTCCGGAGCCGGACTTGACCGGTATGAGTTCTATTCCGATCCTGGCATCTGGAAATATATCATTGTGGCTTTTAAGATCTGGGCCGGTACCGGTTACGGTATGATTGTCTATCTGGCAGCCATCACAGGCATTAACCATGACCTGTACGAAGCCGCCTACATGGACGGGGCAACCACCTGGCAGCGGATCCGCTACATGACCCTGCCGATTCTGAAACCGACTTTTATTCTGCTTCTATTGTTCGGTATGGGCGGAATCCTCAAGGGCTCCTTCGACCTGTTCTACAATCTCATTGGCACAAACTCCGTGCTGTATCCGCAGACGGATATTATAGATACTTATGTCTTCCGTTCCCTGGTGGGACAATTCAACTTCTCGATGGGTGCAGCTGTAGGCTTCTATCAATCCTTATTCGGCCTGCTTCTGGTGCTTGTGGTGAACTTCATTGTACGCAAGGTTGAACCGGACAGCGCGCTGTTCTAAGACAAGACACGAAACAGGGGTGATAAGCATGGCAAGTACGTCCACTAAAATTAAACAGGATTCCGGCAGCATTTTCATAAAACTGATCAGCTATATCTGCATCACAATCTTTGCACTGTTCTGTCTGTTTCCCTTTGCACTGATGATCTCCTCGTCCTTCATGAACGAGCAGGAAATTGTGCGCGAGGGTTACAAGCTTATTCCGAATGAGTTCTCCTTCAAGGCCTATGAGGTGCTGCTCGGCAGTTCCACCAAACTGCTCGATGCCTATCAGGTCACTATTTTTATAACAGTTGTAGGTACGGTACTGGGTCTGTTCATGATGTCGATGGCCGGATTCGTCCTGAACCGCAAGGATTTCAAATACCGTAACTTCTTCTCGTTCCTGATCTACTTCACAACGCTGTTCAGCGGCGGTCTGATCCCGACTTACATTCTGATGGTGAAGCATCTTCATCTGAAGGACAGTCTGTTCGCCATGATTCTGCCGGCTGTAGTCGGAGCCTGGTCGATCTTCCTGATGCGTAACTTCATGAAGGCGATCCCGGACTCCCTGTATGAATCGGCTACAATTGACGGGGCTGGTGACTTCCATATTTACTGGAGGATCTTCATGCCGCTGGCGGTTCCGTCTCTGGCAACGATCGGGCTGTTCTCGGCGCTCGGCTTCTGGAATGAATGGTATAACGGGATGCTCTATATGGATACCCCGGCCAAATATCCGCTCCAGTACTTCCTGCAGCGAATGGTGGCCCAGACTAATATGGGCAGCCTGATTAACTCGGGGGCGGTCATTAATACCGCTGATCTGCCGACGCAATCCATCAAAATGGCAACAGCAGTTATGGCCACAGGCCCAATCATTCTGCTCTATCCATTCGTTCAGCGTTACTTCGTAACCGGTCTGACGATCGGTGCTGTTAAGGGTTAATGGACATCTTCCTGATCAAAAGGTGTTTATTATAAATGCAAGACTTTTACAAACAGAAAAAGGGAGGCTTACCTAATGAAAGGTAAAAAGATTGTATCTTCTTTAATTACTGTCCTAATGCTTACCGGAGTGCTGGCCGCTTGTTCATCGAACAATAATGCTAATAGCAGCAATACCCCTGCAGCATCGGACGCTCCGGCAGCTTCTACAAATACTGGTGGTGTAGATACCTCCAAGGAAGCAAAACTGGTGTATTACCTGTGGGGCAGTGAAGGTGTAACCAATAAGGAAATTCTGGCAGCTATTAATACCAAGCTGAAAGCTGATATTAACGCTACTATTGAAGTGAAATATATTGACTGGCCGGATCTGGCGACCAAATATCCATTGCTGTTCGCTTCCGGTGAACAATTCGATATGTCGCATGCTTCCCCGGGTGCAGCTGTATCCTATTTCACCCTGGCCAGTGAAGGTGCACTGACAGATATCACGGATATGCTGGACACTGTAGCTCCTAAGCTGAAAGCAGAGATTCCTGAAGCCTCCTGGCAAAATACGAAATACAAAGGCAGAATCTATGGTGTGCCAAGCTTGTACAGCGAATATACGCCAGCAGGTTATGCATACCGTATCGACCTGATGAAGAAATACGGCATGACTGAAATCAAGACCATTGCTGATATGGAAAAATATATGGACAACGTTGTTGCCAACGAATCCTACCCGCCAATCAACGGCAAGGCTGAGGACGCAGCCAACATGTTCAGAATGCTGGTAGATACTACCGGCATGTGGCTTAACGCGCCTGGTATTTCCCTGAACGAATTGAACCTTGTAACGAAGAGCCCTGAGGACTACAAGACAGTCTTCCATCCGGCCTTCACGCAGGAATTCGAAGACTGGGCTGTGAAAATGCGTGAATGGGCAGATAAAGGCTACTGGAGTAAAGACGTTCTGTCCGCAACTCTCGGCAGTAAAGATAACTTCAGAGCAGCGAACTCTGCAGGCTACCTGACTCATGCCCAGGACTGGATCGGCCAGTACGGCGCAGATCTGAAAGCACAACCTGAGGGTGCTACCAACTTCTATACTTTTGCCGAAGCTAACAAGAAGATCAAACGCAAGATGGGTGTCGACAACTCCACTGTAATCAGTGCGAATTCCGAGAATCCTGAACGCGCTCTGATGGCTATTGAGAAGTTCATGACAGATGAAAGCTACTACAACCTGATTCAATACGGTATTGAAGGCAAGCATTATGTAATGGAAGACGGCGTGAAGAAACAGCCTGCAGGCTTCAACGAAAAAACAGACGGCGGCGGCTTCTCGGCCTGGTCTCTCAGAAACGATAAGTTCGTAGTACCTAGTGAAAGCGAGAACCCTATCCGTAACAGCCTGTTCGCAGACTGGGATAAAGTGGCTATCGATGATCCGTACAACGGCTTCAGCTTCGATCCGTCTAACGTGACTACAGAAATCGCATCAATCTCGAACGTTAACGCACAACTGGGTATTCAGCTCATGCTGGGTAAAACAAGCAAAGATCCGAAAGCAGCTGTTGCTGAATACCGCGAGCAGCTGACAAAAGCAGGAATTGACAAGGTTATTGCCGAAGTAGAGAAACAACTGGCAGAATTTGTACCTGTCAACTAAGCGGAATGTTAAAGGGTTCGGGGGGGCTATAACCTATAGCTCCCTTAACCCATAAATGGGGGAGTAGAGTGGACGTTAATATTAAGGATATCGCGCGGATATCCGGTGTCGGCATTTCAACAGTTTCCAGAGTCATTAACAACAAAGGCTTGGTGAGCAATGCGACCCGGGAGAAGGTTCTGAATGTCGTCAAGGAATACAATTATATTCCCAATTCCAACGCACGGAATTTGAAAACCACGCAATCCAAGAACATTGCGCTCATGGTCAAAGGGATCACGAACCCGTTCTTCGCCATCATGATTAAAGAAATTGAACGGCAGGTCAATCTGCGCGGATATCCGTTCCTCATTCATCAGGTAGAGGACGGGATCGATGAGATCAATGCCGCCATTCAACTGGTGAAGGAGAAGAACTTAAGCGGGATTATTTTCATGGGCGGTACTTATAATCACTCCGAAGAGAAATTCAAGCAGTTAACGGTTCCGTTTGTACTCACGACCATCACGACTTCACAGGAAGTGGATCCGTCTATATTCTCGAGCGTAACGATCAATGAATCGAAAGAGGCCTATAAGGCCACCAATTATTTAATCTCACTAGGACATAAACATATCGGTTTTCTGGCGAAGTCACCTTTACTTGATGAAACCACGGGCAGCCGGCGTCTATCGGGCTACAAGCAGGCCTTAGAAGAAAATAATCTGCCCTACAGTGCCGGACTTGTAGAGGATTGCGAATATAGTCCAAGCTCAGGCTTCAACGCTGCACGCAGATTGCTGAACCGGAACAGGGAGGTAACGGCGATCTTTGCTGCTGCAGATACAATTGCTATCGGTGCGGCCAAGGCTGTGCTTACCGCCGGATTGTCTATTCCGGATGATATATCCATTATCGGCTTTGACGGCATTGAGATGGCGGAGTATTATCATCCTGCACTTGATACAATCAGCCAGCCGGGTACAGAAATGGCGCTGACCAGTGTCGGGGTATTATTCGATCTTATTGCCAAGCGGTCAACCCATCAGCATATTGTCTACGATGCGGTACTGCTCAAACGGGGCTCCTGCAAGATGATTAAGGGCCGTTAGGGCAAGGCGCTGACTATAGAACTAATTCTTATAACAAGACAATGACCTCAGCCAGCCACGGTGAAGTGGAAGCTGAGGTCATTTTTCATGGCTGAACCTATACGAAACGCTTGATTGTCCAGTAGGGAACAGTGAAGCTGCCTTTGCTCGTATCAATACGCAGAACATCTGAGGTTTGATCTATGGTACATACTCCGGCGTAGGTTTCTCCGCTAATCAAGTGAACGCGTTGCCACAGATTGCTGAGGAGCGCATGTTGAATGTCCTTTTTTATCATATCGTTCACTTCCCTTAGCGGCGGTCTGTCTGAAAGCTTATGTACTTTATATTTAACCCGTAGTGAAAAAAAGTAACAGATAAACTGGTTACAGTTTTGTTCTAATTGCATAGGGGATTCTTGGCAGAAAATGGGGCGGACCGCCGTGCCCTGAAGCAATGATCTGCACAGAGGGTATATATATCCTAGGAGGTGTCACCTATGAACTGGACCACAAGATTACAGCAAATGATATCAACACTCCTTACCGTAAGCTTACTTGCCCTGCTGGGCTGGGGGGCAGCGGCTTCACCGGTTCAGGCGGCAGTACCGGCGCAGACAGCAGCTCCGGCGTGCGGCACCGGGGATCACGGGCTGCTTCAGGATCTGCAGAAGGCCCATAGCGGAGCTGACGCCGTGCCGCTGGGCTTCGCCGATGTAGAGTTTCTGAACGGGAAGACAGGGCGGGCAGCCGGGAACGGATTTCTGATCGGGACCTCGGACGGGGGCTGCCATTTCCAGGAGATCTACAAGGGGCAGTGGAACTTCCAGCAGATTGTATTCCCTGATAATGTTCATGGCTGGGCGCTCGCAGCGGTCAATGACGGTCAGGCCAAATATTTGATCCGTACCACCGACGGAGGCTCTACCTGGACAAGGCTGACGAATAAAGCGGTGACCTTTGAGCGCGTGGATTTTCTGGACGGGAGCAGGGGATTCGGATACAACCGTACATCGACGTATTATACGAGTGACGGCGGCGGGAGCTGGAGCCTGATCAAGACGCCGGCGAATACACGCGGGGCGTATTTCTCCAGCCGTAACAGCGGCTACGCCGTAGTGGTTGTCCCGGGCAGCGGCTACCGGGTGATGCGGACAACAGACGGCGGCGCGAACTGGAAGCTGCTGCTGAAGTCTGCCTATACTGATCCGGGCTATGGACAAATTTATGCCGACGGCAGCCAGGTCTATGCTCTGCTGTACGGCGGATTCGGGATGTCGCAGACCTCGTATTCGCTCTACGGCAGCGCGGATGCCGGGGCGAGCTGGACCCGGGTGATTGCCCAGGAGACCGCCGGCGGCGGGCCGGCTCCCGGCAGCGGTGCAGCCAAGGCTGTGAAGGGTCCTGCTTCCGGCACACCCGGGAATATGGTGCTGATCGGCGGCACTACCGCCTTCCTGGCGGGCTATCATCCGGCAGCGGAGCAGGCCGGTGTCGGAGTCACGAAGAACAACGGGGTGACCTGGAGCAACCAGCAGACGGTTCCCGGTTATGAAGCGTCGATTTCTTTCACCGATCATAATACGGGCTGGCTTGCGGTGCGGGACCTGAACAGCTCGACATTGTACTCCACCAAGGATGCGGGTGCTGCGTGGACGGCTAAGTTTTCTTTTGCGGGCGCCGGGAAATAAAGCTAATTGAGGAACGGGTACTGTCCCTTCGGGGGCGGCCCGTTTTTTTGTGTGGTACACAAGCAATTGTTGTATAAAGGAGACCATTTCATAGTTCACAACCAATACCCGCTTACCCTCACGAAGGCATATTGTATACGGTCACAATGAGCGGGGTAATGAGATAGATAAAGCATGGGGGTGGAGCATGTACAAGTCTGTCAGAGTGCTATGGATTAGCGCGGTTGTGGTGAATATTTCTTCATTTATCTTCTATTTCCTGTCGACATACCACTGGTTTAGCGAAGGGTTGGTCCTTGATATCATCAACACGCTGCTGCTGCAATTATTCGGCATTCCTTCTGCGGTTCTGATCATTGCTTCGCTCTGTATTCTTATATTCAACCGGAAACCGGCGGGCTGGGCGGTATACACTGTGGCCTTGCTCATTATTGCTGCATTGCTGTTGATCTCAGGGTATTTGATTTTGTTGGGCTCGTTGGGCTATTGAAGCCGGAGAGCAGGAAATATGAGAACGAGCGGTAAAAATAATACTTTACTGATCGTTCTCATTATGCTAACATGGCAAATGTAAGGCGGATATTTTTTTGATTATAATAGAACGATCAGTCTCAAAAGGTATTAAGTGCAGTCTGCATGAAGATAGTCTGACAAATAACAAGGGAGTGGATCATGATGGGAAAGCTTGACGGGAAGGTTGCATTGATTACTGGGGGAAACAGCGGAATCGGCTTGGCCAGCGCTAAATTGTTTGTAGCGGAAGGAGCCAAAGTGGTGATTACCGGACGCAATCCGGTGTCCCTGCAGGCCGCTGTAGAAGAGTTAGGTGCGGAGAATGCCGTGGCGGTTCAGGCAGATGTAGCTGATCCGGAAAGTGCTGTGCTGGCGGTGAACGCAGCGGTTGAAGCTTTCGGCAGACTGGATGTAGTCTATGCTAACGCTGGTATCGCCGGTTCTACGCCGCTGGGCAGTACGGAGCTGGCTGCTTTTGAGGAGGTGCTCCGCATCAATGTGACCGGCGTCTTCTTCACCGTTCAGGCTGCACTGCCTCATCTGCAGGCCGGAGCGTCGGTCATTCTGACCGGCTCGGTGCTCGCCAAGGCGGGCCGGCCGGGCAATTCCGCATATGCCGCCAGTAAAGGGGCGGTCAGCAGCATGACGAAAGTGCTCGCTTCGGAGCTGTCGCCGCTCGGCATCCGGGTCAATAATATTGCGCCGGGTGTGACGCGTACGCCAATCTGGGGACAGTCTGCAGTGGACAACTGGGCCCAGGTGGAAGCGGCGATGTCACTTTCGATTCCGCTGAACCGCGCCGGTGATCCGGAGGAGATTGCCAAGGTTGCCCTGTTCCTGGCGTCTGATGATTCCTCCTACATCCAGGGGGCCGATATTGCCGTGGACGGCGGTGCAGGCAGCTCACCGCTGGGCGCGCCGGTTTACCGGCAGAAGGCGTAAGGGGACAATGGCAGATAAGGGATTTGAGAAGGACCGGAGAGCTGCGGGAGATGAATCGTAGTGCACCGTGGCAGACTGTGGAAATACCGGAGGAGCACCTTAGAAGTACTGTAGGAGCATCTGAAAAGTAGATGGATAGCTGCCGGTGAAGTACTGACGAGGCATTGACGAGGCATGAAAAGCACCTTTACCGGTGCTTTTTTTCGTATGATCAACTGTAAGTTAACGGCCTATGCGAGATATCCGATTGTGGCTACCCACGCCGAAGCATTGGATCCCTTGCGGACTGAGCGGACCCTATTGCCGATATTCAGCTCATTTTCTCCGGCTAACGGACTGAGATGCACTTATCCTATTCCAATACGCCCTAATTTACTTAAAATCATCCAAATAGCGTCACTGGTGTCCGTTAAGCGCAGAAATAAAGGGTTTTTGGACAAATAGTTATCATGAACGAAACCGACATCGCAATTTGTTTATCTCGTAGGTTAAATTGGAAATCCTAAGAGTGAATGGCTCAAAGATCCCAATTCAGAGCTAACAAACAAAAAGGAGTCGGTTTACTAATGAGTATCGCCAAAAAGTATATTGGATTAGACGTATCCAAAGCCAAAATTGCTGTAGCCATCGCAGATGAGGGCCGTGGCGAACCCCGCTTTTGGGGGATTATTGAACATACCAAGGAACGCATACTAAAGCTTCTACATCAACTGCAAGGTTCCGGTGAATCCCGAGTGGAACTGGAAGTCTGCTACGAAGCCGGGCCCACCGGGTACATGCTTCACCGTTGGCTCCTCGAAGCCGGCATTGCCTGTACCGTTGTTGCTCCTTCTCTTATCCCTCAGCGCGCTGGGGACCGGATTAAAACCGACAAGCGGGATGCGCTTCGCTTGGCTCAACTCTTTCGGGCTGGCGAACTAACGGGGATCTACATCCCCTCTCCTGAGGAGGAAGCGCTCCGGGATCTCGTTCGAGCCCGCGAGGACGCCAAAGAAGATATGAACCGCCACAAGCAGCGCATGGGCAAGTTCCTGCTGCGTTTGCAGCTCTTCCCTCCAAGCAAGGTCAAGGCCTGGACCTTCGCCTTTGAAGAGTGGCTGGATACCCTCCGCTTCGAGAGTTCCTGCCACCGCATAGTCTTCCAGGAATACCGGGAGAGCATTCGAGAAACGGCAGAACGACTTCGGCGTTACGAAAAAGAGATCGAGCGTCTCTCTCACACCCATGTGCAGGCGCCACTTATTGAAGCCCTTCAGGCGCTGCGAGGAGTGGCCACACTCACCGCTACCACACTGGTGTCGGAGATGGTCAGTGTGACGCGGTTTGCCAGCGCCCCCTCGTTCATGAGCTACTGTGGGTTAGTACCCAGTGAACACTCCAGCGGTGTGAGCCGTAGTCAGGGAAAGCTGACCAAGGCAGGCAATGCACATTTGCGGCGGGTGCTGGTCGAAGCGGCCCACCATTACCGGCACTCACCGGGCGTACGGCGCAAATTGCGGGAGCGAATCAGCGGACTGCCGCCGGAGGTGCAGCGAATGGCCTTTGAGGCACAAAATCGACTTCATCGCAAATACATGACGATGCTGGGAAAAGGGAAGCACAAATCGAAAATCGTAGCCGCCATTGCCCGGGAGCTTGCCGGCTTTGTATGGGCTATTGCCAGAGTTCTGGAGAAGGGCGACCGAAACCCAGCCACGGATTCTCTAATTGCCGGATAACCCTTGCCGTACATGGACGACAAGGCCACACGTTACGTTACTGAAAAAAAGTCCCACCCTAAAAGAAAGGAAGTGAAAACCGGGAAGCTAGAGCATGACTTACCTTGGAGGCAAAATCGAGCAAGGTGAAGAGAAACGCCGCGGAAGACCTTTGTGCCCGTTTGCTTGCAAACGACGGACGAAAATAGTTAGCGGCAGGCTCTTCAGATGGATAGATACCATGTGTAAACCCACGAATATCAGGATGCCAACCAGCGAATGATTTTTGCCTCCAAGTTAAGAACATGCTCCTCCCTATGTGTTGAGAAGAAAGGTTAAACACTGCGTCAACCCTTTGGGAAAAAGGGAACCTCCTCTAAAAGACGTCAATTGATAGGTTTGTTTAAGTGCGCCAAAAACGGGATTGCTACTGCGGCGCTTGACTGTTTCGTTCATATCAAGGTCTCTCCGGTCCGTAACGGTCAGTATGCAATAACCTCATCATCCGCTCGCAGCACTCCACTGTATCCTAACCGTTACTTGGAGTATCTTATAGTTACTTTGCAATAAATTTACGCCCGCACACTGTACCCGGCATCGTACTCCCGCTGTCCCCGTCTATTTCTGATTAACCTTCCTGTAGACTGCCGGAGTCACGCCGTATCTTTTTTTGAAGGCAATGTAGAAGGTATTTAATGAAGCGAAGCCGTATTTCAGGACGATGGGCTCGATCGGTGCTTCGCTGGAGACCAGCTCCTCGCAGATCATACTCAGGCGCTGCTCAGAGATCGTCTCGGTAATGGATCGGTTCGTCTCGTTCTTATACAGGTTACGGATGTAGTTAACCGACAGGCCAAGTTCATCCGAGAGCATCTTGACGGACAGGTTGGCATCGGTCAGATGAGCTTCGATGAGCTGTTCTACCTGCCCTACCAGCCCGGCATTCCGGGAGATGCTGCGGACAGCCGCGACCTCATGCAGGAATTTGGCGGAGACCTCGGCCATCCATCCGATCACAGCTTCCAGTGTCTCAAGCTTCATAATCTGATTCTCCACCGAAGTCAGGCTCCAGGAGCTGGGCAGTGCCGGCTGGTGGGCAATCTCCTGCATCGAGCGGCGGATGGTCATGAATAAAGTGATCAATGACATTTTGCATTCAAAGTAAGGGCGTTCCCGGAGTGCGGCAATTGCGGTATCCAGGCTGTCCAGGAATGCGGGAGCATCCGCCCTGTGGATGGCCTGCATCATTTGCCGTTCCAGCTCCAGCGGCATATGGTACAGCTCGCCGGGACTTGCATCCGTATGCTCCCCGGTGATAAATGCGCCCTGCCCCAAGCGGAAACGCTCCTGGGTCATCTCATAGGTCTCCATATACCCCTCATGAAGCTCGTTTAACCCCTCTAAATATTTACCGCAAGCAACCGTGGTGCCGATGGACAAGAACTGCCCCACAAGCCGCTGCGACTGCTGCAGCTTATCTAAGTATGCGGCTGCTGATTGTCCTCTGCCTGCGGGAAGAAGCACGGCAACATGATCTTTGCCCATATCAACGGTCAGAATCTGCGTTACTGTGTCCGGCTGAAGCGACTCCTGAATAATATTAGCCATGGCAAAGCGCAGCAGCCGCTGGTCTTTGTCAGAATACCGTCCGGTGAAGCCGGTAAACTGGTCGATCCGGAAGATGGCTACGGATACTCCCCCGCCAGGCAATTCAATCCCAAGCTCCTTAAAGGTATTGCGGATCTCTGCAGCAGATAAGGTTGTTCCTCCTAATAAATCCCGCAGAAACCGCTCCTTGGCCAGAAACTTGTCCTTCCGGCCATGCTCTGTCAGCTCGTGTATCCGCTCATTCTGTGAGACGAACACCTGGGAGAGATACACCAGCTCATTGGCTTCATTTTGCCCGTCCAGCTGCTCCGCCTTATGCTGCTCCATCACATTGTGCACCAGCTCCTGAATTGGCGAATACACCCGCTTGGACAATAAAATAATTACCCAGAGGGAAGCGGCAAACAGTCCGGCGAACAGCAGCAGGGTCAAATTCCGCAGCCACGTGATTTTGTTCAGAATAACGGATTTGGGAATAGCCTCGATAAACTTCCAGTTCTGAATGCCGTTGATTGAGGTGTTGGCATAGACCAGCATTTGCTCCGGGAGGTTCTGCGGCTTGATGATCTTCCAGCCGTTCGCATTCTTCTCCACCGCCCGGCTGAACTCCTGGATCTGCCCTGCGTCCAGCTTCACGCTGCTGAAGACCAGCTCCTTCTTGTCATTGAGCACAAAGACGCTGGTCTCCAGCACATTGCTGTTATTTTGCAGCAGCGTCATGATCTTGTCCGCATCGACGTTCAGCACGAAGGCAGAGATGGATTTGCCTGTCTCATAGGGGACGATGGCTGTAATCACTTTCTTCTCCTGGCCGGATTCCAGCGGCAGCACAAGATTGCGGGGAATCAGAAAAGCACCGTCAGTCAGCTTCCGGGTCCGCAGCCGCGTGAGTACCTCCTGATCATAGAAGCTGGCGAATTCATTCATGCCCAGCCGGGAATCGATAATCTGCTGCGTATAATCATTAATCAGATAGACCGAATCAATGGAGGGATTGCCGTTCTTGATATTCATCAGCCGGCTCCAGACGGCATAGGTGTCCAGATCACTGTGCTGCTCTGAGAGTGCATATGCCTCAATTTGAACATCTGAGCTGGAGGAGTAGGCATAATTAATAGACCATTCCATGAGCTGGGCTGTATTCTTCGCACCATTCACTAACAGTGACTCGGAGTGGTCACCGATTTCCTTGAGCAGTGTTTGGGAGGATAGCGAAAAGAGGGCAATGAAGGATACCGCCAGTACGATCACATTGGCACTGACGAAATAAATGATGATTTTGAGAAAAGTCGGACGTTGCTTCACAAAATAGAGCCGGGATAGTTTGAATTTGGGCATGTCGTACCCCCGTCTGGGTCGCTGTGGATTGATAAGGCAGGTTTATTGTAACATATCGCTGCTTTTGATAAAGGCAATCGATGGTTCCTGAAAGGGTGATGCTTTTGGGAAGTCCGGCCATTCATGCATACAGTAGCCACAGTTAATTCCTGCAATAGCCGGAGTAAGCACCGGCCTGCTATATTTCTCCCAGACAAAGCTTTTACGAATGATTCAAGGGGGGACACGGGAATGCCAAATGTCCGGAAACGCGGGGCGGGCTACAAGCTGCAGCAAATTGCACGTAATCCTTTTTTATACGGGATGGCGGTGCCGGGATTGCTCTTCTTTCTTATCTTCAGTTATTTTCCGATTTACGGAATTATGATTGCATTTAAGGATTATGACTTTTCCAAAGGAATTACCGGGAGTGAGTGGGTGGGCTTCCGCAACTTCAATTATTTCTTCACCTCGGATGATTTCTGGATTATCCTGCGTAACACGCTGCTGCTGAATGTGCTGTTCATTATCTTTACTACCGTGGCGGCGGTGCTGATTGCGCTGATGTTCAATGAGATCCGGAGCAAGTATTTTAAAAGAATATCCCAATCGCTGATCTTCCTGCCTTACTTCATGTCATGGATTGTGATCGGGATGCTGGTCCAGTCCTTCCTGGGCGGAGAAGCTCCGCCGGTCAATACGCTGCTGCAGAATCTGGGCTTTGAACCGGTCAACTGGATGTTTGAATCGTCCCTGTGGCCATGGATTCTTACAGTTATCCGCGTATGGCAGGGCGCCGGGTATTTATCGATTATTTTCCTGGCGGCCATTACAGGCATCTCCGAGGATCTGTATGAAGCGGCGCGGATAGACGGTGCCTCCAAGCTGCAGATTATGCTGCGGATTACACTGCCTCTGCTCGTGCCGACCATATCCATTATGACGCTCTTATCGGTTGGCAAAATCTTCAACGGCGACTTCGCCATGATCTATGCGATTATCGGTGACAATTCGCTGCTGTATCCGACGACCGATGTCATTGATACCTTCGTATTCCGCTCCATGCGGCAGCTTCATGATTTCGGGATGTCCTCGGCAGTCGGGCTGTTCCAGTCGGTAATGGGTCTGATCTTCGTCATTATTGCCAATGCGGTCACACGCAAAATGTCCAAAGAATCCGCATTGTTCTAGGAGGGAAAACACTTGAAACAGACATTGTCTGACCGCTTATTCAGTTTTGTTGCCTATGCCATCCTCATGGTCTTCACGATATTCTGCATTCTGCCGTTTCTGCTGATGGTCATCGGCTCATTCACGGATGAGAGTGAGCTGATTGTTAACGGCTATACGCTGTTCCCGAAAGCGTTCTCGGTTGCAGCCTACAAGGCGCTCCTGCACTCGGACGCTCTATACAACGGATATGGAATTACGATCATCATTACCGTTGTTGGTACGTTAACGGCGCTTTGCATTTCAGCCATGCTGGCCTATTCCCTGGCCAATAAGCGTAATGTGCTGCAAACGCCATTCCTGCTGTTCTGTTATCTGCCTATGCTGTTCACGGGCGGGATTATTCCGTTCTACATCGTAGTCAGCCAATGGCTGCATCTGCAAAATACAATTTGGGCGCTGATTCTGCCGCTGCTCTGCCAGCCCTTCCTGGTATTCCTGCTCGTAAGCTTCTTCCGGACGGTACCGGAGGAGCTGGAGGAGGCGGCGCGCATAGACGGGGCCAATGAAATGAGAGTATTCTTTCAGATCATCCTGCCGATTTCCAAGCCGATTCTGGCCTCTGTGGGGTTATTCTATGCCCTTTACTATTGGAATGACTGGTTCATGGGCCTGATGTTTATCGATAACGAGAAGCTCTTCCCGCTGCAGCTGATTCTGCGCCGGATGGTTTCCAATATGGAAGCGGCCAAGAATCTGATTCCTTCTTCCGCGGCGATCTCCACCGTAGTTCCAACCTATGGGGTGCGTATGGCAACCACGGTTCTGACGATAGGCCCGATTATTCTCCTCTATCCGATGCTGCAGAAATATTTTGTCAAAGGGCTGACTGTAGGAGCTGTTAAAGGATAGGCCAGTCTCGGCATTAACCGGATTTTCCGGTTACCGCATATAGCTTTATAATTCATTTATGGGGGGTTATTGAAATGAAATCAAAGAAAATATTCAGCTTTACGCTCACTGCGTTACTCTCGCTGTCCATGCTATTGTCCGGCTGCGGGGGGAACAATGGAAGCAATAATACGGAAGCAGGGGCTGCGGATAACGCTAAGGGTACGGAACAGAGCAATTCCGCCGGCAGCCCGAAGGAAACTGTCGAATTAAAGGCTTATTTCCCGGGTGATAAACCTGCCGGCTTCGAGGATGTGCTGAAGGCGGTAAACGACAAGCTGAAGGCGGATAACATCGGTGCTTCGCTGAATATCAATTTTCTGCCCTGGTCTGATTACGGCAATTCGGTCTCGGTAAAAATGTCGGCGGGCGAGGAGTTCGACATGTATCTGGATGCACCGTGGCTGTCTATGTCGCAGATGATTGCCAGCGGCTCGATCATTGCGCTCGATGATCTGGTTGCTTCACGCAAGGAATTGAAGGAATCCATTCCTGACCAGATGTGGGAAGCCAACAAGTTCGGCGGCAAGATCATGGGAATTCCGCTTGGCACAGTACAAGGAACTTTATACGGCTTCGTAATCCGCAAGGATCTGCGTGAGAAATACGGGATGCCTGAGCTGAAGACGGTGGCAGATGTGGAGAAATTCCTCTATACCGTCAAAGAAAAGGAAACAGCGATCAAGCCGTTTGTTATTGACGGCCGCAAGGCGGATAAGCTTCCGGCGATGTTCAAGGATACGCTGAACACCAGCAAGGACAGCTACATTGAGACGCTGGTGCCTATGTTCTACTACTCGCTTGCGGACAAGAAGGTGGTTGGAGCCTGGGAAGACACGAGCTTTGACCAGTCCTTCGAAAGAGCGACTAAATATTATCAGGACGGTATCCTGTCCAAGAATATTGCCCAGGAGCAGAATGCCCAGACCTTGTTCAATCAGGGCAAATATGCAGCAACCTATTATGCGGCTGACGGTGTAGAAGGCCTGAAGTATCTGGATGCGCTTAAGATTGAAGGCGCTGAGCTTGAAGTGGTCGTTCCGCATGATGACAATTCGAAGCCTTATTCCAATTATCAGCAGTGGAACTTCCTCACTATTCCTAAGGCTTCAAAGCATGCCGAGCTGGTGATGGATGTAGCCAATTGGCTGTCGGTGAAAGAGAATCATGACCTGATGCAGTACGGGGTTGAAGGAAAAGACTGGGAGCCTGTAGGGGATTCGAGTTATAAGCAGCTCTCCGGTTACGTATTCCCGGGCTTTGTGCTCACCTGGCGTCCGCAGCTGGAGCGTACTCCGGATAATATGCTGGCCGGAGATAAGGAATGGGTTGAAAAGGCCGGCGCAGCGGAGTTCTTCACCTTAAGCCCGATTACCGGCTTCAGCTTTGATGCCGAGCAGGTAAAGACCGAATACGCCAAAACAACCCCGTTCTTCGACTCTGTGTTCCTGCCGCTGTCCCAAGGCGTTCTGCCGGCGGATAAGGGCAAAGCGATGCTGAAGGACAAGATTCTTGGTGTCGGCGGGCAAAAGGTCATAGATGAGATTCAAAAGCAGATTGATGCCGTGGTAGCCGAATAGCGCAGAAAGAGGAGATATTAATGCCAGTTATACGTGCTGAACAGAATCCGGTCGTAAGACCTAATGATGTGAAACCTTCGAGGCCGGACTTTAAGGTGCTGGGAGCCTTCAATGCCGGAGCCGCTGTGTATGGGGATGAGACCATTTTGCTGCTCCGGGTAGCTGAAGCGCCGGTCAGCAGCTCAGAAGCAGAAGTGCTGATCCCGAAGCTGAATGAGACTACAGGGGAGATCATCGTAGAACGCTTGTCTGCCGGTGATGAACGGTATGACTTCAGTGATTCCCGGTTTGTAGCGGAGAACGGCCAGGTGGTGATGCTGACCTCGATGTCCCATCTGCGTGTGGCCCGCAGCAGGGATGGTATTCATTTCACGGTAGAGGATCAGCCGGCGCTCTTCCCGCAGACTGCGCTTGAAGCCTGGGGAATAGAAGACCCGCGCATCACGCAGATCGAAGGCAAGTATTACATCACCTATAGTGCGGCTTCGTCCCGGGGTGTTGGTGTCGGGCTGGCTGAAACCGCCGATTTCCGCAACTTCAAGCGCCACGGGCTGATGATGGCTCCGGAGAACAAGGATGTCATGCTGTTTCCTGAGGCCATCCAGGGCAAATATTATGCCCTGACCCGTCCGGTGCCGCATGCATTCGGTGCTCCGGAAATGTGGATTGCCGAATCGCCCGACCTGCTGCATTGGGGCAATCACCGGTTCCTGATGGGGCTGCGCAAGGCATCCTGGGATGGCGGCCGGATGGGCGGCGGCGCAGTACCGGTCCGCACGGAACGCGGCTGGCTTGCCCTGTATCACGGGGCCGATTCCAAGCACCGTTATTGCATGGGCGCTGTGCTGCTGGACCTGGAGGATCCCGGCAAAGTGCTGGCCCGGTCCACCCGGCCGTTCCTGGAGCCGGAGGCTGATTATGAAGTGAACGGCTTCTTCGGCGGAGTGGTTTTCTCGTGCGGGGCTCTGCTGAACGGGGATACGATCCGTATGTACTACGGTGCTGCTGATGAGGTCATGGCGGTTGCTGATATTCCGCTGGAGGAGATTTGGGCTACCCTTGCACCTGAGGCGGATTAACAATCTGTTTAATAAAAAAGGGCAATTCTTCAGATTACTGAGGAATTGCCCTTCTTGCACATGGGTTTAGTTGCCTGTCTCTACAATCCAGACCTCCGGCAGATTGCGGTATTGCTCCGCGTAATCCAGGCCATAGCCGACGACGAATTCGTCAGGGATATCAATGCCGCTGTAATCAATCGGAACATCGACCAGCCGGCGGGACGGTTTGCTTAAGATCGTACAGATGCGGACGCTGGCCGCTTCGCGCAGCGCGAACAGCTGCTTCAGGTGCTGCAGCGTCAGGCCGGTGTCGATCAGATCCTCGACGAGCAGCACATGCTTGCCGCGGATATCCATATCGATATCCTTTTTGATCGTGATGACACCGGAAGAGGTAGAGCTTGCACCGTAGCTGGATACCGACATAAAGTCAATGCCGACCGGGAACGAAATTTCGCGCATCAGATCAGATGTGAACACGGCTCCGCCCTTGAGGATGCAGATGAGTACAAGCTCCTTACCCTCATAGTCACGCGATATTTCGGCTCCCAGCTCCTTAACTCTTTGCTGCAGCTGGTCCTTGCTGACCAGAACTTTGGTGATTTGGGTCATGATTTACTCTCCTTATGGCTCAGGATCGGATCAGGAAGATGATCTGTCCTTTTCCTTAAGCATAACATCATGTGCGCCGCCTTCAAAGATCGTCGTAGAGGAGACCAGTGTAATCTTGGCTTTCTGCTGCAAGGAAGGAATGGTCAGCGCGCCGCAGTTGCACATGGTGGATTTGATTTTGCTGATGCTGAGATCGAGATTATCCTTGAGCCGTCCGGCATAAGGGATGAAGGAATCCACGCCTTCCTCGAACTCCAGCTTGCTCTCCTTGCCCTCATTGCCGAAGTCATAACGCTGCCAGTTGCGGGCACGGCTCGAGCCTTCACCCCAGTATTCCTTCACGAAATTGCCGCCGACCAGCAGCTTGCGCCCGGGACTCTCGTCGAATCTGGCGAAATAGCGGCCCAGCATGACGAAGTCCGCCCCCATAGCCAGCGCCAGCACAATATGATAATCATGGACAATCCCGCCGTCCGAGCAGATCGGGACATAGATGCCGGTCTGCTCATAATATTCCTTGCGGGCCGCCGCGACCTCGATGACGGAGGAGGCCTGGCCGCGTCCGATGCCTTTCTGCTCACGGGTAATACAGATGGAGCCGCCGCCGATGCCGACCTTGATGAAATCCGCTCCGGCTTCCACCAGGTACAGGAAACCTTCCTTGTCGACAACATTGCCTGCGCCGACCTTCACATTGTCGCCGAAAGTATCCTTAATATAGCGGATGGTCTCGGCCTGCCACTCGGAGTAGCCGTCAGAGGAATCGATGCAGAGCACATCCGCCCCGGCCTCGACCAGCGCCGGAACGCGGTCCTTATAATCCCGGGAGTTAATGCCCGCCCCGACAATCAGCTGTTTGTTATCGTCATGCAGCTCCAGCGGGTATTCCTGGTGGCTGTCATAATCCTTGCGGAATACCAGATGGACCAGATGGCCGCTGGTACTGACAATGGGCAGGCAGTTCAGCTTATGATCCCAGATCATATCATTGGCTTCGGTTAAAGAGATGCCTTCTTCGGCGTAGATCAGCGACGATAGAGGCGTCATGAATCCCGTAATCGGAAATTCCGGAGGCAGGCGGTTCTCACGGTAGTCGCGGCTTGTGACGATGCCCATCAGCTTGCCTGTCGGTTCCCCGTTGTCCGTAATGGCGATGGTGGAGTGGCCGCTGCGCGCTTTAAGAGCAAGAACATCCTGAAGCGTATCCTCCGGACGGAGGTTGGAGTCACTGAGGACGAAGCCGGCCTTGAACTTTTTGACCCGGCGGACCATCTCGACCTGCTGTTCAATAGACTGTGAGCCGTAGATGAAGGAGATGCCGCCGCTTTTCGCCAGTGCAATCGCCATATTATGGTCCGATACCGCCTGCATCACCGCCGAGGTAACCGGAAGATTCATCGTCAGCGCCGGGGCCTCTCCTTGGCGGAATTTGGTTACCGGGGTCCTGAGATCGACATTGCCGGGAATACATTCCTTGGTCGTCAGGCTGGGCACCAGCAGGAACTCGCTGAACGTTCTTGACGGCTGCTCGTAATAATAAGCCATTGCTGCTCACTCCTTCACTTTTGTTATCCTTATACACTTTATACCTTCGACAGAAACCGCACGGGCACTCCGATGTCGCTCTCCAGCTGCTTGTAGTGCTCTCCTTTGGCCAGAATCGCCTGCACGCCGACAAGCTCAATCCCCATCACGGACATTTGCGCGGCTATGCAGCGGATCGTAGCGCCTGAGCTGATCACATCATCCAGCAGCAATACCCGGTCACCGGCAGAGAAGCCGTCAAAATAAATATAGTTCTCGTTATACGCCGTCTCCCGCTTGATGCTGACCTCGTAATTCTCATACAATTCCGTACTGAGGCGCAGGATATTCATCGGCTTCATCAGCTTGTAGGCGGCAAGCATGCCCCAGGTATGCCCGCCCGGTTCAGGCGACACGATGTAATCAAAGTCCGGGAACTGCTTCGCGGCGGCCTCAGCCAGACTGTCGGTGATCTCACTGATTAGCTCGGGGGCAATGTAGGTTCCGCGTTCACCGAAGGGATAGAGCTTGAAATCGTAAGCGGTGTCCTTATTTTTGTAAATCCTCACATTCCTGGCTGTACTGATCGATTCGCTTAACCGTGCGTAGGATGCACTCATTGCCCTCACTCCTTCTAATATTGTAGATGGTGCAGATGCCAAAAAACCCCGGGGTTCAAGAGGCACAGGCAAGACAAAGTACATCAGGGGAACTCGCGGCGGCAGCCGTGTCCCGCAGTCTGATATCTTCAACGTCTTATCTGGCCTCTTGTAGCCTGGGGCAATTAACGGTTGCCTGTAGATACGCTCATACCGGATTAATGAGCTTATACAAGAGATTTTGAGTCATATTATATGACGTGAGTATAACGAAGTAATTCGTTATCATATAAAAGTGCATATCGAATGTTAAATAATATTACTTTAATTATTTTTTAATATGCTAACACTCGCAATATTGTGTGTCAACAACTGATTTTATGTTAGTTTATATAACTTTAATTCTGTATTTGTATAATCGTCTGTAAGCACATGCGAAAAAGCATCCCGACATCCCGCTGTCTAACGGAATGATCCGGATGCTTATATAAGCTGCAGATTTTTTTGTGCAGATGCCCCGCTTCAGGATTTGACGGTCTCCGGCCTTCTGATTTGCAGCGGAGGCGGGATCAGCCAGCCCTTTTCCTTACTCAGCTTAAGAATGCGCGAGCCAAGCGCGGCCTTCGTCAGATGGTATTTGGCGAAAAGCGCGCCGACATCCTCCCGGATGCTCTGGGCCATGGCCTGACTGCACGCGACAAGTCCGGTGGCAATGGCGGTGGAGATGCTTGCGAATATTTCGGTATCTGCAAATCTTGCGCCTGCAGGAATATCTTCAAGTCTGGCCGCCGGACGGCCCGGCGGATTCGGAACGGTGGCAATACCGTTCTTGGTAAGCAGTGTATCGCATTCACTGACCTCAAGTTCAGCCTGGTCAATGAGTGCTTCGATGATTTTTTTCAGATCCTTGTCACCTGCGTGGATTAAATAAGCCCTGTAGGTCGAGATGGCCACTTTAGCTACCATGGAAGCCTGCCACACATTGTAAATTTCCCCGTAATGCATAGGCTCGTCGTGGGGGCTGCCGCCAAAAATTCCGATCATTATAATCACTCCTTCCGGTTGGTTCAGACTTGCAACAGTATTCCCTTAAGCAGCTGGCTTATGTACGGGGGAGATTCATAAATAAACTCCAAATAACTCATTCTAAAGCATGGTACTTTTGCTGATTTTTATTTATAATAATTATTATCTGCAATTCATAAATAGTTCATAGGTTTTGTAAAAAGCCGTATTTTGATGTGATATACTTAACACAGCGTTTTTGGAACTTGTGAATGTGATACTGAGATATGCTTTTAAGCTGTAACAGTGCCTACACCAATGAATAGAGATTAGGATGGTGAACAAGCGATGCATATTGTCGTCGTTGGCCTGAATTACCGTACGGCTCCCGTAGAGGTGAGGGAACAGTTCGCTTTTGCCGAGCAGGATCTGCCTGCAGCGCTGCATCAGCTGATGCAGACGAAGAGCGTTCTGGAAGGGGTCGTCGTTGCCACCTGTAACCGGACGGAAATTTATGTGGTCGTGGACCGCCTTCATATGTGCGGTTATTTCATCCGCAGCTACATGGAGCAGTGGTTCGGTGTAAAAAGCGATGTATTTGCGCAGCATATGTATATATATGAAGACGAGCAGGCGATTGCCCACCTGATGCGTGTAACCTGTGGTCTGGATTCGATGGTGATCGGCGAGACACAGATTCTCGGCCAGGTGCGCAATGCTTTTTTGACTGCCCAGGCGGAGGGCGTGACCGGAACCTGGTTCAACCGGCTGTTCAAGCAGGCGGTGACGCTTGGCAAACGTGCGCATAGTGAGACTTCGATCGGCGAAAGCGCGGTGTCGGTCAGCTATGCGGCAGTGGAGCTGGGCAAGCGGATCTTCGGGATGTTTACCGGCAAAAGAGTGCTCATTCTCGGCGCCGGCAAAATGAGCGAGCTGACGGTGAAGCATCTGTACAGCAGCGGTGCGGCGGAGGTGATTGTCGCCAACCGGACGCTGTCCCGGGCGGTAGAGCTGGCCGAGAAATTCTCGGGCAAGCCGAGTACAATTGAAGCGGCGCTGAAGCGGCTGGACGAAGTGGATATTGTCATCAGCTCGACGGGGGCTGACGGTTATGTGCTGACGGCTGCCCAAGTGGCTGAAGGCATGAAACGCCGGCCGTCACGGCCGCTGTTCATGATTGACATCGCTGTGCCGCGTGACATTGATCCGGCGGCGGCAAGTGTGCCGGACGTGTTCCTCTATGATATCGATGATCTGGAAGGTATTGTGGAGAACAACCTGGAGATGCGCCGCAGTGAGGCGGCCAAGATTGAAGTGATGATCCGCCAGGAGATGGATGAATTCCAGCTCTGGCTGAAGACACTCGGGGTCCGGCCGGTCATCCGGGCGCTGCAGGACAAATCGAACGGCATTTATGAAGAGACGATGGATAGCCTGTTCAACAAGCTGCCGGAGCTGGATGAGCATCAGCGTAAAGTCATCCGCCGGCTGACCAAAAGTATTGTAAATCAGATGATGCATGACCCGATTAATGTAATCAAGGAGCTTTCCGGCGGTAAGCAGGGAAATGAAGCGCTCGATTACTTCACCCGGATCTTCGCGCTGCAGGAGCAGCTGGATTCCGGCCCGGAGGGCAGTGATGCTGTGCCGGCCCCAGAGGTGCCTGCTGAAGTCTCCTCCGGCGGAAAGTTTGCCGTACCGGGGACGGTGTTTGCTCCGGCCGGTCTGCTGGGCGGGTGAACAACATGCAACTGCTGAACGGAATATATGATGCCGCTCTGCTGCTATATGCCCTGAGCCTGCTGTTTGTTTTCTCGGATTGCCTTCGGCGTAATCCGGGCGGAAAGCGGCTGGGCACAGGGCTTCTTGCTGCTACAGGCCTGCTGCAGCTCGCCGGGCTGGCGGTCCGCTTCTCCCAGGAGGGCGGGCTGCCGATCTTCACGCCGTATGATTTCCTGTTCTGGTTCTCGTTTAGCATCGTAGTAACCTCACTGGCGGTGGCATTTACGCGCGGCGGCGAGTTCACGATCCTGCTGCTCAGCATGGCCGGCTTCAGCGTGTTTCTGCTGAACCGGGTATGGCTGACCGCTGAGGATCATACGCTGCAGAGCTGGAGTGCGGTGCATGGCTGGCTGGCGATGCATGTGATTTTGGCTAATTTGAGCTTTGCCGCACTGACACTGGGAACGGTATTTGCGATAATGTATCTGTTCCTGCATACGAAGCTGAAGAATAAGAAGTGGGATGACCGGGTCCGCCGGCTGCCAAGCCTGGAGACGATGGACAAATATTCCTATACCGCCATCCTGGCCGGAGTTCCGCTGCTGCTGGCTTCGCTGGTGCTGGCCGGCTTATCCATCATCGCGGAGGGCCGGACGCTGCTGTTCCAGGATCTGAAGGTGCTGACTACGCTGGCCGGCCTTGGCGTCTACATCCTCTATATCGTGCTGAAGCACTCCGGCCGCAGAAGCGGTACCGCGATGGCCCGCTGGGCTATTGCCGGCTACGGCTTCATTATCCTGAACTTTCTGCTGAATTCATGGTCGGAATTCCATGGCTGGGGCGGGGAGTAGGGGCTGCGCGGGCTCCGGTTAAGGTAATATGAGGAAGTGCTGCTGGGCTAGCGCATGCGGATGAGTAGCGCTGTGAATAACAGGCGGATAGGATAAGCGGCTGTGCTGGAGTTATGGAGGATGTTTCTGAGGATTGAGTAATATATTTAGTTTCGGGCGGAAACTCTGGGATAGTTGTATCCTGTACAACAAAAAATGATATTGCGGTCTCCATGCAGCATATAACTGTATTCTGTGCAATTAAAAATGCCTGAACAGGCTGAAACACTCTATTGCCGCCAGTTTAATTGCATGAAATACAGCTAAACGGATGACAGGCGGAATTTATGAAGATTTAGTTGTACGAAGTGCACTAAAGCTATGCTGGTTGAGCTAAAATCAAAGTGCGCCAAAGCCGTAAGTAACTACCCTGCATGATCCTCGGGGCAGCAGGAGCGTCTTACGCTGTTGCAGTGCTGGGAGTGTATAATTCAGATTAAGCGAAAGATTAAGTTCTTGCTGGAAGTGTATCTTGATGCCGGCTGGAGGTGAAGGATGAGCCGCTATTTACCGATTATGCTGGATGTGCAGGGCAAGCTTGTCGTGATGATCGGCGGCGGCGCTGTGGCGGAGCGCAAAGCGGCCCCGCTGCTGGAAGCAGGAGCTGCGCTGGTGATTGTCAGTCCCGCGCTCAGCGGGACGCTTGCCGCAGCGGCTGCGGCCGGGCGGCTGCGCTGGATCAGCCGCCCCTATGCCCCCGGAGATCTCGACGGGGCTGTTCTGGTCTATGCCGCCGCGGATGACGAGGCGGTGAATGAAGCTGTGGCAAGGGAGGCCCGGAGGCTGGGACTCCCGGTCAATGTCGCCAGCCGGGCAGAGGCGGGCAGCTTCATAACCCCCGGCATCCTCCGCCGGGGGCGCCTGACGGTTGCGGTCACCACCTCCGGTGCGGGACCGTCGGTTGCCGCGGAGATTACGCGGCAGATTGCGGGGCTGCTGGGCGAGGAATACGAGCCCTATCTCGACTTCCTGCATGAGCTGCGGACGGCAGTCAAGCGGCTGGAGCCTGCGCCAGAGCCGCGCGCCCGGCTGCTGCGAAGGCTGGGTCAGCTTGATGTGTTGAATGACATGAGACAGGGTACCTTTATACCATGGACCCCGGAAGACATCGAAGCCTGGGTGGAGAGTAACCGGGAGGAATAGCCAGGCAATTAACTTTGCCGACTGAAGCTGCAGCTTGCGTTGACTACGGTGAAACCTAAGGCTACGGCACTCCCCGGAAGGAATGCTGCAACTGTTCAGGCTGCTTCTGGAATGAATGCCGGGGCGACTGGGTGAACTTAGCACAGCATATTGTTTGATGAATGGTTTAAAGTGAACGAAGACGGAGCTTGTTGCGCGGCAGGGGAACGTATGGGCTGGTATAAGTAGCTACTTAAAGTGTTGTTTACGGAAGACGAAACGTATTAGCAGGGGAAGTTACGGTCTGGCACGAGCATTCTGCCTGCTGGTGGCTGAAATGAGTGAAATAAGGGTAAAAGTGCCCTTAATTTCAGCGAACACGGCTAAAACGAGCGAAACAAGGGTAAAAGTGCCCTTAATTTCAGCGTAAATGGCTGAAATGAGTGAAATAAGGGTAAAAGTGCCCTTAATTTCAGCGAACACGGCTAAAATGAGCGAAATAAGGGTAAAAGTGCCCTTAATTTCAGCATAAACGGCTGAAATGAGCGAAATAAGGGTAAAAGTACCCTTAATTTCAAACGTAAGCGGGGTAGAGCAGGTGACTTGAACAGGAGGAATGGTTCATGCGGAAGATTATTGTGGGGAGCAGACAGAGTGCGCTGGCGTTAACGCAGACGGGGCAGGTTATTGCTGATCTGGAGCGGCTGAGCAGCGGGCATGGTTTGGATTTTACTTTTGAAGTGCATAAGATTGTTACTAAAGGTGATCGCATTCTGGATGTTACTTTGTCCAAGGTGGGCGGCAAGGGTCTGTTCGTCAAGGAGATTGAGCAGGCTATGCTGGCCGGAGAGATCGATATGGCTGTACATAGTATGAAGGATATGCCTTCCGAACTGCCGGAGGGTTTGATTAATGGTGCGGTGCCGAAGCGCGAGGATCCGCGTGACTGCCTGATCTCCGGCGGCGGGGATGGACTTGAGGAACTGGCACAGGGAGCACGGGTTGGAACGAGCAGCCTGCGCCGTTCCAGCCAGCTGGCTGCACTCCGGCCGGACCTGATCATTGAGCCGGTGCGCGGTAATATTGACTCGCGGCTGAAGAAGTTGGAGAACGGTGAATATGATGCGATTCTGCTTGCGGCAGCAGGCTTGTCACGCATGGGGTGGCAGGACCGGGTAACCGCTTATCTGCCGCCGGAGGTTTGTCTGCCCGCTGTGGGGCAGGGGGCACTCGGCATAGAATGCCGGGAAGATGATGCAGAGCTGCGCAAGCTGCTTGCCTTGTATAACGATGAGCAGACGGCGATTACGGTCACGGCTGAGCGGACGTTCCTTGGTGCGCTGAACGGCGGATGCCAGGTGCCGATAGGTGCTTTTGCGGTGCTTACGGAAGGTAATGCTGCTGCCGGCAACAGTACTGACGGAACGGCTGCGGCACAAGAGGATATCCCGGCTACAAGCGAGAGTAAAATAGCGGGTACTGCAAGGCCGCAGATCACATTAACCGGAATGGTGGGAACACCGGATGGCTCAGTGATCTTGAAGGAGACCTGTACAGGCGAAGATCCGGTGCAGCTCGGTATGGAGGTTGCCCGTAAGCTGATTGCCAGGGGAGCGGAGAAGATTTTGGCGGATGTTAAGCACTAGTCAGCCGCAAGCCAGCAGATGTACAGAATAGCTGATGTTAAGAGTAAGCAGATATTAGGAGCAAGAGTTGCAGGGTAGCGGATGAGGTTGGACAGTGCTGTGAATGGTGACGGATAAGGTGATAAGGGGATGACGGAAATGGCGGGGAAGGTTTATCTTGTAGGAGCAGGTCCGGGAGATGCGAAGCTGATTACAGTGAAGGGTCTGGAGTGTATCCGGAAGGCTGATGTGCTGGTCTATGACCGGCTGGCCAGCCCGAGACTGCTGAAGTGGATGAAGCCTGGCGGAGAGAAAATATACGTTGGCAAGCTTCCGGACCGCCATACGATGAAGCAGGAGGCTATCAATCAACTGCTGGTCGATCTTGCGCTTGAGGGCAAGACGGTGGTGCGGCTGAAGGGCGGGGACCCGGTGATTTTTGGCCGGGTGAGTGAAGAAGCGGACCTGCTGCGGCGGCATGGCATCTATTACGAGATTGTGCCGGGTATTACCTCGGCCATCAGCGTCCCGGCCTATGCCGGCATTCCTGTAACCCACCGGGAGGTAGCCTCCTCCCTGTCGATTATTACCGGCCATGAGAGCCCGGATAAGCTGGATCATTCCATCCACTGGGATAAGGTGACCAATGCCACCGGTACCCTGGTGTTCCTGATGGGCGTTGCCAAAATCGGCTATATCAGCGCCCAGCTGATCAAGCACGGGCGTCCGCCGGAAACGCCGGTGGCGCTGGTGCGCTGGGGTACGCGTGCCGATCAGGAGACGCTGACGGGTACGCTTGCCGACATTGAGGCGAAGGTCAAGGCGGCGGATTTCCAGCCGCCGGCTGTTATCGTTGTCGGCGATGTCGTGCTGCAGCGTGAGCAGCTCATGTGGGCAGAAGCGCTGCCGCTGTTCGGCAAGCGCATTGTCGTGACGCGGGCCCGGAGCCAGGCAAGCGAGCTGGTGGAGCGGATCGAGGAGCTTGGCGGCGAACCGTATGAGTTCCCGGTCATCGAGACGGTAATGCAGCGGGATGCGGACAAGCAGGCGGAGATTGCTGCGGCGCTTGGCGGGCTTGCAGCGTATGACTGGGTGTTCTTCACCAGTCCCAACGGTGTAGACTTCTTCATGCGCCATCTGACGCAGCTGAAGGCGGATATCCGCGGATTGCACCGTGCGCGGATATGCGCGGTAGGACCGGCTACGGCTGCAGCGCTCGCGGAGCGCGGGCTGATCGCCGAAGAGCTGCCTGGGCGGTTCCAGGCAGAGGGGCTGATTGAAGCCTTTGGCGGTCAGCTGCAGCCGGGGCAGAGGGTGCTGCTCCCGCGCGGCGATCTGGCACGCGAATGGCTGCCCGGCAAGCTGAGGGAGCTGGGGCTTGCGGTGACCGAGGTGGATACTTATGAGACGGTGGCCACCGGTGAGGATGATATTGAACTCATGAAGCTGCTGGAGGAGAAACGGATTCATGCCGTGACGTTTACAAGCTCTTCAACGGTGCGGAACTTCATGGATATCCTGAAGCGGATGGGTCTGGAAGACCCGCTGGAGCTGCTGGCGGGAGTCAAGATCGCCTGTATCGGTCCGGTCACGGAACAGACTGCAGTAGAGGCCGGACTGACTCCGGGACTGCTGCCGGACGAAGCGACTATTGAAGGACTGGTTCAGGAGCTGTGCCGCTGGAACGAATCCACAAGACTTAGATAATCCTGCGGCTCAGATGACGGGATGGGCTTAGTCTCAAGCGGATAGGCTGGATTTATATACTTACTGTACAGGAGGATTTAGCAATGAGCTTTCCAATCGTTAGACACCGCCGTTTGCGCGGTACAGCCGGAATCCGGGGGATGGTGCGGGAGACTGTCCTGAACGTGCTGGACTTTATCCAGCCGATTTTTGTCACCTACGGCACCGGTGTGAAGAATGAAATTGGCTCCATGCCAGGCGTGTATCACTTCTCGCTTGATACCCTGAAAGCGGAAGTGGATGAGATTGCTGCGCTGGGGATTCCGGCGGTGCTGCTGTTCGGGATTCCCGAAACGAAGGATGCTATCGGCTCGTCGGGTTTTGCAGAGGATGGGATTGTGCAGGAGGCCACACGGCTGATCAAGCAGTGGTATCCTGAGCTGCTGGTCGTCGCTGATACCTGTCTGTGTGAATTCACCGACCACGGCCACTGCGGCATGGTACATACCCATACGGTTGATGGTGTGGTGCATGGTGACGTGATTAATGATGCTTCGCTTACGCTGCTCACCCGCACGGCGGTGTCACAGGCCCGGGCCGGAGCCGATATTATTGCGCCTTCCAACATGATGGACGGGTTCGTGCAGGCAATCCGCACCGGGCTTGATGAGAATGGCTTCGAGCATGTGCCGATCATGTCCTATTCGGTTAAGTACGCTTCCGCCTTCTACGGCCCGTTCCGTGAAGCGGCAGATTCCGCGCCCCAGTTCGGCAACCGCAAAACGTACCAGATGGACCCGGCTAATCTCCGTGAAGCGATCCGTGAGGCTGATTCGGATGTGCTGGAGGGGGCCGATATGCTGATGGTTAAGCCGGCGCTGGCCTACCTCGATGTCATCCGTACCATCCGTGACCAGTTCGACCTGCCGCTCGTAGCCTACAATGTCAGCGGTGAATATTCGATGGTCAAAGCGGCTGCGCAGCAGGGCTGGATCGATGAGCAGGCGGTTGTGCTCGAAATGCTGACCGGCATGAAGCGTGCGGGAGCCGATATTATTATTACTTATTTTGCCAAGGATGCAGCCCGCTGGCTGCGCGGCTAAGGAAAACGTCCCACCAATCCAGCAGAGCAGGAGTGAACAAGCATGAGTGATATGCCACTTAAGCGGCGGGAAGAGGCTTCCCGGGCGGCTTTTGAAGAAGCGAAGCAATATATTCCCGGCGGTGTGAACAGCCCGGTCCGGGCGTTCAAGTCTGTAGGATTAACCCCGATTTATGCCGACCGGGGCGCAGGCTCGCGCATTTATGATATTGACGGCAACAGCTTTATCGATTACGTCTGTTCCTGGGGACCGCTCATTATGGGTCATGCCCACCCTGAGGTCGTGAAGGCGCTCCAGGAGACGGCAGTCAAAGGGACAAGCTTTGGTGCGCCTACTCTTTTGGAGACGGAAATGGCCAAGACTGTAGTTGAACGTGTAGCTTCGGTAGATATCGTGCGTATGGTGAATTCGGGAACGGAAGCCACCATGAGTGCGATTCGTCTGGCCCGCGGGTACACCGGACGCAGCAAGATCCTTAAGTTCGAAGGCTCCTATCATGGTCACGCCGACAGCCTGCTGATCAAAGCCGGTTCCGGGGTGGCTACGCTGGGCTTGCCTGATAGCCCTGGTGTTCCTGAAGGAGTAGCGGTTAACACGATTACAGTGCCTTATAATGACCTGGAAGGGGTCAAAATCGCCTTTGAGCGCTACGGCAACGAGATTGCTGCTGTTATTGTCGAGCCTATTGCCGGGAATATGGGCGTTGTGCCGCCGCTTCCGGGCTTTCTGGAGGGGCTCCGCAAGGTGACTACGGGGTATGGGGCGCTGCTGATTTTTGATGAGGTGATGACCGGTTTCCGGGTAGACCGCGGATGTGCGCAAGGGCTGTTCGGCATGGACCCTGACCTGACCTGCTTCGGCAAGGTGATCGGCGGAGGACTCCCGGTAGGAGCTTATGGCGGCAAAAAAGAGATTATGGCGCAGATTGCCCCGTCCGGCCCGATCTATCAGGCTGGCACGCTCAGCGGTAATCCGCTGGCGATGGCGGCCGGCTACAGCACGCTGAAGCTGCTGACACCGGAGGTCTATGCCCGTCTGGAAACGCTGGGTGCCCGCCTTGAAGCAGGACTGAAGCGCAATGCGGAGGAGACCGGGATACCGCTTACGATTAACCGTGTGGGCTCTATGGTCTGCCCGTTCTTCACGGAAGGGCCAGTGTTCAACTTCGAAACAGCAAAGACCAGTAATCTGGAGCTGTTTAACCGTTATTTCGGCGCGATGCTTGATCAGGGCATCAGCGTTCCGCCGTCCCAGTTCGAAGGGATGTTCGTCTCTGCTGCACACAGTGAGCAGGATATAGATGATACGATTGAGGGCCATTATAATGCCCTGAAATCGCTATGACGGCCGGGCCGGAGGATCAGTCCGGCAAGCACGGCAGCGCTGAAGCTGCCCCTGGCGGGGAAGCCGGCGCAGGGGCTGCCGCTGCCAACGCTATAGGCTTTGCCGGCGGCGGCAAATGGACCCGGCGCGGGGAATGGCTTGAGGCCATGCCGGGCCGGGTCATCACCGGCGCAGCCGACCGGCAGGCAGCCATCGACCAGTGGCTGCTCGGCACAGCCGGGATGCCGGAGAAGCTGCATGCGCGGCTGCGGCGTGAGGACGGCATCCAGTGGAGGGGCGACCGGCTGCGGCTGGCGCTGTTCCCTGAGCGGGAAGCGGGAATTGAGCCGGTCTGGCAAGACTTAACTGTGCTGTACGAGGATGATTTCTGCCTCGTGGTCCACAAGCCGGCTGGGCTGGCAGTTCATCCCGACGGCAGCGGTACAGGTGTAACACTGGATCATCTTGTAGCAGCGCATTATGCTGCTTCCGGCGGCGGTACAGCTGTGCGGCATATTCACCGGCTGGATAAGGACACAACGGGTCCGGTGCTATATGCCAAGAATGAATATGCCCAGCTGGTGCTGGATGAAGATATGCGCGGCAAAAGCGTGTCCCGGCTCTACGCCGCAATTGTCGCAGGCAGCGTACCTGCCGAGCTTACGGTAATTGACGCTCCGATTGGCCGTGACCGCCATCATGCGGCGCGCAGGCGGGTCTCACCTGGAGGGCAGGCGGCGGTAACGCGGATTATAGGGCGCGAGGTCCTGCCGGGCGGCGGAACGGTGCTGAAGGTTCAGCTGGAGACGGGCCGCACGCATCAGATCCGGGTCCACCTCAGCCATGCCGGCCACCCGCTGTACGGGGACAGCCTGTACGGCGGCCCGGGCTGGGACACGGCCGGCAGTTCAGCGGGCAGCAGAGCGAATGCAGCTCCGCCGCAGCGCACTGCGGCAGGCGGGGCGAAGTCGGCGATTACGGCCTGGTTTGAAGAGCAGGAGAAGGCAGGCAACACCTTCGGGCTGCAAGGGACGCTTAAGCCGGGAGCTCCGGCGAAACTGGAGCCGGGGACGAAGCTGGAGGCCAAGGGAGAACTGAATCTAAAGCCGGGCGCTTCCGACCGGCAGGCGCTGCATGGCGAGATGCTTGTATTTGCCCATCCCTGGACCCGGAAGCCGGTCGAAGTGGCCGACCCGTGGCCCGGGGATATGCTTCGCCTGCGCGGGAAGCTGGGCGGTGAACCGCAGGAGTAACTTATCATTCGCTCCTGATACATTTCCGCTGAAACGTTCGTCTTACTGTATAAGGAGATGAGCAGCCTGTGGGACTTAATTATAAAAAGATTCTAATTGTAACTGCCGCAGTAGTATTGGCCGCCGGTATTATGCTGGCGGTGCGGCTGGAGCAGGAGTTCGGCATATTGAAGCTGGCGGACCAGTTCCGCAGCTTCAGGGTTACGGTGCATAACCAGTCAGATTATAAGCTGAATATTACTGCTGCCGGAGTGACCACAAGCGCATCGGCCCTGGCAGGAGCGGAAGCTGCAGCCAAGGACGAGCTTGGGCACACGCTAAGCAGCGGACGCACTCTCACGATCAAGCCGGAGCTGAGCTTAAGCGGCGAAGGAAGCATTTATCTGCATTATACGGATCCGCGGGAGCCGGATGAAGTAAAGACAATTGGGGTATGCTCCTACACGGAATATTTGTCGGGATCGTCCACGGTAACCATCAGCAATGACGGAATAGAGGTTGAAGAAAACTGCAGCTGATTTTACAATCGGCTGCTTTTTCTTGGCTTTCAGGCCGATTTTCTCCAGATGCCCCCTTTTATTTCCTTCCGGCAATAGATGTACCAGGTATTTACATTTTCCTAGTAACATTTGTAACAGACGAATATCCAATATATTGATAAATATAGTATGTAAGCGTTTCTTATCACTTTAACTGGGGGAATCTTTGTGAAAAAATTAACAAAACTAATGCTCGTAGCCGGCATCTCTTTGGCGGTTGTAGGAGTAGGCAACAGCGGTGCTCTTAACAACGTAACTTCTGCAGCAAGCGCACCTCTTAAGGTAGGCCGTGTAGAAGCAGCAGCTCATGGTACCAAATGCTTTACAGTAGCAGTAGCTGTAGTGCAGAACGGCGTAATCGTTGCCGCTTCGCTGGATGATTATCAATTCCTGAGCACTGATGTAGCAACTGGCGTACCAAACTCCGATAAGGACTTTGGCACAAACGGCTACAAAGACCCTGCCGTAGTTCTGGCTTCCAAGAAAGCCAATGCTAAATATTACAGCGAGCATATGGCTGAAGCAGGAGGCTCTACCGTTGCTTATGACAAAAACCTGGCTGCTATCGAGAAATTCGCTACAGGCAAAACTATCAAATCCCTGGAAATGACTGTTACCAAGAAAACCGCTGAGCAGGTAGTTGATGCAGTAAGCGGCGCTACTCTGGTAGATACCCAAGGTTATCTGAAAGCGATTGTGGAAGCTGCCAAGGCTGCGAAGTAATTGCTGTTCTAACCATAGATAAACGTGACTCCTTCACGGCTCCGGCTGTGGGGGAGTTTTTTGTCGTACAGGAAATGATATAAACTGAACAATTGTGGATAGCAGCAGAACAATAGACCAAAGTAAGCAAAATGTGCGGAATTAAGATACGTTTATCCTGATCCGGATACTTGAGAGTAGATGTCCTGCAAATATGGGTATACAGTAATAAGATGAAATATATCCTGTAACCGGAAATAGACTTGGGGGTAAGACTATGAAATGGCAGGGCAGAAGAGGCAGCAGTAACGTGGAAGACCGCAGAGGCCGCGGGGGCGGAGGCGGCAAGCTGGTTGGCGGAGGGATCACCGGGATCATTGTGATTGTGATCGTTACTCTGCTGAGCGGCGGAAATATCGGTGACATCATGGGAAATCTGACCTCCACCGGCGGCTCAGACACCAGCTCGAACGTTCCCTACGAGCAGAGTGCGCAGGAGAAGGAATTGTCCGAATTTGTATCTGTAGTTCTGGCAGATACCGAGGATGTCTGGTCCGAGATGTTCCGGGAGCAGGGAATGACCTATCAGGATCCGACACTTGTGCTGTACAGCGGAAGTGTGAATTCTGCCTGCGGAACCGCCAGCTCGGCTGTCGGACCGTTCTATTGCTCAGGCGATGCCAGGCTGTATATTGATCTCAGCTTCTATGATGAGCTGCAGCAGCAGTTCAATGCGCCGGGTGATTTCGCGATGGCTTATGTAATTGCCCATGAGGTGGGCCATCATGTCCAGACGCTGCTTGGAGCTTCCGATAAGCTGAATTCCCTGCGCCAGAGTCTCAGCGAGACCGAATTCAACCGGTATCAGGTCCGTTTCGAGCTGCAGGCGGATTACTATGCCGGGGTATGGGCGAGTCATGCCCAGGGGATGAATCTGCTGGAGGAAGGCGACCTGGAGGAGGCCTTGACTGCGGCGAGTGCGGTCGGCGACGATACGATCCAGAAGCGGGCGCAAGGTTATGTGGTGCCGGACAGCTTCACGCACGGAACCTCCGAGCAGCGTAAGCGCTGGTTCTACAAAGGGTTCAACTCCGGCACGATTGAAGGCGGAGATACCTTTAATGCGGCTGAATTGTAACAGAAGCAGTAACTTGAACTGGATCTTGTACTGGAACTGGAACTGGAACTTGTACACCTACACTACAACCACATGAGCTGAAAAGACAAGAGGGCTGTCCAACGCCGTTATACGGTGGCGGGGACAACCCTCTTTTTGCTGTGATGCAGCGCTCCCGTACCTCGTCTTCACCGTTCTAAAGCCTTATTGCGGACGAAGGTCATTGCGGTACGAGAGCCGGTTGCGGCCGAGCTTTTTGGATTCCAGCAGCAGCTGGTCTGCGCAGACATAGCCTTTTTCCATAGACGACTTCTGGCCGGGGTCCGCCTTGTAATAATAGAGTCCGAAGGAGGCGGAATACGGCACACTGATCGGCCTGTCCTCGAACTCGGCAGTTACGCTCTGATTATGGAAGCTGTCGAGAATCCCCTGAATCTGCGCCTGGCATTGCCTGAAGGATTTATTGCGGAGGAACAGGGTGAACTCTTCCCCGCCGCTGCGGAACAGGATGTCCCCCTCCTGCAGATGTTTGGTCAGCGTGCCGGCAAAATGAATAATTACACGGTCGCCGACGGCGTGATTATACGTGTCATTGATTTTTTTGAACCGGTCGATGTCCGCTACTACAATTCCGATGTACTCCCCGCTCTGGTTAAGCTCCTTCATCATCTTATCCATGTAGGCCCGGTTATAGGTCCCTGTGAGGAAATCACGGTAAGCCATCTGCTCGAACTTGTCGCGTTCATATTTGTGCTGGGCGCTTTGCGCCTTGGAGTAGAAGGACAGGCTGACGATGTAGTTGAGCAGGAAGAGGGCGACCAGCATCTCCCATTTCTCCATTTGCAGCAGCCGCAGCAGCAGGGCATTGGTCAGGGCTACCTTGCTGAAGTCCAGCAGGCTCCGGCTTCTGAACAGCAGGTTCAGCGCTTCTTTGCGTGTCTTGATGTCTCCCGTGAGTGTAACGGCGATCACCAGAAACGTAGAAGAGAGCAGCGTTGTAACACAGACAACCAGCAGGAACAGCAGCCAGTAGCCAAACGGAATTCTCCCGGCCAGCGGGGTAAGCGCGGTGTACAGATAATAAGCCGCCGAGCCGCCCAGAGTGAAGGAGCCGATGTTGTAGAAGGTATCCAGGAATTCTCCGGGATCGGCGGTGCCTGTTTTCTTTTTGTAGAAATAGATGATGAACCGGTACACGGCCTCGAACAGAAACGTGCCCAGCGGTCCGGCAAAAATCCCAAACGAAGAAGTATAGCTGATAGCGTAATCTATTGTGGAATTCCCGCTCCTGGTTACGATCCGCAGTTGAAAGTAGAAGGTGGAGAAGAGTGTATAGAGCAGCATTGCCAGTATATATGTATGGTCCAGGGCCACAGGATATTCGGGGATGAATGCTATAGCCGCCGAAGCAACGAACAGAAAAAGGTCAAATAACCTTGCTTTAGCCATAAGCGGAGTGTTCCTTTCAGTATTTATAACGATTATAACCGAAAAGATGTTTTTTGATTAAAAGTTATTTTGGAATATTTATAGATTGAAACAGATACCCGTGTCCCATAGACTTCAGCATTCATATAATAATCTGATAATACGGGGCGGCGTAGCCCGTGCACAAGTCATTTGATAAGCAGGGGAGAGGAGATAAACGTATGAAGATACTGCTGGTTACCTACTGGGGGCTGACCAATATGGGCGGAATCTGGACGTATATGAGGCAGCTGGCTGACAAGCTGAGTGAGCAGGGCCACTCCGTAACGCTGATGGGCAGTCATGCAGAGAATAATACGTTGTATTTGCTGGACCGGAATGAAGCTTTTGATAAAAAAGCCTACTATACACAGCTGCTGCCGCAGCTTGATAGTGTCCGGTTTCCGCATCTGCATCTGGAGCACGGGATATTCAGCTTTGAGCTGGGCCGTTATGTGTTTGAAGGGGGAGCGGCCGTACTGGGCCTTGAGGAGTATGATGTTATTCACGCCCAGGACCCTATTGCATCGTATGCGCTGCGGCGGATTATGCGGCGCCGGATTCCGCTGGTCACAAGTGTACACGGAGCGTTAACCCGGGAATCATTCTATGAGTACAAAGGGCTGGAGCCTGAGCTCACCCGGGAGAGGTATGAGAGCCGCCCGATCTGGAAATATTTCCGCAGGATGGAGACGCTGGGCGCAAGGTCGGCGGATAGGATTCTGGTCTCTTCCAATTGGATCGGCGGGCTGACCCGGGATCTGGGGGTGGACGGGGAGCGGATTCATACCTTGCCGTACGGAGTGAATCTGGAGCAGTATGCCGCCAGGGCGGAGGAGCCTTCTGTGCTTAAGATTAGCGGCGGGAAACGTGTCATCATGTTCGCCGGGCGGCTTGAATATATCAAAGGCGTGCATGTGCTGATCGAGGCGCTTGGAATTCTGCAAAAGCGCTGTCAGGACTGGGTCTGCGTAGTGGCCGGCATCGGCAGCCTGCTGGAGGAGCTGAAGGAGCAGGCCGTCCGGCTGGGGGTGCTGGAGCAGATCCTCTTCACCGGGAAGCTGGATAATGTTCCGGCAGCGCTTGGGGATGCGGATATTTATGTCCAGCCCTCCCTGCAGGATACACAGCCCTTCTCGGTCACTGAAGCACAGCTGGCCGGGATTGCGCCGGTTGTGGCCGGAACGGCGGGGATGCCGGAGATGGTCCGGCATGGAGAGACGGGCTGGATTGTTCCGCCCGGGGATGCCGCCCGGCTGGCCGGCCTGCTGGAAGAGCTGCTCGGCGATGAGGAGCTGAGGGTAAGGACCGGCTTCCAGGCAAGGGAATGGGCTGCGCAGCAACGCTCACTGGATGTGATGGCAGCGGGCACGCTTGCAGTGTACCGCAAGGCCATTGCGATGCAGAGCCTTGCGGAGCGCCCTGATCCTGCAGCGGGGCAGGCGGCGGTAAGCATTCCCCATGCCTTCCATCCTGCCGATGTACTGAACGGGCTGCAGCCGGGGCTGCCGCTTGCAGATACGCTCCGCCGCAGGCTGCCGCAGCATTATTCTATTCCGGATTGCCGTACGGCGCTGCCGCTCGCCTGATAAATATCCTGTCCGCAGGTTAAGCCCAAAGTTGTCATGCCTTCCTGTTTGAAGCATATACATGAGTGGAGTAACATTTTGGGCTTATGCTCTGGGCTTGTCTCAGGGATAGATTATGCCAAGAAGGAGGACATTTCCCGTGTTTGACCAGTCACACGGCTTGCGGTTTGATATCTATGAGCGGATTCATCTTTCAGAAGAGCTTCCGGGAATAGCTGAGCTGGAGGAAGTCGAACTGATTCCCGACATCAAGGTAATCCAGCGGGAGGACCGGGCGGAGCTGTACGGCCAGCTGCTGCTCACCGGGCTCTACCGGGGGGAAGATGATCGCACGCAGCGTCTGGAGCATGCGATTCCCGTTGAAATCACAGTCCCGCTGACCCGGGTCAGCTCACTTGAAGACATAGGGGTGGAGATCGAGAATTTCGATATTGACCTGCTTACGATGCGAACTGTCAATATTACAGGAGTACTCTCCCTGCGCGGAATCGGCAGCGCGGATGCACAGCCGGCCTGGCAGCAGGAGGAATATACGGTAGCCTACTCGCCCGCAGCCGGGCCGGACAGCCGTGCTCAGGAGGGCGATGTTCTTTATGAGAACTCGCTCTGGACTTATGGCGAGGGGGTGGCAGAGGTGCCTGTGGAGGAGCAGGAGTATGCGGCTCCGGCAGAAGCCGCCGGTAACCCGCTGTTCCTGGAGGGCTCTGTGTATACCCAGCCGGCGGCCTTTGTTAGCGCACAGCTGAAGGACAAGGAACCCCGGGCAAGAACACATAGCCTGGACAGTGCCGGAGCTGGAGCTTCGCCGGGAGCGGCTGCAGCCGGACAGCCATCCTACAGCCAGCCGGCTGCAGAACCGGTATCCAGCTACTTCCTGTCCGCCAGAGAGAAAGCTGAAGCGCCGCCGGTGCGGGATACATTCCAGGCTGAGCCGGTATCTGCCGCGAATTACGCGAATCCGTTTGACCGGGCGGAAGCGTCTTATATTTCTGCCCTGCCGCAGGATGAGGACCCGGGAATTCCTGCAGGCACAGCCGCCCAGCACTGGGGGAATGTTAACCTGCATGCGGTCCAGCCGGCGGAGCCGGCAGTCATTTCTGCAGCCAGTGAGGCCGCTGAGGCCATAGCCGGTAATGAAGAACTGCCTGAAGTGCCGGAAGAGATTCAGGCAGCAGAGAATGTGAGTCTTGAGGCAGAAGAAGTTCTGCCGCTCCAGGAGGAGAAGCAGGATCTCAAGATTGGCCTGGGCAGCAAGCAAGAGCCGGGAGCAATAGGACAGGAGCCGCTGACCTTCTCGTCCCTGCTCAGCTCAAGCCGTGCCAACAAGGAGCTGGAGGTTCAGAATTCCGAGAGGAATGCCCCGAAGGAAGCCGCCATTCCTGAGCCCGGCAATGATACCGAATGGAAAAGCCGGTTCATCGGCGGCCTTAGCGGAGCGGAGCTGTTCCGCAAAGTGCGGCTCTGCATTGTGCAGCGTGAGGAAACACTGGATACGATCGCTGAGAAATATCAGCTCAGTGCAAGAGAGCTGTCTATGTACAACCGGCTCTCCGGGCAGAGTGTTGAAGAAGGCCAGGTTCTGTATATTCCCTGAGACAGAATATAGTAGGCAGCCCCCGCTTCCGGCGGGGGCTGTTTGTTTGAAGAAATGGCTGTGATGTCAGCTGATACGGCTTTTCTGTGCCGGCTGCCTTCAGGCAGGGCGTCTGCCGGTCAGACCGTTTGAAAACGGTTCAGGACGGGTTAATGGTCACTATCGACTCTAAATACATGCGTTGTTCAGACAGCTTCGTGTCGGTGTACCCTAATTGTGGAAGGATGAGATATCAATGAGGAAAAAAGTGACGGCAGCCGCGATCCTACTGGGCGCGGTAATGACGGCATCGGCCGGCTATGCCGCAGGCAATTTGCAGGAGATCCGGGCGTCGCTGAATCACAAGCTGGCGATTATCGTGAACGGTCAAGCCTATTCGCTCAAAGACGGAAACGGCAAACCGCTTGCCCCGATCACATACAACGGCATAACTTATCTGCCTATCCGCTCAGTCGGTGAAGCGGTGAATACCTCCGTCACCTACGATGCTCAGAACAGCCGCGTTATTATCGGCAGCTCTTCATCCTCCGGGACAACTTCCGGGGCCTCCCCGGCAGGAACGGCCGCAGCAGCGGTGCAGCGTCCGAAGAGTCTGCCGGCTGACTTCCCGCTCCCCTCTGACGCCAAGGTATTTGATCTGATCGAAGGCGCTGTGACCGGTACGCCGTCCGCGACATTCAGCTATTCGACGAAGCAGGACCTGGAGACGCTCGGCAATACGTATAAGGAATATTTTGCGCAGAAGGGTGCTGTCAGCAAATCAGAGGAGATATCTGCGGCAGCTTTCACCATTATTGATGCCGGAAGCACGTTTTCCGTTACGCTGGATGCCGCTCCGGGAACGGGCAGCAGCCAGAGCTATAATATCGTCGACGTGATCTGGAGCGGGAAGTAAGCGGTACTGCGGCGGGACGGTGTTTCATCCGCTGCGGTATAAACACAGCGATTTGTGCGTATGCTGGTTGACTAGGAATAGCACTAAATGTATTATTGAACTAAGTATTAACTACAATAAAGACTGGGAACGGGAAGAGTAGGCGGTCAGCCCTTCAGAGAGCGGAATGGTAGTTGCTGTGAACTTCCGCAGGATGCAGCCCCCGAAGTCGCCCCGGAGTCGCCCTTCTGAGCTTGTTTTTCCTATGGGGAGCAGGTTAGGATGGGCCGGACGCAGCCGTTATCTGCATGAGTGTCGCGCTGGGCTTCAGGGACCCGTAAGGGAGCCGGAGTGGAGGTGACGGAGACTGTCCTTAGCAGGACGGTGCAGCCGTTGTCACCCTGTTAGCGCGAAACAAAGGTGGTACCGCGAAAGAATGGCCTTTCGTCCTTTGAGACGAAGGGTCTTTTTGTATTTCCAGAAACTCACAGAATACAAAAAACATCTCATTATTATCTAATGGAGGGTTCACAATGGCTGATAACAACAACACAGCAGAGAAGCTGCCGGACCAGCTGGAAGCGGCGGAAGGCACCGCAGCTGCGGGTCACAAGCAAAGCGATATGCCGACCACCTATGATCCGGGAGCGGCAGAGAAGAAATGGTACGCCTATTGGATGGAGAACGGTTTCTTTGAAGCCGGCAAACGCCCGGATGCCGAGGCTTACAGCATCGTAATCCCGCCGCCGAACGTAACGGGAATGCTGCACATCGGACATGCGCTGGATTTCACCCTGCAGGATGTGCTGATCCGCACCAAGCGGATGCAGGGCTTCGATACACTGTGGCTGCCGGGCACAGACCATGCCGGAATTGCTACGCAGACCAAGGTGGAGCAGAAGCTGCGCCAGCAGGGCATTTCCCGTCATGATCTGGGACGCGAGAAATTCCTGGAGCAGGTATGGGCCTGGAAGGAACAGTACGCGGAAACCATTCATGAGCAGTGGGCCAAAATGGGTCTGTCGCTGGATTACTCGCGTGAGCGTTTTACCCTGGATGAAGGCATGTCCGCCGGCGTACGCCAGGTGTTCATCCAGCTGTATCAGAAGGGCCTGATCTACCGCGGCAAACGTATTATTAACTGGGACCCTGCTGCCCGTACGGCGCTGTCGGATATCGAGGTTGAATATAAGGAAGTGAACGGCCATCTGTACCACCTGCGTTATCCGCTTAAGGACGGCAGCGGCTACATCACTGTAGCTACAACCCGGCCGGAAACGATGCTGGGCGATACAGCGGTAGCGGTGCACCCTAAGGATGAGCGTTACAAGGATATGATCGGCAAGACGCTGATTCTGCCGATTACCGGCCGGGAGATTCCGGTTATTGCCGATGATTATGTGGATAAGGAGTTCGGCAGCGGTGCGGTGAAGATTACACCGGCCCATGATCCTAACGACTTTGAGATGGGCATGCGCCATAATCTCCCGCAGATTAATGTGATGGATGAAGGCGGCGTTATGAATGAGGAAGCCGGCATCTATCAGGGGCTGGACCGCAGTGACTGCCGCAAGGCGATTGTTGCCGACCTGAAGGAGCAGGGCGTGCTGGTGTCGATCGAGGATCATGTGCATCAGGTTGGGCACAGTGAACGTTCGGGAGCTGTAGTTGAGCCGTACCTGTCCACCCAATGGTTCGTGAAGATGCAGCCGCTGGCTGAAGCGGCTATCGCTGCGCAGAAGGATGGCAACGGTGTTAATTTCGTACCTGACCGCTTCGAGAAGACTTACCTGAACTGGATCGAGAATGTCCGCGACTGGTGTATTTCCCGCCAATTGTGGTGGGGCCACCGGATCCCGGCCTGGTATTCTGAGTCTACCGGTGAGATTGTAGTGGCGAATGATGAAGAGGAAGCACGCCGGATCAGCGGCCTGACGGACCTGAAGCAGGATGAGGATGTCCTGGATACCTGGTTCAGCTCGAACCTCTGGCCGTTCGCGACACTGGGCTGGCCTGACGAGAGCAGCAGCGACTATCAGCGCTACTATCCGAATAATGTGCTGGTTACCGGCTACGATATTATTTACTTCTGGGTAGCCCGGATGATCTTCTCGGCACTGGAATTCACCGGGCAGAAGCCGTTCTCCGATGTGCTGATGCATGGCCTGGTACGGGATGCGGAAGGCCGCAAAATGTCCAAATCCCTCGGCAACGGGATCGATCCGCTGGATGTTATTGAGCAGTACGGTGCAGATGCTATGCGCTACATGATTACTACAGGCAGCACAGCCGGCCAGGATCTGCGGTTCCGGATGGAAAAGGTAGAGCAGGCGCGCAATTTCGCCAACAAGATCTGGAACGCTTCCCGGTTCGCACTCATGAATCTCGAAGGCGTATCCTTTGAAGATATTGATATTACAGGTGAGCTCAGTACAGCCGACCGCTGGATTCTGCACCGCCTGAACGAAACTTCCCGCGACATTACGCGTCTAATGGACTCGTACGAGTTCGGCGAAACCGGCCGCCTGCTGTACAACTTCATCTGGGATGACCTGTGCGACTGGTATATTGAATTCGCCAAGCTTTCACTGTATGGAACGGACACTGCCGCCAAAGCCAAGACACAATCCGTTCTGGCCTATGTGCTTGACCGTACACTGCGCCTGATTCATCCGTTCATGCCGTTCATTACAGAGGAGATCTGGCAGCATCTGCCGCATCAGGGCGAGACGATTACGCTGGCTGAATGGCCGAAGTACGACACCGCGCTTGAGAATCCGCAGGCTGTAGCGGAAATGAATCTGCTGATGGATGTAATCCGTGCGGTTCGGAATATCCGTGCGGAAGTGAACGTGCCGATGAGCAAGAAGGTCGAGCTGATCATCAAGGCCGGCAGTGAAGAGACCTTAAGCATTATTTCCCGCAATGACAATTACATCGGGCGCTTCTGCAACACCTCCTCCTTCGAAGCGGGCCTTGCGCCGCAGACTCCGGATAAGGTAATGTCTGCTGTGGTTACCGGAGCCGAGCTGCTGCTGCCGCTGTCGGGGCTGATTGATATTGATCAGGAGATTGCCCGTCTGGAAAAAGAAGTGCAGACCCTGAACAGCGAAGTTGAGCGTGTGGAGAAGAAGCTCAGCAACCAGGGCTTTGTTGCCAAGGCACCGGCCAAAGTCATCGAAGAGGAGCGGGCGAAGCAGGCGGACTATTCCGATAGACGCGATAAGGTGCTGGCCCGCATCGCAGAGCTGAGAGGATAAGAGACATGGAAGAGATCACCCGGAGCGGCAGTGCCGCTCCCTTAAATTCTTATACTGAAGCGGTAGCATGGATCAACAGCCTGATCCCCTTTGGCATCCGGCCGGGGCTGGAGCGGATAGAGCTCCTGATGGAACGGCTTGGACATCCGCACCGCAGGCTTAAGTTTATTCATGTGGCGGGGACGAACGGCAAAGGGTCAACCTGTGCCTTTCTGACCCGGGTGCTCATTCAGAGCGGTTATACGGTGGGGACTTTTACTTCACCCTATATTACGAAATTCACGAACCGCTTCCAGTATAACGGAACGGATATTCCCGAGGAGACCCTGCTTGCACTCGCGAATAAGCTGCTTCCGCTCGTTCAGGAGATGGCTGCCGGGGAGCTCGGCTCACCGACGATGTTCGAGGTGTCGACTGCGCTGGCCATCCTCTATTACGGGGAAGTCTGTTATCCGGATGTAGTCGTATGGGAGACTGGTCTTGGGGGAAGGCTGGATGTAACGAACATCGTTACTCCGGTGGTGTCGGTCATTACCAATGTCGGGCATGATCATACCGATGTACTCGGCGATACACTGGAGCTGATCGCGGGTGAGAAGGCCGGAATTATTAAGCCGGGCGTTCCTGCGGTCAGCTGTGTAAGCCAGCCGGAGGCGGTTGCTGTGCTGAAGGCCAAAGCCGCGTCTACCCGTTCTACACTCTACTTGGCAGGAGAAGATTTCAGCTACAGCGGTGTAGAGCAGAAGGACGGCTGCCAGCATTTCACCTTCAAGGGCCCGTTCCGCAGCCTTGCGCTTGATATCGCTATGAGAGGCGAGCATCAGCTGGAGAATGCAGCCGGGGCCATGATGGTGCTTGAGGTGCTCCGGCAGTATATGGCTTTCATGCTGGAGGACGAAGATGTGCTGGAGGGCTTCCGCAGCACTTTCTGGGCCGGAAGGCTGGAGGAAGTAAGCACTTCGCCGCGAATTATTCTGGACGGGGCGCATAATCCGGAAGGTGCAGAGAGCCTGGCCAGGAGCCTGCCGCAGTTCCAGCCTTACGGTAAATTAAATTTGCTCATGGGGATGCTGGCAAATAAGCATCACGAGCCGTATCTCAAGCATATACTGCCTATAGTGGATACGCTCATCCTGACCGAACCGGATTTCCGGAAGAAAATGGACGCGGAAGCTCTGCAGGCTATCGCAGAATCTCTGCGGAATAAATATGCCAAGGAAAACTTGGAAATCATAGTAGAACGTAATTGGGGCCAAGCGCTAGAGCTGCTGAAGAGGATCACAGCGGATGATGACCTTGCCGTCGTATCCGGAACGCTGTATTTGATTTCTGATGTGCGCAGTACGCTTTTACGGCAACCCGATTCTGAAAAAGGCTGGTGACGAACTGTTGGATACTACTGAACGCGTGCATTTTATAGGGATCGGCGGCTACGGTATGAGCGCGATTGCCCGGGTGATGCTGGAGATGGGATATACAGTTACAGGCTCTGATGTAGCTGCCCAAGAGTTAACGGAGAAATTGATTGCCAAAGGCGCCAAGGTCTATATCGGACATACGGCGGAGCAGGTCAAAGGCGCAGACCTGGTCGTATATTCTACAGCGCTGGCTTCAGACAATGTAGAGTGGGTAGAGGCAGAACGGCTGAAAATCCCTGTGCTGCACCGTTCGCAGATGCTTGCCCGGCTGCTGAATGAGCGCAAAGGCGTAGCTGTCGCCGGTGCGCACGGCAAGACTACAACCTCTTCAATGATCGCTCTGGTCATGGAAGAGTGCGGTGTGGACCCTACCTATATCATTGGCGGGGAGATTATGAATGTCGGCACGAACGCCAAGGCAGGACAAGGGGAGTATGTTGTTGCTGAAGCGGATGAAAGCGACGGTTCTTTCCTGCAGTACCATCCCTGGCTGGGGATTGTTACGAATATTGAAGCAGACCATCTGGAGAATTACGGCGGCGACTTCGGCCGGCTGAAGGAAGCTTATGTGCAGTTTATGAATCAGCTGCGTGAAGACGGAACGGCCATTGTGTGTGCGGATGATGAGAATGTGAAATCGCTGCTGCCGCAAGTGACCGGGAAGGTGATCACCTACGGAATTCATTCCGCGACTGCGGACTACACGGCAACGGATATCGTTCTGGGCGACCGTCAGGTGTCCTATACCATGAATCACGGAACGGAGGTTCTGGGCCGTATTGAGCTGTCGATTCCGGGACAATACAATTTGTATAATTCGATGGCGGCAGTCATCTCCTGCCTGAAATCTGGAATTGCCTTTGAGGAGATTGCTGCGGCGATCGTGAAATTCCATGGAGCAAAGCGGCGCTTCCAGGTGCTCGGAGAGGTGGATGAGATTCTCGTCATTGATGACTATGCTCATCACCCTACGGAGATCCAGGCAACGATCAGTGCGGCGAAGGCCACCGGTAAACGGATTATTGCAGTATTCCAGCCGCAGCGCTATACACGGACCTTCTTCCTGCTTGATGCGTTCAGCCGTGCATTCAGTGAAGCGGATGAAGTAATTATCACGGACATCTACTCGCCTGCCGGCGAGAAGCAGATAGAGGGCGTTACCTCCGCCAGACTGGTGGAGCTGATTGTGCAGAACAGCAATGCGGGAGCGAGACATCTGCCGACCAAGGAAGCTGTGCTGGCAGACCTGCAGGGCCGCATTGCCCCTGGCGATCTGGTCATTACCATGGGGGCCGGCGATATCTGGAAGGTCGGATATGCGCTGGCGGACAGCCTCAAGAACCGTTAAGCAAGCCTGGTAAGTTATTCTTGGCCTTCCGGATGATAAGCATTGTTGCAGAAACGGCTTTCGCTCCTTGAACAAGGACGGCGAAGCCGTTTCTTTGTGTATCCGGAGGATTCCTGAAAATAGAAGTGAAATTATACACTCATTGTGCCGATATAGCTTGTGAAAGATTTCATTCCCGGGATAAGAGAATGTATCTCCGCACATTTGGTGGTGTATTTATGGACGTTCAGCTAGATATTGAGACCTTGTTATATTTGTTCATTCTGGGGAATTTATTTTCCGCGCTGCTGATTACTTTTTACCGCTATCATTTCTCCAAGGATACGGGCTCTATTCTGTTTATTATTTCCAAGTGGATTCAAGTTGTCTATTGGAGCTCTATTCTGCTGTGGGATTGTATTCCGCAGACGGCTGCCATACCGCTCAGCAATGCGCTGATCTTAGCCGGAGGCGGACTGGAAATAACATCACTGCTTAAGCTGATGGGAATGCTGGACCGCAAGGCCAAGCTCTATTATTCAGGGCTGGCTGCAGGGAGTATCCTCAGCTTTGCTATAATTATCCTGTTCTTCAATCATGCCAATCTGCGGGTAGCCTCGACCTCATTGTGGGTGCTGCTGTTTGTGATATATCCCGGATACCGCCTGAAAACAGCTAAGGGACGGACGCCTCTGCAGAACATTCTGGGCAGTATATTCTACTCCGTTGCCGCCGTAATGCTGCTGCGCACCTTCGTTGCCCTGTTCGTAGAACCGGGGATGGGACCGCTGACAGCTAATCCGGCGCAGTATTTATATTATATGGGGATGTTCATCATGCTGGCCGGAGGCATTGCTGCGTTCGTTATGCTCTCAAATGAGCATTCTTACGAGAAGCTGAAGCGTATAGCCACCTATGACAGCCTCACCGGTATTCTTGGCCGCAGGGCGTTCCTGCTGGAGGCCGAGCTGAAGCTGGCTCTGGCAGCGAGGAAGCAGGAATGCTGTTCCCTGCTGCTGCTGGATCTGGATCATTTCAAAAAAGTGAATGATACCTACGGGCATGATAACGGCGACAAGGTGCTCCAGGACTTCGCGCTGACTATTGAGGGCGCTCTGGATAACGGTGACCTGTTCGGCCGGGTAGGCGGCGAAGAGTTCGCCATCATGCTGTGCGGTCAGGATGTGCAGAGCAGCAGCCTCAAGGCAGAAGAGCTGCGGGAAGCCGTCAAGGCGGCCTCGGTGCACGGATTAGCCTGCCTGTATACCGTAAGCATCGGCATCATTACAGTACTGCCGGATCAGCAGACCGGTTTAAGTACCTTATTCAAGCTCAGCGACCGGGCGCTCTACCAGGCGAAGCAGGAGGGAAGAGACCGGGTGGTCAGAGCCGGATAAAGGATCAGGCTGAATGGTTATCATACATATTGATATCGCGGGGCAAGGGAGGGAAACGTTATGCCTGCCAGTCTGGATTTCGCAACACTGCTGGCTTGCCTTTTTTTCGGCAATTTTTTTACGGTTCTGCTCATTCTGGCTTACCGTTCGCATTATCCGAATGAACGCACAACCTTGCTGTTCCTTACAGCCAAAGTGCTGCAGCTGATCATTATGACCCTGCTGATGCTTTGGCAATATAATCATTTCAGATTCGCCATACCTGTCATTGTTCTCCTGAATCTGGCCGGAGGCATGATTGAAATCTTCGCGCTGCTGAAGCTGCTGGAGGTTTACTCCAGCCGGATTAAGCGGATTTATTATGCGGTTACCGGAAGCATAGCGCTTTGCCTGCTGCTGCTGTACCTGCTGCGTTCCGATATTCAGCTGCTGGTTGCCTCGGCTGCCCTGGCCGGAGCACTGCTGCTGGTTTATCCTGCCTATATTCTCGGCTGGAAGGTAAGAAAGACTCCGTTGCAGGAAATTATGGGCCTGCTGTACGGGATTGTCATACTGTCGCTGCTGGGCATGGCGAGCAGGCTGTTCTATCTTCCGCCTGCAGAATCACACGCCGGAGAGTGGGTGCAGTTTCTTTACTATATCGGAATCTATCTGCTCATGTTCCTTGGAACCGCCGGGTTCATGCTGCTCTCCCGGGAGCAGTCTTATGCGGAGCTGGAGCGTGTTGCCACCTACGATGAGCTTACCGGCATACTTAACCGCAGAGCCTTCGTGCTGCGTGCCCGGCCGCTGATTGCTGCTGCTGCCAGGGAATTCACCCCGTTTTCTTTCCTGCTGCTGGATGTGGACCATTTCAAGCAGGTGAATGATACGTACGGCCATGACACGGGTGACAGGGTGCTGCAGGACTTTGCCCGCAGAATTGAGCAGCAGCTGGGAAACGGCGACCTGTTCGGAAGATTTGGCGGTGAGGAGTTTGCCGTGCTGCTGCACCGGTCGGATGAGGCGGAAAGCGGGGAGACCGCAGAGCGGCTGCGCCAGGCAGTGCATGATGCCACAATTGAAGGCATTCCGCTCTCGTATACGGTCAGTATCGGCCTGATCACGATTGTCTCGGGTGAGCGGGTACCGCTTAATACGCTATACAAGCTAAGCGATACCGCGCTTTACCAGGCGAAGCAGCAGGGAAGAGACCGTGTCGTCAGAAGCTACGGATAACAGGGAGCAGGAGGAAGCTCCTGATTTTTGAAATATATTCAGCTTTCGAGTATGCTATAAGGCCAGCCAGCGTATCCGGTATTGTACCGGGAAACCGCCGGCTGGTCTTTTTGCATACAATCAGGCTGAATTACATTTTTTTGAAAATATTATATTAATGTCAAACTACGACAAAGGTCAGAGGGGATTTGGGGTAATATATGCTAGAGACAGCCGGCAGTGCCGGACACAAAAAGCTGAGTGGAGAGTAGGAGAAGAAGCCATGAGAGATCAATTGTTATTCATATCTGCAGAAAACCCGTTTCCGCAGGATAGCGGAGGCAAGCTGAGAACAGGCAATATTCTGAATATTGTACTCGCCAAATACGATGTGGACCTCCTGACCTACCGCGGTTCAGGTACGGACACTGCGGAGACAGCCATACCGTCTCTTACAGTGCATGAAGTAAAGCGTACAATGAGTTACCGCAAAGCTATGCTCCGCTCGCTGTACACCTGGCGCAATTGCTCTTACATGAGCCATGCCGATGTGGACATGAAGGAGAAAATCCGGGAGCTCTGCGGCGGACATGCTTACAGCCATGTATTTATTTCACACAGCCTGCTCGGCAGCTGTATTGATATTGTACGAAGCTGCCTGCCCGGAGCTGTCATTGTAGCCGACGCGCATAATTATGAGAGCGGCCTGTCCGCGCAGCTGGCCGGTAGGAAGAAAGGGCTGGCCCGGGCCTTTTATTCACTCAATGCGCTGTGGACGCGCCGGGATGAGCTGAGATTGATGAATAAGGTTAATCTTCTGCTGACTACCTCCGCGCAGGACGGCCTGGCATTCAAGGCGCTTTCCTTCCGTAATTCCTCCAAAGTCCATGTAATTCCTAACTTCATCCGTATGGAGGAATACCGGACAAACAGCATTCCCCCTAAAGAACCGTGGATTATTTTACCGGGTAATATGAACTATTTTCCTAATATTAACGCTGCTTTATATTTCTCCCGTGACATTTATCCGCTCATTAAGGCAAGGGTCCCGGGAATCAAATGGTATATTGTCGGCCGGGATGTTCATCCTGATGTAGCCGCTCTGGCCGGGAAGGATCCGTCTATCATCATTACCGGGTATGTGGACAGTGTAGCCGAGTATATAAGAAAGGCGCAGGTAGTCATTGCTCCTCTGAAGGAAGGCAGCGGAACGCGGCTGAAGATTCTCGAGGCCTGGGCCCTCAAGACTCCCGTAGTCTCAAGCAGCAAGGGGGCAGAGGGGCTGCTCTATGAGCATGGGGCCAATATTATGATCGCCGATGACCCGGCAGCTTTTGCCGCCAGTGTGACCGGGCTGCTCCAGGATCATGAGAAGGGGATTGTGCTGGCAGACCGCGCCTATCATACTTTGCTGGCAAATTACGAAGCGGAGAGCGTCAGGGATAAGCTTCTTAATTTGGTATAAATAACCTGAAAGCAAAATAAAGTTTTTTTTCTCCTATAAATCGACAATCTTCTGGTTAATTCTGCGTTACTATTGATCTACATCTTAAGTTTCATACATAAACCGGCTGGATGTAATCCGGCCTGTTTTTCTTTGTATACAATACTAACTTTCACATAGAACCAAGGAGCTATTGTCATGAGAGAGAGAATGCTGTTCCTGTCAGCCCAGAGTCATTACCCCGAAGATATAGAAGGAGAAATCCGGACAGAGAATTTTCTTGATATTCTGCTGCAGCGGTTTGATATTGACCTGCTGGAGTATTGCCATTGCCGCAAGGACTTGCCGGCCCAGCCCAGACCTGAGCTGACAGTGCACCGGGTTAAGCGGGCTATGGCCCCGCGCAGGCCGATGCTGGTACCGCTTAACAAGCTGCGGTCCTATTCTCCGCTGGTCCGTACGGACAAGACCCTGCGGGCTGAACTCACGGAGAAATGCCGCTTGAATGCTTATACCCATGTGTTCATTTCATACTGTATGCTCGGGAACTGTCTCGACGTTGTAGCCTCACTGCTGCCGGAAGCGGTCATTATTACCGATGCGCACCGGTACGGCAGCAGAACCCTGGAGAGCAGGACGGCAGGGAAACGCGGCATCAGCAACGGCTATCACAAACTCGGGGCCGCCCTGATGCGCCGGGAAGAGCGCAGGCTGATGAACAAGACCAGCCTGCTGCTGACCGCTACGGAGTGGGATGCCCTTTCCTTCAAAGCGGTATCCTTTGCGGATGCAGGCAAGGTGCATGTGGTTCCGCCCTATATCAACCTGAATGAGCCTAAGTATAATGCCGCTGAAATTGCCCCCAGGGATCATTCGGTTGTGCTCCATTGGAACATGCATACCAGTCAGGGCAAGAGTGCTGCGCTCCTCTTCCTGAAGAAGGTATACCCGCTGGTTAAGGCGGCGGTGCCGGACTTCGTGTGCCGGATCATCAGCGATAAAGTGCATCCGGAGATTGCGGCGCTGGCCGGCCCGGATGCTGCAATTGAGCTCGTGGCAGGAGCGGGCCAGACAGCGGAATACATCCGGCGGGCCAGCGCTGTGGTTACTTCACTGCGTGACGGCTGCGGCGGGGTAATCAAGATACTTGAGGCTTGGGCACTGCGCACTCCTGTAGTATGCGGCCCGAGAGGGGCGGAGGATCTGATCTGTGAGCCGGGCCGGGATATTCTGCTTGCGGGAACGACGGCAGGCTTCGCGGATGAACTGGTGAAGCTGCTGATGGCGCCGGAGCTGGGCTCCATTATTGCCGACCAGGCCTACCGGACGCTGGAGAAGCACTATTCTGCCGACGGTGTGAAGGAGAAAGTGCTCAGTCTGGTGTGATTATATTAAAATAGCATATCCGCCTCGCATCTATCATACATTTCAGTATAGAACTGAAGATAGCGAGGTGTAGGCGCTTGAGTAACGGAAGAATGACATTCAGATTTGACCGGGAGACAGATACCCGTATCAGTGATCCGGCAGTACGCCGGAGTACCAGTGTGCCTGGTACGGCTCCGGAGACGGAGCGGCGGGGGCAGGCGGAGAATAGCGGGCCGGCGCTGCAGCCCCGGGCAGACAGATATATTCTTGACATGGAGCGGGTAGAGCTGCCGGGAGCTGCTGAAGTTTCGTATATGAAACCTCCGGGCCCGCGCCGCCGGAACTGGGATGAGCCTGATGAACGCGGCGGGTATGACAATGGCTATGACGAGGAGATGGAACCGGGGTATGTGCAGTACAGCCAGCCCGTTAACCATGCGGGCAGATACGGCGGCTCTTACCGTACACGCCGGCCTTCTTACTGGTGGAAGCTTGCCCTGTCGGTTGCCGGCGCGCTGGGAACGGGAGTACTGCTCGGCTTTGCAGCCCTGTCCTTTATCGGCAGCGGAGGCACAGATACCGGTAGCAGGGTCGTCCAGCCCGCTGCGGAGCAGAGCCCCGGTGCTGTGGATGAAGCCGTGTCCGGCATCACCGGCCTCTCCATCACCGGCTCCGGAGGAGAAGCAGCCGCGCAGGTGCCGGTGATGGTCGCAGCGCAGAGTTATTATCTGCTGCAGTACGGCGTCTTCAGCACACCGGCCGGTGCGGCACAGGCCCAGCAGGAACTGCTGGCTGCAGGTCTTGCAGCGGGTCTGGATCCTGCAGACGGCAACCGGGTGTATGCCGGAATATCTCCTGACCGCGAGCAGGCCAAGCTGCTCAGCAGCGGCCTGAAGAACCAGGGCATAGAGCTGTATGTACGCGAAGTGCCGTTGCCTCCGGTAAGCGAGGTCAATTACGGCGGGACGGCGGATGCGGTGAATGAATATTTTGCTGTAAGCGGCAAGCTGTTAAGTGAACTCAGCGCCCTGTCCGCTTCGCTGCTGAGCGGTACAGGCAGCGCGGCAGACAACCAGGCGGTGAGCGACCTTCATATGCAGTGGACCCAGGCGGTCAAGCAGCTGGAGCCGGGGCTGTCTGCGGAGGGACAGGGCATATCCCTCGGGCTGGAGAAATCCATGAGCCGGGGAATTGCCGCACTGAACGAGTACGGCAAGAACCGGGCAGAGGGGCTGCTCTGGGAAGTGCAGGAAGCGATGATGAGCTTTCTGACCGGCCAGAAAAGCCTGCTTGCCGGCATGAGCTGAACCCGCAATAAATTCAATATAATGTTAAATATCCCCCGTTTCCGGCGGTATGCCGGGTGCGGGGGATTGCTTTTGTTAACGGTATGATAAAAACGGTTGCCTATTATGCCGGACTCGGCTACTGTTAATGAACTGCAGCTGCCTGGGCTCCGGCTGATTTATGCCTCCTGTGTGGTAAACATTCCCTGGGCGGATTTAGCGTTTGTGTTGGACTCCTTTTCACCGTATAATAATTAGGGTGTCAAAAAATGGCGAGGGAAGACTTAAATGAAGAAGAAAAATGTAGGAACACTGCTGTTATTTCTTATTCTGGGCTGGCTGGCAGGAGCATGGATTGCCAAGCTGCTGGAACCTGTGAAAGCTTTGTCTTTTCTTACAACCTCGACTGTACTTAAGTGGTCACCGCAAGCCGATTTGGACATCATAACCTACGACATCACTATTCAATTGAAATTGTGCCTGCTCAGTCTTGCGGGTATTATAACAGCTGTATGGCTGTACCGCAGGCTGTAGCTGCAGTTAGCCGGCACCGGGAAGGGACGTTTATTACAGTGGAGCAGTACAACCCGCGAATGATTATTCTTGCTTCGGGTTCACCGCGGCGGCGCGAACTATTAGCCTCGCTAGGCCTGCCTTTTGAGGTTCTGGCCAGTGATGCTGACGAGAGTACGCCGCCGGACTGGACGCCGGAGACCATTGTGCGGAATCTGGCTCTGCGCAAAGCGGAGGCGGTAATTCCTGCTGCCGGAGACCGTGATGCCGTAATCGTCGGCAGCGACACCATTGTTGTGCTTGACGGTCAGGTGCTCGGCAAGCCGGTGGACGCAGAGGATAGCGCTGCTATGCTGTCCATGCTTCAGGGCCGCACACACCAGGTGTACACCGGAGTAGCCTGTATCGGTCTTGCTGAAGGCCGGACTCTGGTAGAACACCGGAGAACGTCTGTAACCATGAGAGCAATGAGCAAAGCTGAAATCTCTGCTTACATAGCGACCGGAGAGCCTGCCGACAAAGCCGGCTCTTATGCGATACAAGGGCTGGGCGCAACACTGGTGGAAGAAATTGAAGGATGTTATTTTAACGTGGTCGGACTGCCGTTATCGCTGCTTAGCAGCATGTTGTCCGGGTTTGGCATTACGGTGCTGAACGGGCAGGGCTGACAGGAGAAGGAAGGTTAAGGGATGGAGCCGCAAACATTATTGCTGCGTGACCTCCCCCATGAAGAACGACCACGAGAGCGCATGATGCATTATGGGGCGGAATCATTAAGTCAAGCGGAGCTGCTGGCTATATTGCTGCGTACTGGTGCGCACCGTGAATCAGCTATTCACATCGCCCAGCGGCTGCTGGGTATAGCCGGCGGCCTCCGCGGACTGGCGGACCTAAGCATTGAAGAATTGACATCAATTAAAGGCATCGGCCCGGCCAAGGCCGTGCAATTGAAAGCAGGCATAGAGCTGGGAAGGCGCATGGCGAATTCCCGGCTTGCAGAGCCGGTGATTATCCGCAGTCCCCAGGACGCGGCGGAGATTCTGACCGAGCAGCTGCGTTATTTGCAGAAGGAGCATTTTATCTGTCTGTTCCTGAATACAAAGAATCATGTTATTGCGCAGGAAACATTGTCCATGGGCAGCCTTAATGCCTCCATTGTGCATCCCCGCGAGGTGTTCCGGGCAGCCATGAAATGCAGCAGCGCAGCTATTATATGCGCACATAACCATCCGAGCGGTGATCCGGCGCCAAGTCCGGAAGATATCTCACTGACCTCAAGGCTGATGCAGGCCGGCGAAATTGTCGGCATTGATGTGCTGGATCATCTGGTTATCGGCGACAGCAGCTACGTAAGTTTGAAAGAAAAAGGGTATATGTAATACAATTGTCTAGATTCACAAGGAAAAGGAGCATACAAGATGTTAGGTGGTTTCACGAAAGATTTAGGAATTGATTTGGGGACAGCGAATACGCTTGTCTATGTGCGCGGTAAAGGTATCGTAGTCAGAGAGCCTTCCGTGGTAGCTATTAACACTGATACTAAGACGATTGAAGCTGTAGGCGAGTCTGCCAAAAAGATGATCGGCCGCACACCGGGGAACATTCGTGCCATCCGTCCGATGAAGGACGGGGTTATCGCTGATTTTGACACTACAGCAACTATGATTAAATATTTCATCCGCCAGGCCCAGAAGCAGCGTTCCATGTTCCAGAGGCACCCGAATGTCATGGTCTGTGTTCCGTCCGGAATTACAGCCGTTGAACAGCGTGCGGTTGAAGATGCAACGAAGCAGGCGGGAGCGCGTGAGGCCTACATTATCGAAGAGCCTTTTGCAGCTGCCATCGGTGCCGATCTGCCCGTATGGGAGCCTACAGGAAGCATGGTCGTGGATATCGGCGGGGGGACAACTGAAGTAGCCGTAATCTCGCTCGGCGGTATTGTAACAAGCCGTTCTGTACGGGTTGCCGGTGATGAAGCGGATGAATCCATCATCCAGTACATCAAGCGCCAGTACAATCTTATGATCGGGGAACGCACCTCCGAGCAGCTGAAGATGGATGTAGGCTCGGCTCTGCCGCTGGAGAAGGCGGAAACGATGGAAATCCGCGGACGGGATCTCGTGACCGGACTGCCGAAGACGCTGACCATTACCTCGGATGAGATTTGTGAAGCTTTGTCGGATACGGTTAATGCTATTGTTGATGCTGTAAAAGTTACGCTGGAGAAATGTCCGCCTGAGCTTGCGGCTGACATCATGGACCGCGGCATTGTGCTTACGGGCGGCGGCGCACTCCTGCGCAATCTGGACAAGCTGCTGGCGCGCGAGACAGGAATGCCGGTTATCGTTGCTGAGAATCCGCTGGACTGTGTAGCTATCGGCACGGGGAAGGCGCTGGAGAATATTCACCTGTTCAAGAGCCGCAGCAGCTCCAGCCTCCGTTCCAAGCGCTAGGACAATTCTGACCTGTGAACGTCAACCCCTGAAGTGGGAGAAATACGGTTGTTAGAGGGTGTTGAAACTGTTTAAGCTGTTTAACAATAAACGTCTATTTATATTGCTGATTACACTGGTCATGTTCATCGTTGTAATGGGCTTCAGCCTGGGGACAAGAAAAGCCCTGTCCTGGCCGGAGAACTTTGTCAGGGATACGACCGGTTTCGTGCAGAATTTGTTCTACAAGCCCGCTGGATACGTAGCGGGCTTGTTCCAAGATATCGGCAATCTGCATGACCTGGCAGAGGAGAACAAGGAGCTCAAAATCCTGGCTGCCCAATACGCCAGGGATAAGGCGCAGTACAATTTCATCAAGGCCGAGAATGAACGGCTGCAGGAGCTTAATAATTTTACTGAAGCGCAGAAGCTGATTTATCACTATGAATATCATATTGCCCAGGTGCTTAGCATAAGTACGGAACCGAGCAACAGTACAGTTGTGATTAATCTGGGGTCCAAGGACGGCGTGAAGCAGAATATGTCTGTGATTTCAGTGGATGGCCTGGTAGGGGTAGTCAGCAACGTCAGCAACTTTACCTCAACGGTGAAGCTGATGACGATGATGGATATTAATGATCCGAATTCCCAGTCACCGATTTCAGCAACAGTGCTTAATAAGGAAGGCGAGACCTTCGGGATGATCGAGAGCTATGACCAGCAGACCGGAATGCTGATGATGAACAAGATTCCTGCAGGCAATCCGGTCGCCAAGGGAGATACGATTATATCTTCAGGAATTGGTGGACTCTATCCCCGCGGGCTGACGATCGGAACCGTAGAGAGTGTTGAAATCGGGAAATTCGGATTAACCTCTACTGCAGTCGTTAAGCCGCTGGCCGGATTCCAGGACTGGAAGGAACTGATCGTTGTCTTTACGGAGGAGCGTGCCGAATAGTGAATATGCGCAGATCCGTGCTAGTCTTGTTGCTGATTCTATTGTTTATGCTGGAAGATACGGTTCTCCCCTGGCTGATGCCTGATGCCTGGGAGATGCGGATCATTCCGAATCTTGTGTTTATCGTAATCCTCTTTGTAACGGTATATCATCACCGTCATACGGCTCTTATTCTCGGATTATCCTTCGGTATGCTGCATGATGTGGTGTTCTACGGGCGCATTCTGGGCGCGCACTCCTTCGCAATGGGATTGTCTGCTTACCTGATCGGCCTGGTATTTCAGATTCCGCGTGCCCCGCTGCCGCTGATGATGGGGGTAGTGCTGCTTGGCAGCCTGCTGGAGGACAGCGTACTTTTTGCTATATACAGTGTCTTCAATCTCGGCCAGCAATCCTATAACTGGGCGCTTCTGCACCATATGCTGCCTACTATGCTGTTTCATTTTGCTGCCGCTTTGCTGCTCTACATTCCGCTCCGGCGCCAGCTGGAGCTACTGAAGAAAGAGACCCGCAAAGAGGAAGCGGCCTGATGAGCTGCCCGTGCATTTTCTTATCCCTTAAAGAAGGAATTTGCCCGGCCCGGCACGAATGAATGAAGATGGGGGGGCAGGCATATGACAGTTAAATCCAAGCATGTAAGGATTAAGGGCATCAAGGATGGCCTGGTATTCCTGTTAGACGACAAGTGTCCCTTTGAAGATCTGTTAAGCGAACTCCGGTATAAGCTGGAGCACAGCCACCAAAATATTCTGACCGGACCGATTGTGCATGTGGATATTAAGCTGGGCAGCCGCTCAGTAACCGAAGAAGATAAAGACGCGGTTCTGGATATTCTCAAAAGCCAGGGGAATCTGCTGGTCCGGTCCGTTGAAGCACTGGAGAATCCGGTGGAGAAGGATCCGGACGCCTTGTTCCTGATGAGCGGAATTGTCCGTTCCGGACAGGTGCTGCATCACGACGGCAACCTGCTGTTCCTCGGTGATGTCAATCCGGGAGGGTCGGTTACCTGTTCGGGGGATATCTATATTCTTGGAGCACTGCGGGGAATGGCGCATGCCGGGGTAGACGGCAACCAGGAGGCGGTCATTGCAGCCTCTCTGCTGTCACCTACCCAGCTCCGGATAGCGGATATTATCAGCAGGCCGCCGGATGAATGGGGAACCCGGGAGAGCAGCATGGAATATGCCTATCTGGCAAGCGGGGCTATGCAGATCGACAAAATTCATAATATAGTTAAATTACGTCAGGGTTTAAATGTGTTCAAAGGGGTGTAGCCTCCATGGGAGAAGCGATTGTCGTAACCTCGGGCAAAGGCGGAGTTGGCAAAACAACCACAACAGCCAATATTGGAACCGCACTTGCATTGCAGGGCAAAAAAGTATGTCTGGTTGATACTGACATTGGACTGCGGAATCTGGATGTAGTCATGGGGCTGGAGAACCGGATCATCTATGATCTTGTCGATGTAGCGGAAGGCCGCTGCCGCCTGAATCAGGCGCTGGTCAAGGATAAGCGCTTCGATGAGCTGTATATGCTGCCCGCAGCCCAGACCAAGGACAAGACAGCAGTCACACCGGAGCAGGTTAAGGATATTATTCTTGAACTCAAGAAGGAATATGAATATATCCTGATCGATTGTCCGGCCGGGATTGAGCATGGCTTCCGCAATGCCATTGCCGGTGCCGACAAAGCCATTGTCGTTACGACACCGGAGCATGCTGCAGTACGTGATGCAGACCGGATTATCGGCCTGCTGGAGCAGTCGCATGTGGAATCGCCTAAGCTGGTGGTCAACCGTATCCGCCCGGGACTGGTGAAGTCCGGAGATATGCTCGATATTGAGGATGTTCTGCAGGTGCTGAATATCGATCTGATCGGGATTGTGCCTGATGACGAGCTGGTTATCAAAGCCTCCAACAACGGTGAGCCTACCGTGATGAATCCGGATTCTGCTGCTGCGATTGCTTACCGCAATATTGCCCGGCGTATCCTCGGTGATGCGGTGCCGCTGATGCAGCTTGACTACAAACTGGGTGCATTCAAGAAGTTCAAGAAGTTTTTCGGAATGGGCTGAAACCGGGCCAGGCACTTATAGTAGCAGTCATAACGCCAAGAGCCCGCCTGCTGAGAAATCTGCGGCGGGTTTTTTTTGTGAAGCTATATAGATGCAATAAAGCCTATAGTACATAGGAAATTGAAGTCCAGGCCTCACTTTGCGTGGGGTTATTTTGCGCGGCGTTCCCTCTGAGGATCACAGACTTCCCGGGGCTTGTTCTAAAGCTGCTTCCGCTCCTCATAAAATGGAAGTAAAACAAGCCCGTCCGGAGGGATCGATATGGAATACCCGAGAGATATCAAAAACCGGCGCAAGAAGCGCATACAGAGTCTGCTGGAAGAGCCGGCGGAGGCTGGAGCGGCCGCGCCCGCATTGTTCACGCTGCCGGAGAAGGCCCCGTCTTTCAGAGAGTGGGGGACCAATGCGGAAAAGGATTTCACCTCAACGCCTGAGCCAGACCCCGAGCTGGTGTGGAAGCAGCAGCGCAGCAGCTGGGAGGATGAGGGAGGGGGCGGCCCGCGCTTTGGTGCAAGCTTCATCCGGCGGACGGTCGCCAGTCTGCTGGTCTTCGGGGCGGTGTGGGGCATCTTCGCAGCCCGGGAGCCCTGGGCCCTGAAATCGCAGTTTTTCATTACAGATGCCCTCAGCAATGATATGGATTTTGCTGCGGTTCAGGTATGGTATGAAGAGCATTTCAACGGGGCTCCATCCTTTATTCCTATTTTTGGCGGCCGGGAGGAGCCGGCGGAGAAGGTAACTGCGGCCCATGAGCTGACCCCTCCGCTAGCCGGAAGTATTGCGCGGCCGTTTGCCGCTTCCCTGAACGGGATCGAAATTATTCCGTCAGCAGATTCAAGCGATAGTGTGACGGTGAAAAGTGTAGATACAGGCCGTGTGTTGTCCGTTTCCAAAGAGGCTCAGGGCGGTATCCGCATTACGGTCCGGCATACAGGAGACATTACGGCGGAATATGGCCATTTAAGCGGAACAAGGCTTGCAGTGGATGACTGGGTCCAGAGCGGGGATCCGGTGGGCTGGCTTCAGGGGACGGAGGATGCGCAGGTTCCCCTGCTGTTTTTTGCGATTATGAAAGACAAGTCTTATATTGATCCCGCTGAAGTGGTATCGTTTGATTAGGGTCCTTGGCATCGAGCTGTCGCTGCATCCGCTCTTCGTGCTAATTCTGCTGTTCTCTGTATTTACCGGGCAGTTCCTGGAGCTGATCACCTTGTTCTCGATTGTGTTTATACATGAAATGGGACATGTCTGTGCCGCTTATCTCAGCGGGGTGACCGTCAAATCGGTGCAGCTGCTGCCGTTCGGCGGAGTGGCGGTGATTGAGGATCACGGACGGCTCACCGCCGGGCGTGAAATCGGGATTGCCCTGGCCGGGCCGCTGCAGAACGGGATTATGATCCTGATGGCAGCGGCGCTCCGGCAGGCTGAGTACGGCAGCACCGCTTATCTGAATTATTTCATCGGAGCCAATGTGATGATTGCCTTATTTAATCTGCTGCCGGTGCTTCCGCTGGACGGCGGCAAAATCCTCCAGGCGGCCTTGAGTCTGCTGCTTCCGTATTATTACACCCTGCTGTGGACCGGCAGAGTCAGCATTGCGGCCAGTCTGGTTGTTGCCGTGTTCGCGCTGCTTCCGCTGGGTACAGGCGGAGGCCTCCGCCTCAACCTGCTGATGATCGGGGCATTTCTGCTCTATTCCAATCTTACGGATCACCGCAACCTGCCTTACCGGTTCGTTGCTTTTTTGATGAACAGGGAGCTTATCTATGAGCGGTACCAGCAGTCGGGGGAGGCTGCCCGCCCGATAGTTGCCTTCTCAGCGAAACCTTTAGATGAGATATTGCGTCTATTTAAACGTAACCATTATCATTTTATCTATGTAATGAACGACGACAGAAATGTAGTAGCCGTTGTCCCGGAGCAGCGCCTGATTACCTCTTACTTCGGAATGTGAAGCCGGAGGAGCTTGTTCTATGCGGGCAGCGGGAATGAATGATGCAAACCAGAGGTGAAGCCATGAAACAAATGATCGTTCATTGTACACAGCATATTACCCGGATGGCTCTTCTGGAGAACGGGAGGCTGGTGGAGTACGCCGCTGAACGCGATCAGCAGCAGGGTCTGGTCGGGAGTTATTATAAAGGTCGGGTTATGAATGTGCTGCCGGGCATGCAGGCGGCTTTTGTAGATATCGGACAGAAGAAGAATGCTTTTCTATACGTCGATGATGTACTGCATCCCCATCTGGAGAAGCAGCCGCAGGTCAAACCCTCCATTGAGACACTGCTTCAGCCGGGCCAGGAAATTATTGTCCAGGTGAGAAAAGAACCGCGGGGCGGTAAAGGTGCACGCGTGACTACCCACTATACCTTGCCGGGACGCTGGATGGTATACATGCCGTTCGCCGAATATGTCGGCGTATCCAAGAAGATCAGCCGCGAATCCGAGCGCAGCCGGCTCAAAGGCATCGGCGAGCGGCTGCGCCACGGGGAAGAGGGCCTCATTATGCGTACGGTCTCGGAAGACGAGCCTGCGGATGCGGTGGAAGGTGATCTGGCCTTCCTGCGGGCCCAGTGGGAGGTCATTACCCGCCGGGCTCAAGAGGCAACGGCGCCGGCGCTGCTGCACTGTGATCTCAGCATCGTCCAGCGCTTCATCCGCGATGCCTTCAATCCGCAGCGTGATGAGCTGATGATCGATTCAGCCAAGGCGGTGAAGGAAGCGGAAGCCTTCCTTACGGATATGGCCCCGGAAGGGTACAAGCCTGTAGGATTCTACCGGGGTCAGGAGTCTATCTTCTCCGCCTACGGCGTTCAGGAGCAGCTGCATAAGAGCTTTGGCCGCAAAATCATCCTCGAAGGCGGCGCTACGCTAATCTGGGATGAGACGGAGGCGCTGACTGTCATTGACGTCAATACGGCCCAGTATACAGGCGGGACGAATCTGGAGGATACTGTCACCCGGACGAACCTGCTGGCGGCGGAAGAGATCGGGCGGCTGGTCCGGCTGCGGGATACGGGCGGTATAATCATTGTTGACTTCATAGATATGGAGCGGGAGGAGCACCGCAGGCAGGTCACGGACAAGCTGGAGAGCATCATCAGCCGCGACCGGACCAAGACGCATATTCTGGGCTGGACCCACCTCGGCCTCCTGGAGATGACCCGCAAGAAGGCCAGGCATGACTCGGCCGGATTTGCTCCGGTGATCTGCCAATGCTGCGGAGGAACGGGCAAAGTAGGGGCATGGCTGGAGTAGTCAATCTGAGTTTTTAATTAGAGACACCGTTGACTCTGGTGAATTTCTATGATAATATCTTCAAGTATGTGTTTGGTTGTTATTTTCCTGCACATGCTGTAACCGCTCCGATCGGGTATATTAAGTGTAATTCCTGCGGGGGTTACCACCTAGACTAGGCGAGTCTGAGACATGAGGAGGTGCAAGTACAATGTATGCAATTATCGAAACTGGCGGTAAGCAATACAAAGTCCAAGAGGGCGATGTATTGTTCATTGAGAAGCTGGAAGCTGAAGACGGCGCAAGCGTAACGTTTGACCGTGTATTGGCTATTTCTAACGAAGGTGGTTTGACTGCAGGAACTCCGCTGGTAAGCGGCGCGTCTGTAACAGCCAAAGTCGAGAAACATGGTAAGGGTGCTAAGGTTGTAGTTTACAAATACAAACCTAAGAAGAACTACCACAAGAAACAAGGCCATCGTCAACCGTACACCAAAGTAACTATCGAGAAGATTCAAGCGTAAGAAGGTGCGTTAATGATTAACGTGCGGATTACACGGGCTTCTGCTCAAGGTGTCATTGTCGGTTTTGCCGTCAAGGGGCATGCGGAATTTGCAAGGAACGGCAAGGATATCGTCTGTGCAGGTGTTTCGACCGTTACGGTAGGAACCGTGAATGCGATTGAGAGCCTGACCGGTGTGGTTCTGGATACTTCGATGAAGGATGGATTCTTGAGCGGAACCCTGGTTCCCGTGAATGATCCTGAAGTCTCCGCCAAGGTACAGCTCCTGCTGGAATCCATGGTGCTAATGCTCAAGGATATCGCTAAATCTTACAGGAAATATGTTCAGATACAGGAAGTCATCATTTGAAGAAGGAGGTTGACAACATGTTGAAATTGGATCTTCAATTATTCGCATCGAAAAAAGGTGTAGGTTCCACAAAGAACGGACGTGATTCCCACTCTAAGCGTCTTGGCGTGAAACGTGCTGACGGTCAAGCAGTAACCGGCGGCAACATCTTGGTTCGTCAACGCGGAACAAAAATCCACCCGGGCACTAACGTGGGCATCGGTAAGGATGATACACTGTTCGCACTCGTGGACGGCGTAGTGAAGTTCGAACGTTGGGGTCGCGATCGCAAAAAAGTGAGCGTGTATCCGGTTGATGTCGCTCCGGTAGCAGCGGCACTGGAAGCGTAAGCTTTCGGAACCTATTTAGATGAGAAGCCTCCGGCATGAGTGCCGGGGGCTTTTTTTGAAATCTAAGCATGTATTTTCGGGGTCCCCGCAAAGTACCTGAGTCATCATCGAAGCGTTGGCCTCACTTTGTGGGGTTGATTTGTGGGGTTATTTTGAACGTGATTGCAGGGAATGCCTATGTTATACTGGGAAATGGTAATTATGAAGCAAGCTTAAGCAACTGCTACGTTGAAATGAATTTTGCGACCGAGGGACGGGGAGAAAGAATGAAATCCTGGAAAAGTATCATCTGGGCAGTCATGTTATCCGCAGTGCTTCCTTTAGGTCTCGTGTATTGGCAACCTTCCCTTTTCACTTGCCTGCTGCTGGGAGTTTGGGTGGCAGGAGTGCTTGCATTCAGCTCTGTTTACAACCGGCGTCATTATGAAGAGGAACTGCGCATACAGGAGAAAACTCTGCAGCAGGCGGCAAACCGGACACTGAATCATCATCGCCATGATTGGATGAACGATCTGCAGGTGCTTTACGGATATATCCAGCTGGGTAAGCCTGATAAATCCAAGTTATGTGTGGAAAGAATAAAGGAACGTATTGCGCTGGACAGCCGGATTGCCAAGCTGGGAGTTCCTTCACTTGTGTTCTATCTGCAATCGTTCCGTACCTTCAGAAGCAGTCTTGAGCTGGAAGTGCAGGTGGAAGAAGGGCTGACGCTTGAGGACAAGCTGAACCCCGGTACGGGCGAGGAGCTGACCTCAGTGATTATGCAGACGGTAAGAGCGTACCAGTACAGCGGATTAACACCGCAAGGAGACACGCGGAAGCTTCGGATCGGCTTTTCACAGGAGGGAAGAGATATTCTGATCTCTTTCGAAGGCGAGGGAGAGCATTGTAATCCTGAGCTGCTGCAGGGGCAAATTTATAATATAGTACAAGGAAAAATCATGAAGGCGGAGCAGGTTCAGCCGGCTGCAGGCTATGTGGAACTGCGTTTACCGCTGGAGATGTAAGGAAGGTGAACTTTAATGTTCGTAGATAAAGCTAAGATTTATGTAAAAGGCGGCGACGGCGGGGATGGCCTCGTAGCGTTCCGCCGTGAGAAGTATGTACCGGAAGGCGGACCGGCCGGTGGTGATGGAGGCCGCGGCGGTGATGTGATTTTCCGGGTAGACGAAGGTCTGCGCACCTTGATGGATTTCCGGTATCAGCGCCACTTCAAGGCTGAATGCGGAGTCAAAGGGCGCAACAAAAGCCAGCACGGGGCGAATGCTGATCATATGATCGTACGCATCCCTCCGGGCACTGTGCTGATTGATGATGATACCCAGGAGATCATTGCCGACATGACCCGTCATGGCCAGCAGGTTGTAGTAGCCCGCGGGGGCCGGGGCGGCCGGGGAAACACCCGGTTTGCGACGGCAAACAACACGGCACCTGAGCTTGCCGAGAACGGTGAAGAAGGCCAGGAGCGTTATGTAGTGATGGAACTGAAGGTTATGGCAGACGTGGGTCTGGTCGGATTCCCGAGTGTGGGGAAATCCACCTTGCTGTCCGTAGTCTCCGCAGCCCAGCCGAAGATTGGTGCTTACCACTTCACAACAATAACACCGAACCTTGGTGTAGTTGATGTTGGAGACGGCCGCAGCTTTGTAATGGCGGATCTGCCCGGTCTGATCGAAGGGGCAAGTGAAGGTGTGGGCCTGGGGCATGAGTTCCTGCGCCACGTTGAGCGTACACGGATCATCATTCATGTAGTGGACATGTCCGGCTCTGAAGGCCGCGATCCGTTCGAGGACTGGGTGCTGATTAATGATGAGCTGAGACAATACAACGCGAACCTGATTGACCGTCCGCAGATTGTAGCCGCGAACAAGATGGATATGCCGGATTCCGAAGAGAACCTGAATGCCTTCCGTGAGCGTGTCGCTGAGCTTCGTCCGGATCTTGAGATTATGCCGATCTCGTCACTGACCCGTCAGGGCATTCAGGAGCTGCTCTACCGGGCAACGGATGTTCTCGACAGCATTCCTGTTGCACCGGTGCTTGAAGAAGTTGCTGAAGCTTCTGAGCGTAAAGTATACAAACTCGAGGCGGAAGAGGATAATTCCTTCACCATTACCCGTGACAATGAAGCCTATGTGGTCACTAGTCCGCGGATTGAACGGATGCTGAAGCGGATGCAGCTGAGTACACATGATGCCATTCTCAAGCTGGCCCGCACGCTGCGTCATATGGGTGTGGATGCCGAGCTGCGTAAGCGCGGTGCTGTAGAAGGTACGATCGTGCGCATCGGCGAGTTCGAATTCGAATTTGTGGAGAACAGCAGCTACTACTAAAATCCCAGCTGCGGCTGAATATGCCGGTTGTGTTTCCCGTGAGGGAACGCAACCGGCTTTTTTTGAAAGATAAGAATTTTATGTTGCGGGGTTATTTTAGTTATTATGATTAATTGTGAAGCGAATGTTCGTAATTATCGTATATAATTAAGGATTATAAGCACTTATTTCCAGCTGAAAGAACCGATAACTATATTACATACCTGTCAGGAAAGAGGGAGAAGGCAGATGGCAATTATTGAAGTGGTCAAATATGACGGGCCTCCGGGAGTATTCGCCTGGAAATATCCTAATCAGGAGCTTGGCACATGGACACAGCTGATTGTAAATGAATCGCAGGAGGCGATCCTGTTCAAAGGCGGTCAGGCACTGGATTCTTTTACAGCAGGCCGCCATACACTGAGTACAGCAAACATACCGGTTCTCTCCAATGTCGTGAATCTTCCGTTCGGCGGCAGATCACCGTTTACGGCTGAAGTATGGTTCGTGAACAAAATGAACTCGATGAATGTCAAATGGGGCACAAGCTCGCCGCTGCAGCTGCAGGACCCCAAATACAAAATTATGGTTGGCGTCCGGGCATTCGGGCAGTTTGGGGTAAGGATTGATGATCCCCGCAAGTTCCTGCTGAAGTTGGTTGGGACTCTGCCTTTATTCGATCAGGAGACCATGGTAACTTATTTCCGCGGTCTGCTGATGTCTAACATCAATGAACTGATTTCTTCTTATCTGGTGCACAAAAAAATCAGCATCCTGGAGATTAACGCTTATGTTGTAGAGATTTCAAAGCATATCCAGGGACGGCTGGCGTCTTCATTCCTGGACAACGGGATTGAGCTGAACAACTTCTTCATTGATTCCATCAATATTCCTGATGATGATCCGGCGACTGTGCGCCTCAAAGAAGCCCTGGCCAAAAAAGCGGAGATGGACATCATCGGCTTCACCTACCAGCAGGAACGCAGCTTCAATACCATGGAGGAGGCTGCAGGCAATCCCGGTAATATGGGTGCCGGAATGATCAATACCGGCCTTGGACTTGGCATGGGCTTCGGCATGGCGGGTCCGGCGGCAGATATGCTGAACCGGATGACCCGGGGGATATCGCTGGACGGTGCTTCAGGCAGCGGGACAGGAACCGGAACACCGGCTAAAGCCTGCTCAGGCTGCGGAACCCCTAACCCGGCAGAGGCGCGGTTCTGTACGGGCTGCGGACAGAATCTGCAGCCGGCACCGGCGGCAGAAGGCGTTGCCTGCCACAGCTGCAGCCAGCCGGTTATGCCGGGAGCTAAGTTCTGCCCGCACTGCGGAGCGGGTCTGATTATCAAATGCACGGGCTGCGGCCGGGAGCTGAAGCCCGGCCAGAAATTCTGCGCAGAATGCGGAACACGCGCGGCAAACGGGCAGCAGGATGAATAAGCGCAGACCCGGCACCGGTCTTATTACTGTTATTTATATTGCCGTTCTGGCGGTCACTCTATTTGCTTTTTTTAGCCTGGGCTTCTCTGAATCGCTGATGCGGTTCATCATAACCCTGCTTGCCGTATGCGCAGCAGAGACAGCCGTATATGTATACAGCCTTTTTTGGCTGCGGACCGCTCCTGATGTCAGCCGGACTTCACCGGTTCTTCTAAGCGGTGCCTGGATTGTGCTTGTATATGTATTTGCGGTACTAGGCTCGGCTGTACTGTTTGACTGGCTGCTGGAGCTGAATCCTCTCTGGTATGCTGTGGAGCAATTCATTGTATTGATCATTGCAGCACTTGTCCTTGCGGCAGCCGGTGTATACGGCTGGAATGCGGCATCCCAGGAACGTCAGGCTGCGGACGCTTCGGGGAATTTGCGCCATTATCAGCAGGAGCTGCGTGAGATTACAGAGATTGCCCGCAGCTGGAAGCATCCGGAATCGGTGCATTTGCTGGAGCTGGTGGATGCGCTGGCGGAGAAATTCCGGTATAGTGATCCGGTGTCGCGGCCGGGACTGTCCGCTACTGAGGATATCATCGGCCAGCAGATCTCACTGCTCCATGATCATGTGGCCCTGCTGCTGGTCCTGAAGGAGCTGCCGGCGGATTGGGACAGGGAAACGCAGGAACTAACAGGGAGCATTGCCGGTACACTCCAGCGGCGCAACCGTGAGCTGGCGGCACTTAAATAGGAGGAAGAGGAAGAATGGGTACAGTGAATTCGCTGGGCGGCCTGCTGCCAGGCAGGGAAGGCCAGCCTTCGGACAGTCTGCCTAAATATGAGCGGACTACCTTTGATTATGTGATTATCGGAGTGGGCTACCTGTTTATGCCGCTCGGGCTTGTGCTTGCTTTAATACGCTTAATTGGAACGCACTATAAAAACTACCGCAAAGCCGTCAATCACAGTTTGCTTTACCATGTATTTGTGGGCGGTTTTGTGCAGATGATGGGCTTTGTGCTCTTTGGAATTTTCAGTACGGGGATAGATACCACAACGCTTATTATGATGCTGATTCTGTTTGCCCTTGCTTTGCTCTTGCCTGCTTCAGCCTTTGCCAAGGGAGCGGCCAAAGCCAGATTCCGGTTCTCACAGCTGGCGAACAATTATGTATACCTGATTACGGATGAAAGAATCCGCTATACCGGAAACCTGGCTGACCGCACCGGCCAAAGTGAGAGTGATGTGAACAGGGATCTGGAATATCTCCGCAAGTATGGAGTGCTGGACTCCGGGCTGCTGTTTAGCGAAGGAACGGATGCGCCTCCGCCTCCCCAGAGCCGGGCGGCGTTCTCAGCAGCAGGCGGACAACAGCCCCCGTATCAGCCGCCAAGGCCTCAGCAGCAGCCGAAATCGGTCCGTTGCCCGGGCTGCGGTGCACAGAATACCGTCTCGCCTGACCAGCCCAAGAGCTGCGACTATTGCGGCACGACCATCTCTTACAGCTGATCAGCAGTAGAGCGCATACCAGAAAAGGCTGTTCCTCCTGATTGTCTGGGAAGGAATAGCCTTTATTTTGAATTGAAAAGTTGTTGCAATTTCAGTCTGCCATCACGTATAATGTCCACTATGTACACACAAAAGTCTTTGGGGTGAGGACGTTCGTGAAAGAACGCTATTATTTGGTCCGGGAGGACATATTGCCCGATGCGGTACTGAAGACCATGCAGGTCAAGCAGCTGCTGGAAGCAGGAGATGCGAAAACGGTGCACGAGGGCGTGGAACAGGTCGGGCTTAGCCGCAGCGCTTTTTATAAATACAAAGACGGGATTCACTTAATCCATCAGCTGGAACGTGAGCGTATCGTGACGATTTCCATTGATCTGGAGCATGAGTCGGGTATGCTGTCCAAGGTGCTGGGTTCTGTAGCTGTTCACGGAGCCAATGTATTGACCATCAATCAGAGTATTCCGCTGCAGGGGCGGGCCAATGTGGTAATCTCCATCGAAATTTCCCATCTGAATGAAGAATTGGGTGATTTGCTGGACAGTCTAAAGGCGATCCCGGGCGTGAAGCGGGCGCTGATTATCGGACAGGGGTAGTAAATTTTAGGAGGAAAACAATGAAGCCGGTTAAAGTAGGTCTGCTGGGTCTGGGTACAGTAGGTACGGGAGTAGTCCGTATCGTTGAAGGAAATCAGGAGGATCTGAGCAGCCAGGTGGGCTCGCCGATTCTTATTGAACGTATTGCTGTGAAGAATACCGAGAAGCCCCGCGATATCCTAGTCGATCCGTCCAAGATCACTGATGATCCATGGGCCGTAATCCGCGACCCGGAAATTGATGTCATTGTTGAAGTGATGGGCGGTATCGCGGGAACGAAGGAGTACATTCTTGAGGCGCTGGAGCGCGGCAAGCATATCGTCACTGCGAACAAGGACCTGATGGCTCTGCATGGCTCAGAGATTCTGGCCAAGGCGCAGGAGAAGCAGTGCGATGTATTCTACGAAGCCAGCGTTGCTGGCGGTATTCCGATTATCCGCACGCTTATTGAAGGCTTCTCCTCCGATAAGATCATGAAGATTATGGGTATCGTGAACGGGACAACTAATTACATACTTAGCAAAATGAGCCGGGAAGGCGCTTCTTACCATGATGTGCTGAAGGAAGCACAGGAGCTTGGATACGCGGAGTCTGATCCTACCTCTGATGTGGAGGGCCTGGATGCGGCACGCAAGATGGCTATACTGGGTACGCTCGGTTTCCGGACTAATGTTGAACTGAGCGATGTCAGTGTCAGCGGTATTTCCAGTGTAAGCAAGGAAGATATCGCTTTTGCCAAAAGACTGGGCTATGAGATGAAGCTGCTCGGCATTGCCGAATGCCAGGATGAGGAATTCAGCATCAGTGTACAGCCGACGATGATCCGGGCCGGACATCCGCTTGCCTCGGTGAACGGGGTGTTTAATGCGGTGTATGTGTTTGGCGAAGCGGTCGGGGAGACGATGTTCTACGGCGCAGGTGCAGGGGCAATGCCTACCGCTACCTCGATTGTGGCTGATCTTGTAGCCGTGATCAAGAATCTGAAGCTGGGTGTGAACGGGCTCAAGCAGATTGTTCCCTACAAGCAGAAGAAGCTGAAGAGTGATGAGGATATTTTCTATAAAAATTTCCTGCTGCTGCATGTAGATGATAAAGCCGGTGTTCTGGCGAAGATTACTATGGTGTTTGCAGAGTATGATGTCAGTCTGGATTCCGTGGTACAACAGGCAAATCCTAATAACCCTGATGCAGAAATTATTATTGTGACGCATAACGCCAGCAAGGCGAGTATGAATAAAGTATTGCGCCATCTGGAACAGCTGAAGGTGATCCACCGGATCAAAAGCCATTACCGCGTCGAAGGCTAACCCCCGTGCATGCCCGGCTTCACCGGTTTGCCCGCAAAACTATTGAAGGAGATTTCAAGCGCCATGAGTATTTACGGAAGGTCTAGAGTTAAAGTCCCGGCCAGTACAGCCAATCTCGGCCCTGGATTCGATACACTGGGTATGGCCCTGCCGCTGTATGCCTGGATTGAAATGGAAGAGTCGGCGGAGACCGTATTTCACCTTTACGGTGATGAGATGGCCGACCTGCCCCGTGATAAAAGCAATCTGCTGTACCGGGTTGCCCAGATGGTCTTTGAGGAAGCGGGGGTTCAGGTCCCTGAGCTGTCCATTTCAATGTACTCGGATATTCCGCTGACCCGGGGCCTCGGCAGCAGTGCTTCAGCAATTATTGGCGCACTGGCCGCTGCAAATGCTATGATTGGTTCACCGCTTGATGATGCGAAGCTATTCGATATGGCTACTGCGCTTGAGAAGCATCCCGATAATGTCGGTGCCTCACTCTTCGGGGGAATTATCACGGCGGTCTGGGATGGTGAGCATGCCGATTATATCCGGATTGAGCCTCCGCAGGAGCTGGAAGTCCTTGTGATTATCCCTGAATTCGAACTGGAGACTGTCAAAGCGAGAAAGGCGCTGCCTGCTGAAGTTACTATGGGCGATGCTGTCCATAACATCAGCCGGACCTCGATGCTTACCGCCGCACTTGCAGCCGGCAGGCTGGATATGGTCGGGAGAGCTATGCAGGACCGGCTGCACCAGCCGTACCGTGCACCGCTCGTGCCCGGGATGGAGAAGCTGCTGGCCGAGGCGCCGGCGCATGGTGCCCTGGGGATCGCGCTTAGCGGAGCGGGCCCGACACTGTTATGCCTGGTTGAGCGGAGGGAGCAGCGGAAGCAGGAGCTCGAACGCTTCCTGCTTGCAACAATGCAGGAGCAGGGAATCTCTGCCCGCACCCTGTGGCTGACTCCTTGCAGCTCGGGTGTCACTGCAGAGCTGCTGGAAAGAAACGGGATGCAAAACGGATCATTTTTGGATATGATAAAAGGAGAATTACATTCATGAAGTCAATAGCGGTATTGCCTTTGGGCTCGGTGTCGCATGAAGCGCTGCTGCATCTGTTTGACGGTAAGCCTGTCCGCATTGAGCATCATAAGCTGATCTCCGATGTCTTTCTGTCTACCGCGGACGGAACCACTGATTACAGTGTCATTCCGATCGAGAATACGATTGAAGGCTCGGTTAGTCTGCATATTGACTGGCTTATTAACGAGGTGAACCTGCCGATGCAGGCGGAGTGGATCTTTCCGTCGGTTCAGAATCTGATCAGTAATCCGCGGGAATTTACGGGTGAAGACGGGCATAAGGATTATACGAAGCTTGTCAAAATCCTCTCCCATCCGGTCGCCATGGCCCAGTGCCTGCAGTTTATCCGCAAGGCGGCACCGTGGGCTGAACTGGAATCTGTAGGAAGCACTTCCGAGGCTGTGGAGATTGTCAAGAATAATCCCGGCAAAGGATGGGCAGCCATCGGCACTTCACTCGGTGCAGCAACGCACGGGCTGGAGGTTGTGGAAAGGCAGATTACAGACCACAACAACAACTACACAAGGTTTGTACTGGTGGGTCCGGAGAAGCTGGAGCTTCCGCGGAAGAGCAGCGGGGACAAGACAAGCATTCTTGTAACGCTGCCTGAAGATTTCCCTGGTGCACTGCATCAGGTGCTGGCTGCATTTTCATGGCGGAAGCTGAATTTATCGCGGATTGAATCACGGCCGACGAAGAAGAAGCTGGGTACTTATTATTTCTATATTGATGTGCTGGAGCCTATAGAGTCGGTGCTGCTCCCGGGAGCGATCGAAGAGATCAAAGCCCTGGGCTGTCAGGTACGGGTTCTGGGGTCCTATCCCACATACACCTATGAGGAAGAGAAAGCGGAGGTGCAGTAATTTCATGGCTGAACAATGGATCTATCTGGACGGGCAACATGTAACGAAGGACAATGCAAAGGTATCCGTATTTGATCACGGCTTTTTATATGGGGACGGCATTTTTGAAGGTATCCGTATTTATAACGGCAATATCTTCAAATGCAAAGAGCATCTGGACAGGCTGTACGATTCGGCCAAATCCATCATGCTGGAGATTCCGCTCACTTATGATGAGATGCTGGAAGCTATGGCTGAAACTATCCGCCTGAACGATATGCGCAACGGATACATCCGCCTGATTGTTTCCCGCGGTCCCGGCAACCTGGGGCTTGACCCGCGCCGCTGTCCCAAAGCGAGTGTCATCATTATTGTAGAGCAGCTGGCGATCTACTCGGAACAGGCCTATCTGAACGGTTTGCGCGCCGTATCTGTATCCCAGCGCCGTAACTTGCCGGATGCGCTCAACCCTAAGATCAAGTCGCTTAACTACCTCAACAACATTCTGGTGAAGCTCCAGTCCAATCTGGCCGAGGCCGATGAAGCGATTATGATGAACGCCCAAGGGTATGTGACTGAAGGCTCGGGCGACAACATTTTTATCATTAAAAGAGGGGTAGTATACACGCCTCCTTGCTATCTGGGTGCGCTTGAGGGCATTACCCGGCTCGCGATCATTGAGCTGTGTGAGAAGCTGGGCCTGCCGCTTAAGGAAGAGCCGTTCACTATGCATGATGTGTATATTGCCGATGAGGTCTTCTTCACCGGTACGGCAGCTGAAGTTATTGCTGCCCGGGAGATCGACGGCCGGATCATCGGTTCAGGCCAAGCCGGGCCAATCACCCTGCAGCTGCTTGAAGAGTTCCGTAATGTGGTCGATAAAGACGGTTATAAAGTCTGGGAATAGAATAGAGCATCAATCCTCTCATGGAGACATGGGAGGATTTTTTTTGTTTTTGGGATGTCATTCGCCCATGGGCTGCATAAGATGTAGTAACGAAGGAGGCGGCTGTACCGCATATACCGGTTCAAGCGGGGTGTAGGCGCCGTTCAGGCAGATTGGCATCCTGATGAACTCCGGCGCATGCTTCCGCTGGTGGTTGTCACAACACGGCCTGCGGATGCCGGGACTCAAGAAGTCTATGCTCATAAAAATTTAGGAGGTAAATGCTGCGTGAAAATACACATTGTGAAGCAAGGCGATTCGCTGTTTGCGTTATCGCAAAAGTATGGAGTGCCGCTGCAAAAAATAATTGAGGCTAACCCGCAGATCAGTAATCCTGATGTGCTTGCCGTAGGGGATAAGGTCAAAATACCTGCAGCCCCGGTACCTGTACCTGACAATAACAACATCTATTACAAGCATACCGTCAAGCAAGGTGATACCTTATGGAAGCTCTCCAAAGCATGGGGGATTACACTTAAAGATATGATCGATGCCAATCCGCAGCTTAAGAATCCCAATGCCCTGATGATCGGTGAAGTAGTCAATATTCCGAAGAAAGGGAACACCGCTCCTATCCAGGCTGAATCTGTAGCTGCTCCTGCAGTAATCGATAAAACAGCCATTGGCGGCAAAACCTATACGGGGCCAATTGAAAATCCGCCTGCCGCAGTATCGCCCGTTGCTGAAGCTGTTCCGCTTCCAGCGCCTGTTCCTAATAAGGCACCGGAAGTTATGCCCATTCAGGAAATCACCCATGAGTCCAAGAGCTTATTTGTGCAGATTTCTGTTCCTGCCCAGGAAGCAATGACGTATGAAATGCCTAAGGAAGCACACAAAACGAAGACAGAACCTGCAGTCTTCAGCGAAAATAAGCCAGCTCAATGTGAGAAGTCGGAGGGATACCCGGGACTAAACGAAAATCCGTACTTTATGAATTGTCCGCCGGTCTACCCTGTGTATGAACCGATGGGAATGATGGATGTAAATGCGGCCCCGAATTTCATTCAGCCGGCAGCATTTATGCCGGATTGCCCGCCACCGTTCATTTATCCGGGCAGCGTATATCCCGCGAATGAATATCCTGGCGGCTGGAACGGCTGGAATCCTAATATGGCTCCGGATTATAACAATATGTCTATGCCTGCTGTTAGTCCTGTCAGTGATAATGCTTCGTTTGTATCTCCTGATTACAGCAGCCAGCCGGTCAATCTGCCTTGGCCTTCCTGCGGATGCGGAGGAATGCATATTCAGCCTTATCCGTATGAGCAGCCTATGCAGCCTATGTACAACACTATGCCGGTCTACGGCATGCCGCAGGCAGGAATGGTGTCACCATATATGGCTGGGATGAATTCAATGCCTAATGCTGTATCCCCGCTATATGAGCAGCCTATGGTTTCGAATATTCCGCCATATCCAATCTATCCCGTAGCTGAGAATGCTGTCCATAACCGTGTGCCGGAAATTCAGGTTCCGGAATTAGCAGTTCAGGAGCAGATTAATCAAGCGGAAGCTTCACCGGCCAAGAATGTAAAAGGCGGGTCAGCCAAGGCAGCAGCTAAGGTGAAAACCTCAAGCCAGCCGGCAGCGCCTAAAGCCAAATCCGGCTCCAAGTCACGCACAAACACTAATAGCCGTTCAAGCGCAGCCAAAAAGAATAAAAATCCGTGGATCTCCAATTAAGCTGCCTTTAAGTGAGGTTGTGATTATGCAGGCGGGTACCGCAATAGGAATTGCGGACCTGCCTGCGTTTTTCATGTGATTTATAGCGTACGAAAGGCTGGTAGAGAATCGGAAAAGTTGCATTAATAGATTGAATCGGATAGTATACGAGACACACGCTTGTGTATATTAGGGATATGGTAAATTTTGATGGTTGTATTTTGTGGTAAGTCCATGGTATATTATAAATCCAGTCATAAAGCGGATATTTGAAGCGTGATTGGACATGTTATTCTAAGCGAAATGCAAGCATCTTATCAAAAATAAGTGTTGCATTCGAAAAGAAAACATGATATATTATAAGAGTTGCTGGTGACGAGATAATCGCCGCTGACAACGAGATAATCGCCGCTGACAACGAGTTTGATCTTTGAAAACTGAACAACGAGTGAGTATCGGAATTCACTTATGTGATTCCAAAACAGAGAATGTAAATTCTCGTCAGATGTTTCAAAATGAGCAATCGCTCTTTTCAATACAAATTGGAGAGTTTGATCCTGGCTCAGGACGAACGCTGGCGGCGTGCCTAATACATGCAAGTCGAGCGGAGTATTCCCTTCGGGGAATGCTTAGCGGCGGACGGGTGAGTAACACGTAGGCAACCTGCCCTCAAGACTGGGATAACTACCGGAAACGGTAGCTAATACCGGATAATTTCTTTTTTCTCATGGGAGAAGAATGAAAGGCGGAGCAATCTGCCGCTTGAGGATGGGCCTGCGGCGCATTAGCTAGTTGGTGAGGTAACGGCTCACCAAGGCGACGATGCGTAGCCGACCTGAGAGGGTGAACGGCCACACTGGGACTGAGACACGGCCCAGACTCCTACGGGAGGCAGCAGTAGGGAATCTTCCGCAATGGGCGAAAGCCTGACGGAGCAACGCCGCGTGAGTGATGAAGGTTTTCGGATCGTAAAGCTCTGTTGCCAGGGAAGAACGTCCGGTAGAGTAACTGCTACCGGAGTGACGGTACCTGAGAAGAAAGCCCCGGCTAACTACGTGCCAGCAGCCGCGGTAATACGTAGGGGGCAAGCGTTGTCCGGAATTATTGGGCGTAAAGCGCGCGCAGGCGGTCATTTAAGTCTGGTGTTTAAACCTTGGGCTCAACCTGGGGTCGCACTGGAAACTGGGTGACTTGAGTACAGAAGAGGAAAGTGGAATTCCACGTGTAGCGGTGAAATGCGTAGATATGTGGAGGAACACCAGTGGCGAAGGCGACTTTCTGGGCTGTAACTGACGCTGAGGCGCGAAAGCGTGGGGAGCAAACAGGATTAGATACCCTGGTAGTCCACGCCGTAAACGATGAGTGCTAGGTGTTAGGGGTTTCGATACCCTTGGTGCCGAAGTTAACACAGTAAGCACTCCGCCTGGGGAGTACGGTCGCAAGACTGAAACTCAAAGGAATTGACGGGGACCCGCACAAGCAGTGGAGTATGTGGTTTAATTCGAAGCAACGCGAAGAACCTTACCAGGTCTTGACATCCCAATGAAAGCATTAGAGATAGTGCCCCTCTTCGGAGCATTGGAGACAGGTGGTGCATGGTTGTCGTCAGCTCGTGTCGTGAGATGTTGGGTTAAGTCCCGCAACGAGCGCAACCCTTGACTTTAGTTGCCAGCAGGTAAGGCTGGGCACTCTAGAGTGACTGCCGGTGACAAACCGGAGGAAGGTGGGGATGACGTCAAATCATCATGCCCCTTATGACCTGGGCTACACACGTACTACAATGGCCGGTACAACGGGAAGCGAAGCCGCGAGGTGGAGCCAATCCCAGCAAAGCCGGTCTCAGTTCGGATTGCAGGCTGCAACTCGCCTGCATGAAGTCGGAATTGCTAGTAATCGCGGATCAGCATGCCGCGGTGAATACGTTCCCGGGTCTTGTACACACCGCCCGTCACACCACGAGAGTTTACAACACCCGAAGTCGGTGGGGTAACCCGCAAGGGAGCCAGCCGCCGAAGGTGGGGTAGATGATTGGGGTGAAGTCGTAACAAGGTAGCCGTATCGGAAGGTGCGGCTGGATCACCTCCTTTCTATGGAGAATCGTCTTCTGCAATGAAGACATTCAAATCTTAAATCTAACCGGTCGGTTAGTTACTCACTCGTTGGTCAGTTTTGAGAGTTCAAACTCTCAAGTAAGACTTGATCCTTGAAAACTGGATACCGAAACGAATTTGCGTTTTAGAACATTCCTTTAAGCTGAACTTGTGCAAACAAGTTTCAATATTTTAGTAATGCTAAGCGAAGATTTTGGATGATGAAGCGACCTTTGGCTTTGAAGGCAATAACGAGTAGAGCAATCTGCGAGTGGCCTTCAAAACAAGATGAGCGAATCAGCCAAACATCGTAGCGCTGGTTAAGCTAATAAGAGCACACGGAGGATGCCTAGGCGCCAGGAGCCGACGAAGGACGTGGCGAACAACGAAACTGCCTCGGGGAGCTGTAAGCAAGCTTTGATCCGGGGGTGTCCGAATGGGGAAACCCAGCTGTGGTAATGCACAGTTACTCATACCTGAATACATAGGGTGTGCAGAGGCAGACCAGGGGAACTGAAACATCTAAGTACCCTGAGGAAGAGAAAACAATAGTGATTCCGTCAGTAGCGGCGAGCGAACGCGGAACAGCCTAAACCAAGGGGCTTGCCTCTTGGGGTTGTGGGACGTCTCACATGGAGTTACAAAGGAATATGGTAGGTGAAGAGGTCTGGAAAGGCCCGCGATAGAGGTAAAAGCCCTGTAGCCTAAACTGTGTTCTCTCCGAGACGGATCCCGAGTAGTGCGGGGCACGTGAAACCCCGTATGAATCCAGCAGGACCATCTGCTAAGGCTAAATACTACCTGGCGACCGATAGTGAAACAGTACCGTGAGGGAAAGGTGAAAAGCACCCCGGAAGGGGAGTGAAATAGAACCTGAAACCGTGTGCTTACAAAAAGTCAGAGCCCGATCTATGGGTGATGGCGTGCCTTTTGTAGAATGAACCGGCGAGTTACGTTTAACATGCAAGGTTAAGGTGAGAAGCCGGAGCCGCAGCGAAAGCGAGTCTGAATAGGGCGACTGAGTATGTGGACGTAGACCCGAAACCGTGTGATCTACCCCTGTCCAGGGTGAAGGTGCGGTAACACGCACTGGAGGCCCGAACCCACGTATGTTGAAAAATACGGGGATGAGGTGGGGGTAGCGGAGAAATTCCAATCGAACTCGGAGATAGCTGGTTCTCCCCGAAATAGCTTTAGGGCTAGCCTCGGTGAATGGAGTGATGGAGGTAGAGCACTGATTGGGTGCGGGGCCCGCAAGGGTTACCAAGCTCAGTCAAACTCCGAATGCCATTACCTTCTTGCCGGGAGTCAGACAGTGAGTGCTAAGATCCATTGTCAAAAGGGAAACAGCCCAGACCATCAGCTAAGGTCCCCAAGTGTGTGTTAAGTGGGAAAGGATGTGGAGTTGCACAGACAACCAGGATGTTGGCTTAGAAGCAGCCACCATTTAAAGAGTGCGTAATAGCTCACTGGTCGAGTGACTCTGCGCCGAAAATGTAACGGGGCTAAACACACCACCGAAGCTATGGCTTGATGCAATGCATCAGGGGTAGGGGAGCGTTGTATGTGGGTTGAAGGTGTACCGTAAGGAGCGCTGGACAGCATACAAGTGAGAATGCCGGTATGAGTAACGAAAAGATCAGTGAGAATCTGATCCGCCGAAAGCCCAAGGTTTCCTGAGGAAGGCTCGTCCGCTCAGGGTAAGTCGGGACCTAAGGCGAGGCCGACAGGCGTAGTCGAAGGACAACAGTTTGAAATTACTGTACCACCGTAATCCGCTATGAGCGATGGGGTGACGCAGGAGGGTAGTGACGCGGACTGATGGATGTCCGTCTAAGCAGTGAGGCTGGTGTGTAGGCAAATCCGCACACCGTAAGGCTGGGCTGTGATGGGGAGCGAAAATTATAGTAGCGAAGGTCATGATCTCACACTGCCAAGAAAAGCCTCTAGTCAGGAGAAGGTGCCCGTACCGCAAACCGACACAGGTAGGCGAGAAGAGAATTCTAAGGCGCGCGGAAGAACTCTCGTTAAGGAACTCGGCAAAATGACCCCGTAACTTCGGGAGAAGGGGTGCCTCGGTAGGGTGAATAGCCCGAGGGGGCCGCAGTGAAAAGGCCCAAGCGACTGTTTAGCAAAAACACAGGTCTGTGCGAAGCCGTAAGGCGAAGTATACGGGCTGACGCCTGCCCGGTGCTGGAAGGTTAAGGGGAGTGGTTAGGGGTAACCCGAAGCTATGAACCGAAGCCCCAGTAAACGGCGGCCGTAACTATAACGGTCCTAAGGTAGCGAAATTCCTTGTCAGGTAAATTCTGACCCGCACGAATGGCGTAACGACTTGGGCGCTGTCTCAACGAGAGATCCGGTGAAATTTTAATACCTGTGAAGATGCAGGTTACCCGCGACAAGACGGAAAGACCCCATGGAGCTTTACTGCAGCTTGATATTGAATTTGGGTACGATCTGTACAGGATAGGTGGGAGCCGTAGATAGCGGAGCGCAAGCTTCGCTGGAGGCGCCGTTGGGATACCACCCTGATCGTATCTAGGTTCTAACCTGGTACCCTAAGCGGGTACGGGGACCGTGTCAGGCGGGCAGTTTGACTGGGGCGGTCGCCTCCTAAAGAGTAACGGAGGCGTTCAAAGGTTCCCTCAGAATGGTTGGAAATCATTCGCAGAGTGCAAAGGCATAAGGGAGCTTGACTGCGAGACCTACAAGTCGAGCAGGGACGAAAGTCGGACTTAGTGATCCGGTGGTACCGCATGGAAGGGCCATCGCTCAACGGATAAAAGCTACCCTGGGGATAACAGGCTTATCTCCCCCAAGAGTCCACATCGACGGGGAGGTTTGGCACCTCGATGTCGGCTCATCGCATCCTGGGGCTGAAGTAGGTCCCAAGGGTTGGGCTGTTCGCCCATTAAAGCGGTACGCGAGCTGGGTTCAGAACGTCGTGAGACAGTTCGGTCCCTATCTGTCGTGGGCGCAGGAAATTTGAGAGGAGCTGTCCTTAGTACGAGAGGACCGGGATGGACGTACCGCTGGTGCATCAGTTGTTCCGCCAGGAGCATGGCTGAGTAGCTACGTACGGACGGGATAAGCGCTGAAAGCATCTAAGCGTGAAGCCCCCCTCAAGATGAGATTTCCCAGTATGTAAGACCCCTTGAAGACGACGAGGTAGATAGGTTGGAGGTGGAAGTGCAGCAATGCATGGAGCTGACCAATACTAATCGGTCGAGGGCTTATCCAAAGAATTAATTCGCAGATTCGTTTCGGATTCAGTTTTCAGGAATCAAATTGTAATTTATTGTGCTCAAGCAGCACTGTAAAGAGAATTTGTTTTCAGCATTTGGCGATGCTGAGACCTGAACATGCATTTGTTGCACAAATGCCCGTTTGGTGGCGATAGCGGAGGGGTTCCACGCGTACCCATCCCGAACACGACCGTTAAGCCTTCCAGCGCCGATGGTACTTGGACCGAAGGGTCCTGGGAGAGTAGGACGCCGCCAAGCACTTAAGATCACCGTTGAATATTCAACGGTGGTTTTTTGTTTTGTTAGACAAGCTTAACTTTAAAATTATGCTTACAGCTTGCTGCTGCCGAAAGTGAAATAGTAACGCTACCATAAATCCCTGCCCATAATACAACAATCTGTCCAAATACCCTAAATTATTGGAGCCTAAGTTGTAGTTTGTACAACACTGGGGCTAATGTTCCGTTTAAGCTGACTGAGCCAGAGTGTCAGTGAGTGAAGGAGTAAGGGGCATATGGTAGACACAGCTTATTATTATTTTGCCTTACCAGCATCATCAGAGACCCTGCTGTGCAGACTAGAGCGCCTATATAAGGCAGAGCAATACCAGGCAGCAGCTCGAATTGACAGAGGGGGGAGAGGGGTGGAGGATGAGGGCAGTTACTATATAGATCCTGGACATAAGTCTATTCCACAGACAGGGAGATTGCTAATTTTTATAATAGATTTAAATAATACTGTTATTTCTATTGCATTTTTATTAGATGTTTGATATAATATTTTTTGTTGTCATAAGAATAATTGTTTTGCGGCTCGTTGGTCAAGGGGTTAAGACACCTCCCTTTCACGGAGGTAACATGGGTTCGAATCCCATACGAGTCATTTCTTGAAAAAAATTAGTTGTAAATCTTATGATTATGTGTTATGATCATTAAGTTGCTTCTTCAATGGAGGCTTAGCTCAGCTGGGAGAGCATCTGCCTTACAAGCAGAGGGTCGGGGGTTCGAACCCCTCAGCCTCCACCATCTATTTTAATTGAATAGATTATTGACAATGACGCGGGGTGGAGCAGCCCGGTAGCTCGTCGGGCTCATAACCCGAAGGCCGCAGGTTCAAATCCTGCCCCCGCAATTAATCTCAAACAAGAGATTTGCTTATCTGGAACCGTGGTGTAGTTGGCCTAACATGCCTGCCTGTCACGCAGGAGATCGCGGGTTCGAATCCCGTCGGTTCCGCCATCTTTATTTAGTAACATAATACATACCGTGTGCGGACGTGGCTCAGCGGTAGAGCATCGCCTTGCCAAGGCGAGGGTCGCGGGTTCGATTCCCGTCGTCCGCTCCATAATTTGCGCCCTTAGCTCAGCTGGATAGAGCGTTTGACTACGAATCAAAAGGTCGGGAGTTCGAATCTCTCAGGGCGCGCCATCATAACTTCATTGAATTTACAAAGTGTCCTCAGGATTCGAACGAGTTCGTTGGAGCATTAGCTTCGGTAGAATAACTTCGCAATCGGATGTGTAGCATCCGTATCTCTCAGGGCGCGCCATTATAACTTCATTGAATTATATCCCCTAAACTTAACAATTAATACGCCGGCGTGGCGGAATGGCAGACGCGCTCGACTCAAAATCGAGTGGGAAACCGTGGAGGTTCGAGTCCTCTCGCCGGTATATCATAGCCAAGACAGTTCATTAGATAACTCTAATGAACTGTTTTTTTATTTTTATGACTTCATTCATTGTATTTGCTGAAGAAGAGTATGCGGCTAGCTTTATTCTTCGTAAGGTTTTTGGCGATGGTTACAAGCCTGCCATTGAGAGATCCAGTAGTTACAGTATGCTTTACCGTAAATGTACAGTTTATCTGTAGCAGACCATTTAGTACTTTATCAGCCGGATTAATTGAAACGTTTCCAAAATACTTATTGAAACGTTTCCAACTTAGTGTTATTATATCACTAGAAGAGTTCGGGGGTGTTAAATGACAAGCATTAAAGATGTAGCTAACCTAGCCGGCGTTGCTGTAGGAACCGTATCCAGAGTCATTAACAACTCTGGCGCTGTGAAACCCAAGACACGCAAGAAAGTGGAGGAAGCCATACAAGAACTGAATTATTTCCCTAATGAAGTGGCCCGGAACTTTAAGATGCAGAAATCCAAGATGGTAGCTCTGCTGCTTCCGAGTATCTGGAATCCCTTCTTTTCAGAACTTGCCTATTACATTGAGGATGAATTGGACCGGGAAGGCTTCAAGCTCATGCTGTGCAACAGCGGTGGAAAACCTGAGAAAGAGCTATATTATCTGGAGATGCTCCGGCAGAATAAAGTAGCTGGTATTGTTGGCATAACTTACAACGATATCGAGAATAATGTAAGCAACGACATTCCGATTGTAAGTATCGACAGACACTTTAACAAGAAGATTACCTGTGTGACCTCAGATAATTATGAGGGAGGACGTCTTGCTCTAAGGGAGCTGGTGAAGGCGGGGGCCAGAAAACCGGCTTTCATGGGCAGCGTCACCTCCGTATTCAGCGAGACTATGAACCGGAGACAAGGATTCATTCATGAAGCGGAAGCATTGGGAATCGATTACGTGATCTTCGAGAAGCCGGACCCCATCATGGATACGAATGCCTATATTAACGAGTTTCTCAAGGAGCACGGCGATGATGTCGATGGCGTTTTTGCCATTACCGATATGGTGGCTGCACACTATATAGACGAAGCGCGCAGGCGCGGCATTCGTGTTCCTGAAGATGTGAAGGTGATCGGTTATGACGGTATTCAGGATAATCCCTATTTCCATCCGATTCTGTCCACGATTAGGCAGCCGGTGGAAGAGATGGCACGTATGACAATCAAATTGCTCTATAACAAGATTGAAGGGATCCCCTTAGACCGCCAAGTATACCGGATTCCCGTTATGTTCAAGCAAGGGGAAACGACATGATCCCCTGTGGATCGGAAAACTTCAGCGCATCCTGTGGAAGTCATCTGCAAACTGATGTTTTTCCTTCTAAATTGGAAACGTTTCAAAAATAACTTCACATAGAATTGGAAACGTTTCAAATAAGATTATTTTTTCACGAAAGGGAGAATAAGCGTGAATTCAACAACCCGCGGGGCGGATCATTCTATGATTCAGGCCAGACGTAAACCATGGAGCAGGTTCAAGCGTGACTTTGAGCTATACCTGTTTTTACTGCCAATCATTATTCTTTACCTTGTATTTAAATATTACCCGATGTACGGGGTGCAAATTGCGTTTAAGGATTTCTCACCAAGTCAGGGGATCTGGGGGAGTGAGTGGGTAGGCTTCCAGCACTTTAAAGATTTTTTCAATTCCTATAACTTCTGGACCATTATCACGAATACGCTATCGCTCAGCTTCCTTTCGCTGCTGTTTGGTTTCCCGGCGCCCATCATCATCGCCATTATGCTGAATCAGATGCTTGGCAAGACGTACAAGAAATTTGTACAGACCGTGATTTATGCTCCGCACTTTATATCTACTGTTGTGCTAGTCGGCATGCTTAATGTGTTCTTATCGCCAAACAGCGGCATTGTAAATCATGTTATTACCTTGTTCGGAGGCAATCCCATTCTGTTTATGGCGGATGAAGGCTGGTTCCGCCCATTGTATATTCTGTCGGGCATTTGGCAGGAAACAGGCTTCGCTACCATTATCTATCTTGCTGCACTGGCCGGGGTTAATCCTGAACTGCATGAGGCAGCCATAGTAGATGGGGCTAGTAAATGGAAGCGGGTATGGTATGTGGATATCCCGAGCATTCTGCCGACAATCGTTATCCTGCTGATTCTCGCACTCGGTAATATTATGAGCATCGGCTTTGAAAAAGCTTTCCTGATGCAGAGTGATTTGAATTATGCCACCTCCAATATTATCCCGACCTATGTATATGAAATGGGGATTCAAAAGGCTCAATACAGCTTTTCAACGGCAGTTGGCCTATTCAACTCCCTTATCAATATCATCCTGATCTTCAGCGTTAACCGGATCGCCAAAAAAATGACAGAAACCAGTCTCTGGTAAGGAGGAGTACATTATGAATTCTTTGATGAAGCGAAAGAGCAGAGGAGACGCATGGTTTGACATCATCAACTATGTCCTGCTGACCCTCATCATGCTGCTCGTGTTATATCCATTGTACTTTGTACTGGTTGCATCAATAAGTGATCCCAATTACATCTACTCTGGTGAAGTCTGGCTGTTTCCGAAAGGCTTTACGCTGGATGGCTATGAGCGGATTTTTAAAGATTCCTCCATATGGATCGGATACGGGAATTCCATTCTGTACGCAACAGTCGGAACGTTAATTGGAGTAGCTGTAACGGTATTTGCAGCTTATCCGTTAGCCCGTAAAGATCTGGCAGGCAAGTCTGTGATTATGTGGTTTTTGCTGGTCACGATGTTCTTTAGCGGCGGGCTGATCCCAACCTATCTGCTGATTAAGGATTTGCACATGCTGAATTCGATGTGGGCACTGGTTATCCCGGGTGCTGGCGGTGTCTTCAACGTCATCATTGTAAGAACCTTCTTTCAGTCCTCCATACCGGATGAGATGTGGGAAGCAGCCTCTATTGACGGATGTTCCAACACGAGATTCTTCTGGAGCATTGTACTGCCGTTATCTAAATCCATTCTGGCGGTAATGGTGCTGTACCATGTGGTGGGCTTCTGGAACGGATTCTTCGACGCATTGATTTACCTGAATGACGGGAACAAGTATCCGCTGCAATTGGTGCTGCGCAACATTCTTGTTCAGAATCAGGTCAGTTCCGGCATGATGATCGATGTAGAGTCCTATGCAGCTAAGATGCGCGTTACAGAACTGATTAAATACGGTGTCATCATGGTATCCAGTTTGCCGCTGCTGATTCTGTATCCTTTCCTGCAGAAGTACTTTGTGAAGGGTGTAATGATTGGCTCCATTAAGGGCTGATACGGGACAATTCTTGAGAGGGGGGATGTACAGGATCAGATGAATACTAAGGAAAGCAATATATGATTTTCGCTTGGGGAACGAAATAAGGGGAGGTTATGTACGAATGAAATCTTTATTCAAAGGTGCTGGAATTGTAATGCTGGCTGGAGCGTTTGCGGTAAGCGGATGTTCTGGAAATGGTAACGGGGTAAACAACCAGGCAGGGATTAATCAGACGGGGAATAATGGGAATCAGGAGGCGAATTTCAATCAAACGGGTCTGCCGATTGTTAAAGAAGCTGTGACTTTACGAATAGTATCCCCGAAAGCTGCATTGGCACCTGAATTTTCGGAAATGGAAATTTTCAAACGCCTGGAAAAGGAAACCAATGTGAAAATCAACTGGGAGAACATTCCTGACACCGATTATACAGAGAAGAAAAACCTGCTGCTCGCCAGCGGAGATTTGCCGGATGCCTTCTATGCAGCGGGATTCACGGATTACGAGTTAATCAATTACGGCAAGGATGGAACCATTATTCCGCTGGAGGATTTAATTGATCAATATGCGCCTAATTTGAAAGCGCTTCTCGACCGCCGCCCTGATATCAAATCATCGATTACAGCGCCCGACGGGCATATCTACGGGTTGCCATCCTTTGAAGAGAATAACCTGGGAACCAATCCCTTCTTCCACGTCATCAATAAATCCTGGCTGGATAAGCTTGGACTGAAGGTACCACAGACACTGGATGAATATACGGAAGCGCTGCTTGCATTCAAAACGCAGGATCCGAATGGCAACGGGAAACAGGATGAGATTCCGCTTAGCTTCATGCACATGCAGTGGTGTATGGATATTGCCGGTCTATTCGGAGCTTTTGGACTTCCGGATAATCTGGAGCACCGGGTCGTGCGTGACGGAAAGGTTATTTTTACCGCTGCCCAGCCTGAATATAAGGAAGCGCTTAATTATTTTCATGAACAATGGTATAAGCAAGGCTTGATTGATCCGGAGTCCTTCACCCAGGATGCAGCACAATATCTGGCCAAGGGCAAAACAACGGATGAGACGCTGGGATCTTATGTCTGGTGGGAAGTAGAAGAAGTTGTAGGAACAGAGCGCGCCAAGGATTATGTTCTGTTATCTCCACTGAAAGGACCGGATGGGGACCAAACCATTGGACGCGGCAATGGCGGTGGCCCTGGACGCGGATCTTTTGTAATTACCAAAGAAAACAGCAACCCCGAAGTCACTATGCGCTGGGCCGACCAGCAGTTTGAACCTTACATGGCCGCTCAGATCCACTGGGGTCCGCTGGATGTCGTATATAAGAAGGACGAAAACGGAAAACTCGTAAATCTGCCGCTTCCTGAGGGAACCTCTGCAGGTGAATTCCGTCAAAAGGTTGCTCCGGGATCGGGCGCACCTGGTGTTATTACCATAGAAGATCTGGGGAAAGTTGTGGATCTCGAGCCGCGTGCCCAGCAGCGTGTAAAAGATCTGGAGCAATATTACGATCCGTATATGGAAAAGGAGAACTATCCGAATATCTTCTTTGAACCTGAGGAACTGGACAAAATCAATAAGATTGAGCCTGAACTGATTAAGTATGTAAATACCCAAAGAGGAAGATTCATTGTTGACGGCGGAGCAGATAAAGCATGGGATAACTATCTGAAGACACTAGATAAAATGGGCCTGAAAGAATTGATGGACATCTATCAAACAGGTCTGGACCGTTATAACGCGAACCTGAAAAAATAAATAAATAGATGATAGGTGGAGAGAAACTGTGCTTGATGTTATCGCTATAGGAGAGGTATTAATAGACTTTACCCCGGCGGGGCGTTCAACTGGGGGGAACGAGCAGTTTGAATGCAATCCAGGAGGAGCTCCGGCTAACGTAGCCGCTGCACTATCCCGGTTAGGAGCCAGAACTGCTTTGATCAGTAAAGTAGGGGAAGATCAATTCGGTTCGTTGCTGTACAGGACACTGCAAGACAGCGGTGTTGATGTATCTGAGATTTCCGTTACGAATGAAGCGAGTACAACGCTGGCCTTTGTCCATTTGGATGAGCAGGGAGACAGAACATTCAGCTTCTTCCGGAAGCCGGGAGCAGACACCTTCCTAGACGCGAAGGATGTTCCCCTGGGCCTGATTGAATCCAGCAGGTTACTCCATTATGGCTCATTGTCCTTGACTCATGAACCGGCCCGGACAGCAACCAGAACGGCAGTTCTCAAGGCTAAGGAAGCTGGGGTGTTACTCTCGTTTGATCCGAATATCCGGTTTGCGTTATGGGAGAGCAAGGAGGAAGCCAAGCAACAGATATTTTGGGGACTGAAATATGCTGATATCCTAAAAATTTCAGAAGAAGAACTCTTCTTTATCACAGGAACCAGTGAGGTTGAGAAAGGTTCACTGGAGCTCCAGAAGCGATTCGATATTATGCTCATTGTCGTTACTTTAGCGGAAAAGGGCTGTTATTACCGTTTAGCCGGTCAGGATGGATATGTGCCGGGATTTAAGGTCAAGGCCATTGACACGACGGGGGCCGGCGACGCTTTTCTGGGCTGCTTGTTATCTAAGCTCCTGGAGAACGAAAATTCTCTGCATGATCTAACGAGCCAGCAAATGACTAGCATACTGACCTTTGCCAATGCCGGAGGAGCGTTAGTTACAACACGGAAAGGGGCTCTTGGGTCTATGCCGACGACAGATGAGATTAACCAGATGATAGATTCCAATCCGCAGGATATTGCCGATTGTTATAGACCGGGATTTCATTTCTCACCTCCCACTGGCTGGGCGAATGATCCGAATGGATTAGTCTATTGTGAGGGAAGCTATCATCTCTTTTATCAGAATCATCCTTACAGTAATAAATGGGGGCCGATGCACTGGGGGCATGCTATAAGTAAGGACCTGATTCACTGGGAGCACGCACCTATTGCTCTATATCCGGATGAGCATGGAGCTATTTTCTCAGGCTGCTGTGTAGTGGACTGGAAGAATAGCAGCGGATTATTCGGAGATTCCTATGGACTCGTCGCGATCTTTACCCATGCGGATTCAAATCCGGTAACAGGTCAGCCGCGCCAGCGGCAGAGTTTGGCTTATAGCAGTGATAAGGGCGAAACTTGGCACAAGTATGAAGGGAATCCTGTTCTCGCCGAGGATGAACTGATAGACTTCCGGGACCCGAAGGTGTTCTGGCATCCGCAGAGTGCGCGGTGGATTATGGTTATTGTTGCGGGAGACCACGCACGGTTCTATGAATCTGCTAATTTGCTTGAATGGTCGCTTACCGGTAAATTCGGCAGCGGAGAAGGCTCGCATGACGGTGTTTGGGAGTGTCCTGATCTGTTTGCATTGCCGGTTGATGATACCGGACGATCGAAATGGGTGCTTATCATTAGTATCGGGGATCATCCCGATTGTCCGGAAGGCTCACGCACGCAATATTTCATTGGAGAATTCGACGGGAATACATTCATTAATGACAATCCGGCTGATCATATCCTGTGGCTGGATTATGGCAGGGACAACTATGCAGGCGTTACCTGGTCGGATATTCCTGAGCAGGACGGACGCCGCGTAATTATCGGTTGGATGAGCAACTGGAAGTATGCCAACGAGACACCTACCGGTTCCTGGAGAGGCGCAATGACCCTGCCCCGGGCCTTGTCGTTAACCAGCAAGGACGGAAGTGTAGTGCTGACCCAAATGCCTGTCCGGGAAGTAGCCAGGCTGCGCAATGAATCTCTGAGCTGGGAGGCCATCACCGTTACGCCGGAGGTCCCGTTTAAGCAGGAGACGAATAATGATCTGATAGAGATTGAGGCTGAGATTGATGTCCGGTCCGGGGAGGAGGTGCAGCTTCAGCTGAAATCCTCCGGTCAGAGCGTAATCGTGATTGGATACGACCCTGCCAAGGAGTGGCTGTCCATCGACCGTTCGAAATCAGGTGTGACTGATTTCCATCCGGAGTTCGGATGCAAACATAGTGCCCGCATAGCTGCGGTGAATGGACAACTCAAACTCCATATCTGGCTGGACCGCAATTCGGTTGAAGTGTATGCGAATCATGGACTGGTTGTGCTGACCGATCAGGTTTTCCCTGATGCTCCGATTGAGAAAGTTGAGATAAGCACCAAATCAGGACAGATTGTGCTGGATTCACTTCAGATTCATACACTTCATTCCATTCATATTCCGGCTGGTATTACAACGCAGACTGAAGGGAGGAACGAGGCATGAGCCGTCAGGCAGGCGATTCGGGGTTGATGATGCACTGGGCTTTTGATGAAGGTAACGGAGCAAGTGCTCTGGAGAGCGTATCCGGGGTCAGGGATGATATTCAATATGTTTTTAATCAAGCTGAATTTACTGAACCGTGCACTCCGCAGTGGACACAGGGAGTGACGGGCAGCGGGCTCTTCTTCGATGGTTATTCCACATCCATTGCCCATCCCGTCCGCAGGGAAGTGCGAAATAGCGAGCAAGGATATCTCTCGTCTCTCAGCATCGGAGTCTGGGTGGCGCCGCGCACCTATGATTGGGGTCATGAAGGCAAGCTGACGGCTATTGTGAACCGCCACAATATGGAGCGCAAACAGGGTTATCTGCTGGGTATGTTCAAGCATGGGGCCTGGTCCTTCCAGGTTGGACTTGAAGGAGGAGCGTGGAAGGAGGTCTGGTCGCCGGACGGCTGCGAACTGCCCAAGAATGAGTGGTCTTACGTGAATGCTGTATTCGATGGCAATGAGGGTGGACTCAAACTCTATTTGAACGGCAGCGAAATTGCTTCGAATGACTTGCCCCGCGGCTCCCGTCTGGCGGAGGCGGCAGGAACAGAACTGCTCATCGGCAAGAATAATCACAGCAGCCTGCTGGCAGGCGTGTTCAACCTTCAGATGTTCAGTGGTATTATCGGTGAGCTGAAGATTTATAACCGGGCCTTAAGTGCGGAGGAGGCAGCAGCTTCTTATCAGGAAGTCCTGGCTTCCGCACCCGGAGGCATCCGGCCGCAAGTGCAGTATGACGAAATTAAGCTGGACCGCGCTCCCCTGCTACAGGACCGGCACAGACCGCAATATCATGTCAGTCCGCCCGCTCATTGGATGAACGAACCTCATGCACCTATCTATTTTAACGGGCAATATCACTTGTTCTATCAGCATAATCCGTTAGGGCCGTTCTTTTATCATATCCATTGGGGGCATTGGGTAAGTGAAGATATGGTGCATTGGCGTGATCTTCCGGTAGCCCTGGCGCCTGAGAAGGATCAGCTTGCACCCGACGGGATCTGGTCAGGAAGCGCCACCTATGATGCAGAAGGTCTGCCTGTCTTGTTCTTCACCGCGGGCAATGACAATGCATCGCCGAATCAGAGCGTGGCGCTTGCCAGAAGTACTTACCCGCAGGATGGAGACGCTGATCTGATTCAGTGGATTAAACATCCTGAGCCGCTTATCGTACAGAAGAAAGGTATGGGTGCCTTCGGGGATTTCCGCGACCCGTTCGTGTGGAAGGATGATGACAGCTGGTATGCCTTGGTTGGGTCAGGGATGGATGGCGGAGGCGGAGCAGCGTTGGCCTTTGCCTCGCAGGATATGCTGAATTGGACGTACAAGGGGCCGTTCTATCAAGCGGATATTCAGAGGTTCCCTTATCTTGGACCTATCTGGGAGCTCCCTGTATTTCTTCCTCTGGGTAAGGACAAACAAGGTGTGAGCAAGTATCTCCTGTTGGTCAGTCCGGTGGGAAAGGGGGCAGATGTCGAGGTGTTCTATTGGATCGGGCAGCTTGACAAGCACAGCCTCTCGTTCCTTCCAGATCAGGAGGAACCTCAATTGATTGATGTCGGTGATTTCCATTTCACCGGACCAAGCGGCATGGTTGATCCGAAGACGGGACGGAATATCGTCTTTACGATCGCGCAGGGTGACCGCACATCCGAACTGGAATACCAGGCGGGCTGGGCCCATAACGGCGGCTTGCCGCTAAGCGTGTATTTGCGTGAGGATGGACGGCTGGGCATTGAGCCGGTTCAGGAGCTGGAGTCGCTGCGCGGCGCGAAGCGTTTATCGATTCAAGATAAGTCATTAGCGGAAGCCAATAACCTGCTCAAGGATGTTCAAGGCGACATGCTTGAGATTCAATTGGAGCTTGTGCCGGGCAGTGCGGGACAACTCGGAATCAAGGTCCGGCAGTCACCGGATGGAGAGGAAGAAACACTGCTATTTTATGATTTGAATGAAGCTATGCTCTCAGTGGACCGGTCAAAAACAACGCAACATCCTGGAGAAAAATGCAGTGGAGTTCAAGGTGGCAAGTTAGAACTGCTAGGAGAGAATCTGAGGCTGCATATCTATTTGGACCGCTCTATGGTCGAAGTCTATGCCAACGGATTGAAAAGCCTGACAACCCGGGTGTATCCAAGCCGTACGGATGCCTTGGGGCTGGAGATCTGGGGAGATGGTGCGGCGTTGGTGAAGTCGATGGAAATATGGGACATGCAGTCTATATGGTAATGCGGGGCGCCTAGGCGCTCCTTATCCATGGATACAACAAAACTCTCATGCAAGCTCATTAAAAATGGAAGCGCTTCAATTTTTGTGAAAGAAAAAGCGAAGAAGGAGGCTTATTAATGAGGGAAGCCAAAAGAAGTAAATCGTGGTTCTCCGGAATGATTGTGTGGGTTATGGTTCTTCAGGTTGTGGCTGCAGGAATCCCGGCTGCACCCGCTGCCGCAGCCGGAGTTGAAGTTGATGGCGGGGAAGCTTCTGTTTCAGCAGCCGACACGGGATCATCAGTTACGGATACGGTCTACCAAATTGAGAACCCGGGATTTGAAACTGGGGATATGTCAGGCTGGACGGTTGTCAGAGGCCAAGCGTTTGGTGCAAACAGCGTATCAAACGAAACTGCCTGGTGGGCGGAACAAATCCCGTATAACCAAGAGGGGAATTATCATTTAAATGGTTGGAAGTACAGCGAAGGTGAGACAGGTGTACTCCGGTCCAGTATCTTCGAGCTGGGAGGCAGTGGCTGGATCAGCTTCAAGCTAGGTGCTGCTAAAAACCCTGATAAGGTATATGTGAACATCGTAGAAGCAGATACAGGCCAAGTAATCGCCAGGTATGGTAACAGCAAATTTTCAGATGCTGGCTTCCCTAATCCCGCTCAGGGAATGAGGCTTGCCAATATGGAGCAATACAAGGCCAATCTATCTGAATATTTGGGCAAGAAGCTGTATGTTGAAATCGTAGATAATGCAACCTCGGATTGGGGATTGATTTTTGCAGATGCATTTTTGATGTACCATGAATCAGAGCCAGCCGAAGGTAGTGTTGCTGCCGATATTAAGCCGGATTCCAAACGCTATCAAATCCAGAATCCAAGCTTTGAGTCGGGTGATTTGACCGGATGGACCGTTGTGGAAGGTGAGGCCTTTGGGCCGGACAGCGTATCTGATGAAGCTACCTGGTGGGCGGAACAAATTCCGTATAACCAGGAAGGCACTTATCATCTGGACGGCTGGAAATACGCCGAATCTGAGACAGGAGTGCTTCGTTCCAGCACCTTTGAGTTAGGAGGAACCGGCTGGATCACCTTCAGATTAGGCGGAGGCAAGCATACAGATCAGGCTTTTGTCAGCATCAGTGATGCAGATACAGGGAATTTGATCGCCAGATATGGCAACAGTGAGTTTAATGATTCCGGCTTCCCGGACCCGGCACAGGGGATGAGACTCGCGAATATGCAAGAGTACAAGGCTGACCTGTCCAAGTATATTGGCAAAAGACTCTATATCGAAATTGTCGATCAGGCATTCTCTGATTGGGGGGTGATTTTTGCGGATGCCTTCCACACCTTCAATGAACTGGTTCCGGAAGAGGGTGTTATGGCTGAGAACATCATTCCAACTGAAATCGCAAACCGCAGTTTTGAGACGGGCACCCTTGAAGGTTGGACGGTTGAGGGAAATGCCTTTCAAGTGACTGATCAAGCGGCCGCTGGTAAAGAAGGCAGTTTCTATGCTAAATCCTCTATGGAAGGAGAAGGAGCAATCACTTCCAGTGCCTTTACTCTTCAGGGTAACGGGACAATTACCTTTACTGTTCTGGATACTGTTCAACCTGCGGATGCGTATGTTGCCCTTTATGATGCGAGCACCAATGAATTGCTTAAGCAAACCGGCGATATCAGTGCAAATGAGAAGATTTCATGGAATGTATATGAACACTACAACAAGAGGCTTTATATCAAGGTAGCCGATCAGTCAAATCAGTCCAGCATTTCCGTTGATGCCTTCCAGGCAAACAGCACAGGGAATATCTTCTATATGAATTTTGATGAAGGCGCGGGCAAGATGGCGCTTGAGCAAGTAAGCAATCTTGAGCACGAGGTAAACTATGTGTTTAACAGCGCCAGATATATGGCGTCCAAGGATCCAAGATGGACCCCGCATGGAGTCAAAGGCGGTGCCTTGTTATTTGACGGATATTCAAATGATGTTGAGGTTAATGCAGAGGATACCCTTCCGGTAAGTGACGCGGTAACGATTGAAGCCTGGGTTGCTCCGCGCAGCTATGAATGGGGAGACGGCAATAAGCTTTCTGCCATTGTAAATCAGTCCGATCAGGATAAGGCCGAAGGTTTCGCGCTTGGTATGTACCGGCACGGTACATGGTCATTTCAGGCTGGAATCGGCGGACAGTGGATTCAGGTATGGGTTAATGATCATCCGCTTGAGAAGTATAAGTGGAATTATATCGCGGCCACATTCGATAAGGGGACTGGAGAAATCAAACTATACCTGAACGGTAAGCAGGTTGCTTCTCAGGCAACCCCCCTTAATGTTCCAATCACATCATCTACAGCAAATCTGATTATCGGTAAAAATAATAAATCTGTAGAATTCGCAGGCCTATTCTCTTACAACATGTTCAGCGGACTCATCGATGAAGTGAAGCTGCAGAACAAAGCACTCACAGGTCAAGAAATCCTTGCAGAATACGATAGTGTAAAGACGCTTCACGGCGGCACGGTTCCGGATATAGCAAACGGAGATATCGCTGAGGATCCCGGTGTGTTCGACGGTGATCAGCAACGGCCACAGTACCATGCGATGCCTCCTCAAAACTGGATGAATGAAGCGCATGCGCCTATCTATTATAACGGCCAGTACCATTTGTTTTATCAGCACAATCCGCAAGGTCCATACTGGCATCAAATCCATTGGGGACATTGGGTGAGTGATGATATGGTGCATTGGGAAAATGTGAGGCCAGCACTTGCACCCGAAGCCGGTACCCTCGATCCGGATGGAGCATGGTCAGGCAGCGCAGCGTATGACCGGGATGGAAATCCGGTTCTGTTCTACACCGCCGGCAATGACTCCCTGTCTCCGAACCAAAGAACAGGCTTGGCAACACCGGCTGATTTGACGGACCCTAATTTGGAGGAGTGGGTGAAATATCCTGAACCGGTTACTGAGCAGAACGGAAACGGTATCCATAACGAGTTCAGGGACCCGTTTGTATGGTATGACCAGGAAGCCGATAAATGGTATCAGTTAGTAACCTCTGGTCTTAAGGACTTCAGCAGCGGTACTGCGTTGGTATACGTGTCCGATGATATGTACAACTGGGAGTACAAGGGGCCATTATACGTCAGCGACAGAAGCTTGTATCCGGAGCTCGGTACGGTATGGGAACTGCCGGTGCTTCTGCCTTTAGGCAAGGATAGCACAGGCAAACAGAAATATATTTTCATGATTAATCCGCATGAGAAGCCTGAGCAGGTTCTGCCGGCAAACGATGTGCAACGGGATGTTGAAGTTTTCTACTGGATCGGAACCTGGGATCGGGATAATTTCAAATTTATACCCGACCAGGATGCACCATCCAAAATGGATGTGGGCGACGGCTATTTAACCGCAGAGAGCGGTATGGTGACCCCTGACGGAAGAACGGTCGTGTTCTCCATGGTGCAGAATGTAAGAACACCTCAGGCTGAGTATCAAGCCGGATGGGCTCATAATCTGGCACTGCCGGTTTCCCTGAGCCTGGATGAGCGCGATGAGTTGCGCATAGAGCCGATTCAAGAATTGCAGAGTCTGCGGGGGACCAAGCTGGTTGATTTTGCAGACAAAAATCTGCAGGCTGCCAATCAATTGATTCAAAATGTTAAAGGTGACATGCTGGAGATTGTGATGGAGATAGATCCGGGCGAAGCTCAGAAATTTGGTCTTAAGGTACGGCGCTCCGATAACGGCCAGGAGGAAACGCTGATTTACTACGACAAGACGAACGAGACCTTCAATGTGGACCGGACCAAGAGCAGCGTCGACCCGGATGTCCGGGTGGATGGTATCCAGGGCGGATATGTCGATTTGCATGGAGAAAATCTGAAGCTCCATATTTTCCTGGACCGCTCAGTTGTTGAAGCTTTTGCCAATGACAAGAAAAAGCTGACCACGCGTGTCTACGTAGAAAGATACGATTCTTTGGGCCTCAAGGTATGGGCGGACAACGACATTACGGTCAAGTCGATGGAAGTATGGAACATGAATGCCTTGACGGGTGAACCGGCGGCTTCGGTCGATGTGCCTGACAACTGGGATAATTCCGTATACACCGATATTACAGATTTGCCTAACCATGATTTTGCCACAGGTGACTTAACGGGCTGGATTACAGAGGGGGATGCCTTCCAGGATGTCCATGTGACGGATGCACAGTTATTCTGGGATACGATCTATTTCAATCCGTCACATAAAATACCGGGCGGCTATCATTTGTGGGGCTTCAATGAGGCAGCCGGCGGTGACAGCTTAACGGGAACACTGAAATCGCAGCCTTTCGTCCTAGGCGGTAACGGCAAGATCAACTTCCTGGTTAGCGGAGGACGTGATATCGATAAGCTCTATGTTGCGTTAGTCCGGGCAGCGGACGGCAAGGAGCTCTTTAAAGAGACAGCAACGAATTATGAGGAATATCAGCGGAAGATCTGGGATGCATCAGTGTATATCGGCCAAGAGCTATATATTAAAGTGGTTGACCAATCCACTGGCGGGTTCGGACATATTAACGTGGATGATTTCAATGTGCCGGTTAAGATGCAGAATCCAACGGGTCCAACAGACCCGACAGACCCGACAGATCCGACGGACCCGACGGACCCAACGGATCCAGCAGATCCAACGGACCCAACTAGCCCAACGGATCCGGCTGGTCCGAGCAATCCAACCCCTACACCAAGTCAGCCAGCAAATCCGGTTAGCAAACCGGGCAATCAGAGCAGCCTGTCGTTTGAACTGGCAAGTGGAGAGCGGCAAGTGCTATTCCCTGTGTCCACGGCTGCAAATGACGGCAAAAATACGTTTAAGATTAAAAATACAGCCGTTGAAATTGAAGTTCCCGCAGGGGTATTGAAGGATTTACAGGCAATGGTTACGAGCAGTGAGCTTGGACAGGCGAAAATCTCTTTTGAATTGGATGCTTTAACTTCAGAGCAGAGCAAAGAGCTAATTGGGCAAGCCGGACTTAAGAATCATGCTGCCATCTCTGCAGCCGGAGAGATTTACGACTTCAAATTGTCCATTATTAAAGCCGATGGAACAAAATTGACGCTTGAGAAGTTGTCCAGACCCGTCACCATCAAATTGAGTGCGCAGGAGAATCCGCACCAGAATCTGACGGGGATTTATTACATCGCTGATGACGGCAAACTGGAATATATGGGTGGAACCTATGCGGAAGGTAAATGGACTGCAAAGGTGAGTCATTTCAGCAAATATGCCGCCCTTACTTTTGATAAATCATTTGATGATGTGAGCGCCTCCTATTGGGCCTATGATGTCATAAAAAGGATGGCGGCCAAGCAGATTGTCCTGGGTGTGAGTGAAACGGCATTCGCACCAAAGCAAACGGTAAGCCGGGCTGAGTTCGCATCTTTAATTACCCGTACACTCGGTATAACTGGGAAGAACTTAAATACATTCAAGGATGTGGAGTCCGCGAAGTGGTATGCTTCCTCCGTTGCCGCAGCGTACGAAGCAGGAATTGTAACGGGAAGAAGCAAAGATATTTTTTCGCCGGAGGACACCATAACCCGTGAAGAAATGGCGTCTATGATTCACAAAGCATATTTGTTTCATACAAGAGAGACTGCTGCCCTTAATCGTCAAAGCACTTTCAAGGATGCCGATACAATAAGCGGTTGGGCTGCAGATGCAGTAGCTGCCTTACAGGAGCTTGGATTAGTTAACGGACGCGGCAACCAGTTATTCATGCCAAATGAAACGCTGAATCGTGCGGAGAGCGCGCAAATCATCTCGCTGCTGCTGGACAAACACTTAGCTACTTTAAAATAACGGGAGGAATAATTTAATGAAAGAATTTTTCTATCGTCCGGAGAACGCCTGGGTGGGGGATGTAATCCCGTACTATGAAGATGGGGAGTTTAAACTCTTTTATCTTCATGGCTGGAGAGAAAATTATCGTGAAGGGCTTGAGCAAGGCTGGCATTTGCTTGGAACGAAGGATTTCGTAAATTACAGGGAAGATGGGGCTTGTAAAATCGAAGGCGGGACGGGCCATATCCTCAAGGTTGATGATATCTATCATATGTTTTATTGTATTTTTCCTGAAGGCAAACAGTTTGCCTGTCATGCTGTCAGTAAGGATCTGCAAACATGGGAGCCTGTTCCTGAGGACACTTTCGGTCCTGACGGTAAAATCTATGAGCTGGCAGACTGGCGTGATCCCTATGTGTTCTGGAATGAAGAAGAAGGGCAATATTGGATGCTGATTGCAGCTTTGGCTAAAGGACCAACGAATCGGAAAGGTTGCACGGGATTACTGTCTTCTAAAGATCTCAAGCATTGGGAATACCGGGAGCCGCTTTATGCGCCGAATCTGCACGTAGGAGCGCATGAGTGCCCGGACTTGTTCCGGATGGGGGACTGGTGGTACCTCATTTATTCATCTTATACGGGGCGCTTTGGTACCTTTTACCGGATGAGCCGTTCCTTGAACGGACCCTGGATTACACCGCCGGAAGAAGCCTTTGATGGACGGGCTTATTATGCGGCTAAATCGGTATCCGATGGACAAAAGCGTTATTTGTTCGGCTGGAATCCGACAAAGAATGATGATCTGTTTGGCTGGAATCCCCCTAAAGCTTCCGGCAAGGATTATGACACCTGGGATTGGGGAGGCAATATGGTTGTACATGAAATCCTGCAGCGCCCGGACGGGACACTAGGGGTAAATGTTCCAGAAACCATAGACTCGGCTTTCGCCAACCAGTTACCTGCTCATTTTCATGGAATTGCCGGGGAGTGGTCAATTACAGAGGATACAATCCGATGCGATTCCCCCCATTCCTTCGCAGGCTGCATTACAGAGGAGGAAATGCCGGATCTATGCAAAATCTCAGCCAGCGTTTCTTTCACAGGTTCTACCCAAGGTCTGGGCATGTTGCTCAGGGCAGATGAAGGGCTGGACATTGCCTACTACATCACGCTGGAACCTGAAAGAAGCCGGATTACCTTCCGTGGATCGATTATGCAAACGGAAGAGGGGGGCAAAACCTTTCCTTACGATGTGGAACTGGAACGTCCGCTAAAGCTGCTTCCAGATCAGGAGTATGAACTGAAGGTATTCATAGACGGCACGATTTGTGAAATTTATGTCGGAGGGGAAGTAGCTTTGAGTGCGAGAATATATGATATTCAGCAGGGAAAGCTTGCCTTATTCGTAAGTCAAGGTACAGCAGAGTTTAAACAGGTTAAGATAGAAACTCTTTAAGCAGTTTCAAATTCAATACTTACAATTATTTGATCAGTGCCATAGACTGCCCGCTTCTGATAACGGGCAGTCTCTTTTATATTTTACAAATGCGCAGTATTCCTCTATCAACCTCTGTCCTCTATAGCCTTGATCCCCAGCGCCAGGGCACCGCACAAGCCCGCGTTATCACCCAAACCTGGAGGGACGATATAAGAATCCGTGGCCTCCAGAATTTCCGGGGCTGCCACATATCCGTTCAGAGCCTTGCGGACTTCCTTACGGATCATCGGGAACAACTGCTCCTGGTGCATTACGCCTCCACCCAGAATCACCCGCTTTGGAGACAGTAGCAGGATTACTCCGGCGATGGCTTGGCCCAAATAGTAAGCCTCTATTTCCCACGCCAGATGATCAGCTGGCAACGCAGAGCCTTTAATGCTCCAGCGCTTCTCAATGGCCGGTCCCGCCGCCAAGCCTTCCAGGCAGTCGCCATGATAAGGACACAACCCTTCGAAGACATCCTCTGCATGCCGCCGGGTCAGTACATGTCCGCCTTCGGGATGAACAAGCCCGTGAATCAGTTTGCCCTCTGCATACACGCCCACTCCAATGCCTGTCCCGATTGTATAATAGACGCAGCTGTCCAGTCCTTGAGCCGCGCCCCATTTCACCTCACCAAAAGCAGCAGCATTCACATCCGTATCAAATCCGATCGGCACAGGGAAATACCGCTTCATATACCCGACGAAGTCGAATCCCCCCCAGCCCGGCTTGGGCGTAGTGGTCACATGCCCGTACAAGGGACTGGAGAAATCCATATTCAGCGGCCCGAATGAACCAATCCCGATGGCTTCGACACCTGTATGCTTAAAATAAGCAACAACCTGCTGCATGGTCTTCTCCGGAGTCTCTGTCGGAAAGCTGATCCGGTCCAGAATTTCGCCCTCCTCATTGCCCACTCCGCAGATGAATTTTGTACCGCCAGCTTCAATCGCCCCAATAATCATATTTGTTCTCCTCCTGAAAGGAAAGGATGCCCTTTCCCGTTTGTTTTTTTGGTAAACGTTTTACAATGACTTGATTGTATTGTTGTGTATACTATCTACAATCCCACTATACAAACAATTGTAACCGTTGACAAGGTGAAAAAATATGTTAGTATATGTTTGTAAAACGTTTTACTAATGGAGATGATGCAAATGAGGAAAATATTCAACAGACCTGCAGAGGGCTGGGTCGGAGATGTAATTCCGTTTTATGACCAAGGGGAGTACAAGCTGTACTATCTTCACGATGAGAGAGTGGGGGGGGACTATGGCAATCACACCTCATGGAATTTGCTGGCCACGAGAAACGGGCTTGACTTTGAGGATTACGGAGAGGTTCTTCCGAACGGTGATGAAAGCGCTCCAGACCGGAATGCGTACACCGGCTCTGTAATCAAGGACAAAGAGGGCATGTACCATCTCTTCTACACGGGGCATAACCCTAACCCAGCGTTTTGTAAGGATGGCAAGCCCCTGCAAGTAGTGCTGCGGGCCACCGGCACCGACGGGATTCATTGGACGAAAGATCACGGCTTCAAGCTTTACGGGGATGAAGTGATTTATGAGCAACATGATTGGCGTGACCCCTTTGTGTTCTTCAACGAAGAGAAGCAGGAATACTGGATGCTGGTCACGACCAGGGAAATGAACTCTTCCGAGAAAAGAGGCGGGTGCATCGCTCTTCTGACTTCAGATGACCTGATGAACTGGAAATACGGTGAACCCTTCTACAGCCCGGATAAGTATATCACGATGGAATGTCCCGATTATTTCAAGATGGGGGAATGGCACTACCTGGTCTACTCCACCTTCAGTGAGAAGTTCGTCACCCATTATAAAAAGAGCAGAACGATTGATGGACTGTACACATCACCGGTGCTGGACACTTTTGACGGCAGAGGATTTTATGCAGCCAAAACAGCCTCAGACGGCGAGAAGCGGTACGCTTTTGGCTGGGTGCCTTCGAAGAAGGGTTCGAATGATTATGGAGATTGGGAGTGGGCAGGCACGCTCGTTGTCCATGAGCTGCACCAGAACGAACAGGGAGAACTGCTGGTGAGAATGCCGTCTTCCATCTATGGACATTTTAATAGGGAAGAACAAATTCTGCCGCAAGCGGAGAAAAATTGCATTCAGCAGGATAACAGACTGCAGCTCTCGTGTCTGGATGGACTGGCTTATAGTGTGCTTAACCCGCTGCCTGCTCAGGTCATGCTTGAAGCATCTTTTGCAGATTGGCAGCAGGTGAAGGACTTTGGTATTGCAGTCCGCACAGACAAGTCGCTGGACAATGGTTATTTCATCAAATTCGATCCTTTTCATAACCGGATCACCTTTGATATGTGGCCGAGAAGAGAACCGGGATTCTTTCAATGGCAAATTGCTGGAGACAAGCCGCAAGTTATCGAGCTGGAGCGTCCGTTTGATTTTGGAAGCCACAGCCGGATTGGATTCCAGCTGATTCTCGAAGAAGATATCTTATGTCTCTATGTCAATAATGAAGTTGCAATGACTACCCGGATCTATAACTTTAAGGACGGCCATTTTGGTTTTTTTGCCAATGAGGGCGCTGTAAGCATTCAGGATATCACCCTGAAAACGGCTGCTGAGCGTTAATCACAGGATGGTTACACGGCATTTATAAGATAAATATATTTGGAGGGGTTTAAAATGACAAAAAAAATGTCAAAGGTGTTCACCGGGCTTGCAGTTTTCTCCTTGGCCGGCGCTGCTCTGGCAGGGTGCGGCAGCTCTTCGGATAACAAGAATACAGACACTGCCGGATCGCCCAATGCGCCTAAGGAGCAAACCGTGACCTGGCTCTCGGCCAGACCGGAGAACGGGGCCATTGTCCAGACGGTTAAGGAGCTTGCCGACCAGTTCGCCGCCGATCATCCCGGCTTCAAGCTGGACCTTCAGGTGACGGCGGACAGACCCTCTTACCTGACCAAGCTGAGAACGCTGGTTGCTTCAGGACAGATGCCGGATTTCATTGATAGTGATGCCGACCCGTTCGCCCAGGAACTTGTCAGTGCTGGCTTGCTGGTGGACATGGAGAAATTCCTGAAGGATGAGGGGCTGTATGATAAGTTCTATGAGCCTGCACTGAAATACCAGGAGCTGCCGGACGGAAGTCTGTATCTCCTGCCCATGGAATATCACATGGAAATGACCTGGTATAACAAAAAAATATTTGCCGACAACAACCTTGAGGTGCCTAAAACCCTTGATGATCTGCTTGCAGTCAGCAAAGCACTCGAAGACAAGGGGGTTACGCCAATCGCGGTAGATGGTGTTGATGTATGGCCGGTATTGCGTTATGCGGCAATGTATCCTTTCCGGACCACAGGCAATCAGTTCATCCGGGATTTGAGCCAGGGCAAAGCAAAAATGTCTGATGAGGCAGGGATGCAGGCGGCTAACTTCTCTTCTGAAATCGGAAAATACTTTCAGGAAGGATTCGCTACAACCGATTATACGACAGCTAAGAATCTGTTCCTGAACGGACAGGCTGCCATGTACAATATGGGCACTTGGGAGATCCCATCCTTCGTGGAGGAGAGTCTGCCGGAAGGACTTAAGGGCAACGTCGATTATTTCTATCTGCCGACCACAAGCAATGCGGTCACGCCGGACAATGAATTCTTCGGCAACAGCGGGATCGGGCTTGGAGCTTCGGCCGCAACATTCGACGGGCTGCCTAAGGAGTTTCTGAGCTATGTGCTGAAAAATTACAGCGACGTTTATGTGGCCAAGCAACAGATGTCTCCACTTAAATTCACCATTGATGACGAGTCCAAATTCTCCGCGCTGTTCCTGCGCATTAAACAGGATATGGACAACTATGGCTCAGAATTCGCCAAGCCTTGGGATACGCTGCTTGATCCGAACACCAACTCGGTAATGAGCGATCTGATAACTAAGCTGACCATGGGCTTTATTACTCCAGAGGATTTTGCCAAACAAATAGATGCTGCCATTGCCAAGAATACAGCCGGCAAATAAAATTCCGGCACAAGCAGAATTGTCTCTGCCCGGTCCTTAAGGGCCGGGTGGAGAGTTTCTTCCAAGTAGAGTAATTACACAAGTGGGGTGACCCTGGAAATGAATGTGCTTAAGGACAAAAAGGCGTGGCTGATCTTCATCTTGCCGGCTCTGATCTTTTATCTGGGAACGGTCTTCGTTCCCATTATCCAATCTCTTAAATATAGCTTCCAGCAATGGAACGGCATTCAGGAACCAGCCTATATCGGCTTCGATAACTATATTGCGATGTTCAAGGATTCGTATTTCTGGAATTCAGTGCAGAACAATTTGCTGTACGTGGTAATCGTAGTATTTATGCAGGTATTCATTGGCTTGTTCTTTGCTCTGCTGCTCTCCTATGTCACCAAAGGAGCAGGTATCTTCAGAACGCTGTATTACTTGCCGGCGGTGGTTGTGACCGTGGCGATTGCCCAAATGTTCCGTAATTTGTATTCCCTGCAGCCTCTCGGTCTGCTGAATATGTTTCTGGATTTTGTGGGCCTCGGGCACCTCCAGTCCGCCTGGCTCTCCAATCCCCATACGGCTCTGATCGCCGTCTCCATCCCTGAAGGATGGCGGTTTATCGGGATGTATATGGTTATCTTCTATGCTGCTCTGATTGCAATTCCCAAAGAAATTGAAGAAGCCGCCAAAATTGACGGCGTAAATGGATGGCAATTAATCCGTTATATTAAGCTTCCGAGCATCGTGCATGTGCTGAGCCTGGCTTTGATTATGTGTACCACAGGGGCTCTGCGGGGCTTCGATATTCCTTATATTATCGGTGTGCCGGGATCGGCTACTGAACTGGTTACTACCTATATGTATAAGCAAGCGTTCTCCACCATCCAGTATGGATACGGAAGCTCGATTGCAGTGTTCATTGTTATCGAAAGCCTTCTTGCCGTGTTGCTTATCCGGGCTATTTTCAATTTAAGGAAAGGAGATGCCTGACATGCCTGGAAACAAAAAGCTCTCCTCTTCTCTGCTGTATATCCTGGTGATTGCGATTCTGCTGATTCAGATATACCCCGTAGTCTGGCTGATGCTGTCCAGCTTCAAATCAAGCATCGAGCTGACCACACAGCCGTTTGCGATGCCGTCTTCCTGGTCATTTGACAATTATGCCAGTGTATTCCGGGAGAGCAGTCTGCTGCTGTATATCAAGAATACGGCGATAGTTACTTTTGCCTGTCTGGCCTTGATTATTTTCCTGAGTGCAACCGCTGGTTTTGCTCTCGTTAAAATGATTAACCGGCTGAATTCAAAGCTGCTGCTGTTCTTCACCATCGGCATCATGATTCCGATTCAGGTTACACTGATTCCACTCTTTATTATGTACAAAGATTACGGGCTGCTGAATTCGTATCCGGCTCTGATCCTGCCCCAGGTGGGTTTCGCGCTGCCCTTGTCCATTTTGATCTTCACCAGCTTCTACCGGTACGTGCCGGATGAGCTTCTTGAGGCTGCAGTGATTGACGGCTGCAACATCTATCAGGTGTTCTTCCGGATCGTTTCGCCACTTACTATTAATACCACCATTACGGTGGCTTCCATTAACTTTATTTTCATCTGGAATGACTTCGTATTCTCCAATACGTTCACGAACGACAAGGCTTATAAGACCATTGCCGTCGGACTGCAGGAGTTCATCGGCGCCTTCGGGGCTACGGATTGGGGCCAGACCTTTGCGGCAATCAGCATCAGCATTATTCCCATTATTATTACGTACTTGTTCCTGAATAAATATGTGATGGCCGGTGTATCAGACGGTGCAGTCAAAGGATAAGGAGAAGATAAACCATGCAATCGATGAATCAGCTGTTTGGCAGAATGAAAGGCAAGAGCAGAGCAATTACAGCGGAGAATCCGCGGGGTCTGAAGGGTCAAGGCGGCCAGGCGGAGGGTCCGCTAGGCGTTGCCCGCAAAGGCAAGGCGTTCATCTCGCTTGCGCAGGGGGAAACCGCAACGCTTGTTGATATTGAAGGGCCCGGAATCATTCAGCATATCTGGATGACTGTTACCGATAAGACGGAATCCGGCTGGTTCGTCCTCCGCGATCTGGTGCTGCGCATGTATTGGGATAGTGAAGAACATCCATCTGTTGAAGTGCCGCTGGGGGATTTCTTCTGCAACGGCTTTGGAGCGCGGGCGGTTGTCAATTCACTGCCCGTAGTGGTGAATCCGGTCGGCGGCATGAACAGCTATTTTGCCATGCCTTTCCGCCAGGCTGCCAAAGTGACCATTACGAATGAGCATCCGCAGAGCATTGAGGCGTTTTTCTATCAATTTGACTATATGCTGGTGGATGAATTGGATGAGGATACCGAGTATTTTCATGCCCAGTACCGCAGAGAAAATCCCACAGCCCTGAGGCAGGATTATACCCTGATTGATGGAATTAAAGGAAGAGGGAAATTCATCGGCACTTATATGTCCTGGACTTCCCTGTCCCGTTACTGGTATGGTGAAGGGGAAGTGAAATTCTATATCGACGGCGACCGGGAGTGGCCAACGATTTGCGGCACCGGGGCGGAGGATTATTTTGGCGGGGCCTGGGGATTCGTGAAATATGACAACGGGAACCCTGTGCAAGAGCAGACGTATTCGACTCCATTCATGGGCTTCCCTTATTTCGCTGCCAGAGATGATACCCGGTCCCATATATATGACGGGGCGGCTTGCCCGATGCGGGGCTTCTACCGCTGGCATATTCTCGACCCGATTCTGTTCGAAGAGGATCTCCGTGTGACGGTACAGCAAATAGGGCATGACGGCCAAGCCTTATTTGAACGCAGTGACGATATCAGCTCGATAAGCTACTGGTATCAGACTGAACCGCATCAGGTCTTCCCGGAATTTCCCGCTGTAATGGACAGACGTCCGCGATAACCGCGGGAGTACAGGCTTGCAAGTAAATTCGCAGAGGTGCAGCAAATGGCAAAACAAAGAGTTACTTTAGTACAGGTTGCTAAAGATGCAGGCGTATCGCCGGCGACGGTCTCTCATTTCATGAATGGCAATTTTCACCGGATGGGACCGGAGACCCGTGAGAAAATAAGCAACTCGATTACAAAGCTTGGGTATCAGGTAAATCCCGTTGCCAAAAGCCTAATCACCGGCAAAATGTATACCATCGGACTCGTTCTGTCAAACAGCACTTATGACGGATATTTCGAAGATTTATATTTCCTGCACTTTGCCAAGGTGCTGAAACAGCACTTAAAGGCAATGGGGTATAAGCTGATTCTTCTGGACTTTGATGAAATCTTCATGAATATCCAGATGGTAGATGGAATTATTGTAAAAGCAACTCTGGAGACGGAGAAATTCATGCCACGGCTCATGGATCTCAATGTTCCCGTTATCACCATCGGACGGCATAATTTATCCTACGGGGCTCATATCGTGCGGGTGAACGACTATCAGTGCGGACAGGTTGGTGTGGACCATCTAATGTCCAGGGGATATCAAAAAATTATTATTCTGACTCACCCGCATGGACAGGTCCCCGGTTTCGATGACCGGTTGAATGGCGCCTCCCGATCTATGCAGGAGAAAGGCAATCTCACAACGGTAATTACCGGAGATATGACGGAGAGCTTTGGATATGATACGGTGATGCAGCTACACGCCAATGGCCAGCTGCCGCAGGCGCTTTTCTGTTTAAACGATATCTCTGCTATCGGGGTGCTGAAGGCCTGCAAGGATCTGGGCCTGTCCGTACCGGAGGAGCTTGCTGTACTTGGAGTGGATGACATGCCAACTGTATCGGAGCTGCTCAGTTTGTCGACCATCCGGCATCCGATCAACGAGCTGGCACTGAATGCTTCAGAGCTGATGATTCAATCCGTTGAAAAAAAGGAGGACCCTGGCCAGCCTATGGACCGGATGTTCCCTATCGAACTAATGGTAAGACATACCAGCTAAGTTTGTTCCAAAACCGTCCATTGGGGCGGTTTTTTTGGGTTGCCGTGTGCTTTTGGGCAAATGAGGGGAGGCAGCGGGAAGCCGGAGCGGTCATAAAACCGGCCTTTCCGCAGGTCTAATTATAAGTTGACAACGTATACAAATCATGGTAATTTCTAGTTGGGAAACCGGTTTCTCAATGCGGAAAGACAATTTAATATCCCCCAATCCACACCGGATTGTACTGGCATGCGCAATAGGTTCGGCCAATGCAATTCAGCGATCAGCAATGCAAGGAAATGGCATCATCTGCTTTTTGTATGCGCTTTAATCAAGAAAGGGAGATGAGGAATGAAACGTAAAGCCTGGCTTGTACCTGTATTAATCGCATCGATGTTTTTGTCGCTTGCCCTGCCGTTATTTACGGTTGCCCCGCAGAAAGCCTATGCTGCCAGCATCGGCACTGTTGACGAGAATGACACTATCTATCAGATTATGGTTGACCGCTTCCATGACGGAGACCCTTCCAATAATGCCACCGGATCGGCGATCCGGTACGGGGAGACGTCGGAAGAGGATTTCCGCTACATGAAGGGCGGCGACTGGCAGGGAGTCATTGACAAGCTCCCGTATATCCACAATATGGGCTATACCGCCATCTGGATTTCGCCGGTTGCCGAACCGCAGATGACCAATCGTGAGAATAACGGAACAGGAAGAAATACGGCGTATCACGGATACAATGTCAAGGATCCCAACAAGGCCAATCCTTTTTTCGGAACCAAGGAGAAGCTGAAGGAGCTGGTGGATTCCGCGCATGCGCTGGGCATTAAGGTTGTAATCGATGTAGTGCCGAATCATATCGGCGATTATATGCTGGGCACCCAGGCTTATTATGATATTCCAGGTTTGCAGCCTGCGGCTCCGTTCAATAACCCGGCCTGGTACCACCATAACGGGGATATCAACTGGAGTCTGGCGGACGGACGTTATGACCAGTGGGCGCAGGATTACATCGAAAATCATGATCTGGCCGGGCTGGATGACATCGATTTTGATGTTCCGGCCGCCAAATCCGCTATTTTTGGTTCAATCAAAAATTGGTTTGACTATACAGGGGCAGACGGCGCACGTGTAGATGCCGCCAAGCTGATGAAGCCGACGGATATCGGCGAACTGCAAAATCTGCTCGGCGTCAATACCTTCGGCGAGAATTTTGACGGCAATGCTGAGTTTGTCTCCCGCTGGGTCGGCCAGGGCAAGGAGTGGGGTATGCTGGACTTCCCGCTGTTCTTCTCAGTGCTGAACAGTTTTGCATACGGGCAGTCTTTTGAATCCAATATCAAAAGCACGCTGGCTTTGGATTCCTATTACAAAGGAAATGCGGGGCATATGGTTACGTTTATCGATAACCATGACCGCAACCGCTTCCTGACGGAAGCCGGGGGAAGTGTGGCGAAGCTTCAGAACGCGCTGACCTTCATCTTTACCGTTCGCGGAACTCCGGTTGTTTTCCAGGGAACGGAGCAGAACAAGGGCAACGGCAACGGCCAGATTATGACGGGCGGCATCGCCGATACCTGGAACCGCTGGTCCATGATCAAACGCGATGCGAACGGGAACGTACTGGAGAATTATTTTAACGAGAATACCAGCACTTATGAATATATAGGCAAGCTTAACACAATCCGCAAAAATTTCGCCGCCCTGCGTACAGGCACTCAGCGTGAAATGTGGTCGGCGCAGAATCTGTATGCCTTCTCCCGCCGCGTTGACAGCGGTACCCATAAGGGACAGGAAGTCATTTCCGTCTTCAGCAACGCTACCGGCGGAACACAGACGGTGACTCTGCCGCTGCGGGCAGAAAGTACCTTGGCGGCGGGAACGCTTTTGACCAATCAGCTGAATCCAGCGGATACGGTGACCGTGCAGTCCGGAGGTGTAACCGGCAAGCAGATTACAGTCAGTGTAGGCGCCAATGCGGCCAAAATCTATGCCGAGCAGCCGCAAATTACAGATACTGAAGCGCCAACCGTGCCGACTAATGTAACGGCAACTGTAAAAAATGCCTCCAGTGTGCAGGTCAATTGGACAGCGTCTACTGACAACGTGGGCGTAACGGGGTATGAAGTATACCGCAACGGGGTTAAAGTGGGCACAACAACTTCCACTTCGTATACGGACAGCGGACTGTCCGGAAGTACAACTTACAGCTATACAGTAAAAGCTTTCGATGCCGCAGGCAACCTGTCCGGCCTCAGCCTGGCTGCGGCAGTGACAACACCGGCGGGCAACAATGTTACGATCTATTATAAGCAGGGGTATGCCACGCCTTATATTCATTACCGGCCGGCGGGCGGCGTCTGGACGACGGCCCCGGGGGTAGCCATACCTGCTGCGGAGGTTGCAGGGTATAACAAGATCACGATCAATATCGGTGCGGCCACTGGGCTGGAAGCCTGCTTCAACAACGGCAGCGGCACCTGGGACAGCAACGGCGGCAGCAACTATACCTTCGGTACCGGCACGTGGACGTATACGCCGGCCGGGAACATTACTTCGGGCGGGCCGGTGACGCCGACGGTAGCGCCAACGGCCACGCCAACCGTGGCGCCAACGGCCACGCCGACCGCGACGCCAACAGCCACGCCAACCGTGGCTCCGACGGCCACGCCAACCGTGGCTCCGACGGCCACGCCAACCGTGGCTCCGACGGCTACGCCAACCGTGGCTCCGACAGCCACGCCAACCGTGGCGCCAACAGCCACGCCAACCGTAGCGCCAACGGCCACGCCGATTGGCAACACGGCGACGATCTACTATAAGAACAGTGCTTACAGCAGTTCTTATATCCACTATAAGCTGGACGGGGCAAGCAGCTGGACGACCGTTCCAGGCGTGCAGATGGGCGCCTCCGCCTACAGCGGATACAGCTCAGCCACGATTGCGCTGGGCAACGCTGCGGGACTGACCGCAGCCTTCAACAATGGCAGCGGCACCTGGGACAATAACGGCGGCAGCAATTATCATTTTGGCACGGGAGCCTGGAGCCTGGTGAACGGCAGCATCGCCGCGGGTGAGCCGCAGGCCGACAGTGTGAAATTCCGGGTCAGCGTGCCGTCAGGTACGCCGGCCGGCGGCCCGCTGTACCTGACGGGTTCCTTCAACAGCTGGAATGCGGCGGACAGCGCCTATCAGCTGACGAAGGAGAGCGACGGGACGTATTCCGTTACGCTGAATCTTCCGGCGGGAACCGCGGTGCAGTATAAGCTGACGCGCGGCAGCTGGGCGACGGTGGAAGTGAGCGGCAACGGAGCCGACATCGCCAACCGGACGCTGACACCGGCGGGCGGAGCACAGACGGTGAATCTGACGGTGCAGCGCTGGAAGGATCAGTAGAAAAGGAGCCGGGGAGTGGGATGGAGACATGGACACTCCCTGGTTTTTGACAAACATCAAGGAGACGAGGAGGGGGAGCGTTTCTTTTTTTCAACAAGCCGGATCAAACCAGTAAGGACAATGAAAGGGGTTGAGAATGGCCGTGCACTTTACAGGACTAAGGCGTAAAATCACCGTTACTTTGTTAAGCCTGCTTTTGGCTGCTCAGGCCGCCGCGGCGGGAGTGTCGGCAGATATTGCTGCTACCCATGTATATCATAACCACATGCCCAATTTCTGGGCGTATTATGACCTGAACTCCTACAACGCTGCACCTGTAGGCAGCCCGATCCGCTATACGTATGATGGTGATGTGATTCAGCTGAAGCAGAGCCCGCCTGCCTTATATCCTTATTTTTTGCCGAACGGTTCCCCGATGCCGCACGATGATCTGGTCTCCTATTATTCCCATCATGCCAAAACCGGCGCGTATCTGACCTGGCCGTGGAGTGTGGCGAATACGCTGCGCAGCAATTATCCCCAGGCGCAGATGCATGTGACAATGTCCGGTTCTGTTGTAAACAATGTGAACAATATTATCCAGCGCGGCAATGTCAGCGGCTATTCCAACCCGTCCTGGGGAACACCATGGAGAACAGCATACCGTTCGCTGAAGACTACGAGCGGCCAAAATACGTTGGATATGATTCATTTTTCAGGCCATCATTCTATGGGTCCCCTGGTTGGCAATGACTATCTGCTGAAGGATATGATTTACCATGGGGCGACGCTGGCGCAGCCGTATTTTTTGGGGAATGACTATAAGTCTTCCAAGGGTTTTTTTCCGACAGAGCTGGGATTCTCTGAACGGATCATTCCGGTGCTGGAGCAACTGGGCATCCAGTGGTCGGTTATCGGCAATAACCATTTCTCGCGGACGCTTAAGGACTATCCGCTATTGAGCAGCCCGGGAGCCGATACGATGGTGTCCCCGCCTAACCGCAGCGATCTGCAAAATACCAGCACAGCCGGTGCCTGGGTCAGCGAGCCCATGTTCAATGAGCAGCAGGTGGTGCACAACAAGTATCCGTTTGCTTCGACTGCCCACTGGGTCCGGTATGTGAATCCGAGTACGGGCATCGAATCAAAAATAGTGGGCGTGCCGGTGGCTCAGGCCCAGTCCTGGGAAGAAGGTTATCTGGGGCAAGTAAAGGCAGATGCTTTAAAGCCGTTTGAAAATCTGTCACCGCAAAAACAAATCTTTGTCGTCGCCCATGACGGGGATAATTCCTCCGGCCGCGCCGGCTCGGAAGAGACCTGGCGCAATGCGGGTAATGTGACTTATGCCGGCAGCGGCGTGACCGGGATGGGGATCGACGAGTATCTTAAGTACAATTTGCCAGCGGCATCCGATGTGGTTCATGTCCAGGACGGCTCGTGGATTGATACCCGGGATTCTTCTTCCGACCCCACCTGGTATCATTGGCATTTGCCTTTTGGCATCTGGAAGGGGCAATTCGCGGCTTTTAATCAAGTGAACGGCACTTCCCTGTCGCCCAAAAAGAATTTATCGGGCATTGAAGAAGGAATGACCGTATCTTTGGAAAAAGGCTACCACTATCTGGAACGGAACTTCGCCCTGCTTCAAGCCTCCTTGAATTATGCCAAAACCGCCGAGCAAATCTGGCTTGACGAGCATCCGAATTACTGGAAGCCGGCTACGCCGCTGGATAAGGAGATTACGTATGACGGAAACCAGTTGAATCCGTGGATGCTTTCTTTTCCGGTAAAAGGGGATGCGCTGAACGATTATGCGGGCGGAGCGAACCCCGCCGAATTGGCCTGGTATTTCCTGCTGCCGGCGATGGATTCCGGCTTTGGTTATTACGATGAGAACGTGGATGACAGCGTAAAGCCGGCCCTTTCCTTTAGCCAATCGCTGTACTTCTCCAAGCCGTATGTAGAATCGAAGCTGGCCAAAGACAAAATTGGCCCGTCGGTATGGTGGCCGCAGCGTTATCCGTACAATCCGGGCAGCGCCAATGTCAGCAAAGCTGAGGGGTGGACGCTTCAGCACTACAACAACGTTTTCTCCATTTATACGTATGCCCACGATGCCAGCGGAATCAGTGATATTAAGGTTAAGGTGCGCGCCCACCGCGACAAGACGGCGGATGCGGCGGACAATACGTTTAAAGTCTACGATCCGGCCTCATTGGCGGCCTCCGGCGTAGCCGGAATTGATCCGGCCAAGGTAGGCGAGTGGGTCACGTACCCGATGAAGACCCGCGATCTCAGCACGGATATTAACGGCGTTGACTGGCAGCCAAGCAGCAAAACGATCATGCAGAAGGTACCAGTGTCGGATATCGGCAATCTCTATTACAGCTATATTTCCGATTACCGCGACCAACTGCTCGACTACTATATTGAAGCGACGGATGCAAAAGGAAATGTAACCCGCAGCGATATTCAGCAGGTGTATGTCGGAGCGGGCAAATACAATCTGGCGAGTGGAAAATATACCGAGAGCATGCAGGGGACCATCGAGGGTACGCATCCGTTTATTACGGATCAGCCTGTTGTGCCTGACGATGAAAGTCCCAGCACACCGGAGAATGTCAAAGCGGCAGTTATTAATGCCTCCGCCATCAGGCTGACCTGGGATGAGGCGACAGACAACGTCCGGGTGGCCGGTTATGAGATTTACCGCAATGGTGTCAAAGTGGGCACCGCCGCCGGGCTGTCGTACACGGATAACAATCTTGAAGCCAGCACTGCCTATCGCTATCAGGTAAAAGCCTTTGATGCCGCAGGCAACCTGTCCGGCCTCAGCCTGGCTGCGGCAGTGACAACACCGGCGGGCAACAATGTTACGATCTATTATAAGCAGGGGTATGCCACGCCTTATATTCATTACCGGCCGGCGGGCGGCGTCTGGACGGCGGCACCTGGGGTAGCGATGCCTGCTGCGGAGGTTGCAGGCTATAACAAGATCACGATCAATATCGGTGCAGCTGCCCAGCTCGAAGCCTGCTTCAACAACGGCAGCGGGACGTGGGACAGCAACGGCGGGAGGAATTATCTTTTTGATACTGGTACGTGGATGTATACGCCGACCGGGAACATTACTTCGGGCGGGCCGGTGACGCCGACGGTAGCACCAACAGCCACACCGACCGTGACGCCGACGGCCACGCCAACCGTGGCGCCGACGGCCACGCCGACCGTAGCACCAACAGCCACGCCGTCCGTAGCGCCAACAGCCACGCCAACCGTGGCGCCGACAGCCACGCCGACGGTAGCGCCAACCGTGGCGCCAACGGCCACGCCGATTGGCAACACGGCGACGATTTACTATAAGAACAGTGCTTACAGCAGTTCTTATATCCACTATAAGCTGGACGGGGCAAGCAGCTGGACGACCGTTCCAGGCGTGCAGATGGGTGCCTCCGCCTACAGCGGATACAGCTCAGCCACGATTGCGCTGGGCAACGCTGCGGGACTGACCGCAGCCTTCAACAATGGCAGCGGCACCTGGGACAATAACGGCGGGAGCAATTATCATTTTGGCACGGGAGCCTGGAGCCTGGTGAACGGCAGCATCGCCGCGGGTGAGCCGCAGGCCGACAGCGTGAGATTCCGGGTCAGCGTGCCGTCAGGTACGCCGGCCGGCGGCCCGCTGTACCTGACGGGTTCCTTCAACAGCTGGAATGCGGCGGACAGCGCCTATCAGCTGACGAAGGAGAGCGACGGAACGTATTCCGTTACGCTGAATCTTCCGGCGGGAGCCGCGGTGCAGTATAAGCTGACGCGCGGCAGCTGGGCGACGGTGGAAGTGAGCGGCAACGGAGCTGACATCGCCAACCGGACGCTGACACCGGCGGGTGGAGCACAGACGGTGAATCTGACGGTGCAGCGCTGGAAGGATCAGTAAAGCTGAGGCTGGGCTTCTTTGGCAGCTGTTAATGCGCTGCTGTCAAGATGCCCGGCGTAACACCGGCTGGTTACCACCGGGGGCAATCAAGAACCTCTCAAGCGACAAAATCCCGTAAACTGCCGAAGAAAAATCCGGCAATTTACGGGATACGGCTGATTATAAGCGGGTTTCGATCTAATTGTTATGGAGCTCAGCTCAGCCCCGGTTCCTCCGGGTTGACTCACGTACAATCAACTCCGGTTCCAGCAGCAAATGCCGGACCGGGCCGTGCTTATCATTGTTGGCGCGGCCACTATCGCTGTCCGCCGCACCGCCCGCCTTACCGGCACCCATAGCTCCGGCTTCGCCGAGCTGCTCCATCAGCAGCTTGCCGGCGCAGACACCGAGCTTGAAGGTGTCGATGTTCAGCGAAGTAAGGGGCGGCGTGGTGTAGCGGGACAACGGATATTCGTCGAACGCGGCGATGCCGAGTTGTGCGGGCACCTGAACGCCAAGCTCCCTGGCGGCCTGCAGTGCGCCGAAGGCGGCGTAGTTAGTCATGCAGACCATGGCGTCGGGCGGCGCGGTGCTGGTCAGCAGCTTGAGCGCCGCCCGGTAGCCTTCGTGCTCGTCGGCTCTGCCGTACGCGATAAGCTCCTGCCGGACCGGGAGACCCGCCTGCGCCAAGGCCTGGGTGTATCCGCTGTAGCGGTGCCGGAAGATTTTTTCTTCCGGCTGGCCGCCTACAAAAGCTATCGTACCGTACCCCTGCGCAAGCAAATGTCCGGTCAGCATGCTGCCGCCCCCGGCGTTGTCGAAATCGACCCAGCTGCCGGGCGCCGGAATCTCCCCGATGGCAATGTAAGGGAAATCCAGACGGTCCAGTTCAGCGGACAGCTCATCGGTCAGCACCGAGTTGTTGGCGATCAGCCCATCGACCCGTTTGCTGTGCACCAGCCTGTTCAAGAAATGCCCCTCCGGGCCGCTGTGCTGCACATTTGCGATGGTCAGCTCGTATTTCAGGGAACCGATGACACTTTCAATGCCGCCGATGATGTTATAGAAAAACTGGTTCAGAAATTCACTTTCCTTGGACATGTCGATGAGCAGGCCGATGTTATAGCTGCTTTGGCGGGCGAGGCCTGTGGCGATGCTGCTGGGAGTATAATTCATCTGCTTCATAATCTCCCGGACCTTGAGCTTTGTATCCAGGGAGATGCGCGGAGAATCGTTCAGCACTTTGGAGACGGTTGATTTAGCTACATTGGCCGCTTTGGCAATATCTGAAATGGTTACTTTCATTGTGATCCCTCTTAATACGGAAGTGGTATTTGTATCCATAATAACACAAAACCAGCAAACTGCTTTACACCGTTACTTTATACAGAATGCAAGATTTGGATAAAAGGAGAGCTGTAATCAATGTCTAAGCAATGGTTTATGATCCATGCCAGTGAAGATCCTTATGCGTTTCCCGTCGGCCCCGGCCTTCTCAAGCTGCGATTGTTCGTACAGAGCGGGCAGGCGCTCATCTGCACCGTCGTTCATGCCGACCGTTACGATTCTCCAGGAAGCGAGCTTCCCGTGGAGATGGAACGCATCGGCTCCGCCGGGAGTTATGATATCCATGAGGCGGTAATTCAGACTTCAGCGGGTAGAAGCCGCTATTCATTCCATGTGGCCGATGCTGGCGGAGACTATCGCTGGTTTGGCGAGAGAGGGATGGCAAGAAGCCGCGAGCATGCAGGTGTTTTTCAATATGCGTATATACATCGCACCGACGCGCTGCAGTTGCCTGCCTGGGTTCCGGGTTCAGTGGCTTATCAAATCTATCCGAGCAGCTACTATCAGGGAAATCTGCAAGGCATCTCCGCCAAAATGCCCTATTTGCGTGAGCTTGGCGTAACCCTTGTCTATTTGACCCCCATCTTTACTTCACCTTCTGAGCACAAATACAATACTTCTGATTATTACACGGTGGACCGGGCATTTGGAGATTTGCAGGACCTCAGAGAACTGGTGCAGAGCGCACACCAGGAAGGGATCAGAATTATTCTGGATGCGGTTTTCAACCATTCCGGGGATACGTTTTTTGCTTTTCAGGACGTTCTTGAGCATGGGGAAAACTCTGCGTATAAGGACTGGTTTTTTGTACGCTCCTATCCGGTAACCCAGACTCCCGAGCTGAATTATGAGACCTTTGCCAAGGCCGAGGCCTACATGCCCAAGCTGAACATGAATCATCCCGAAGCAGCCGATTATATGCTTGCCGTAGCCAAGTATTGGGTGCGGGAGACCGGCATTGACGGCTGGCGGCTCGATGTGGCCAATGAGGTCCATCCGCAGTTCTGGACCCGGCTGCGCCGCGAGCTTAAAGCCGAATGGCCGGACTTGCTGCTGATCGGCGAGATTATGCATGCCTCCGGTCCCTGGCTGCGCGGTGATCAGTTTGACGGAGGCATGAACTACTTGCTGCGCGACAGCATGCTGGAGTTTTTCGCCGAGCAATCGGCGGGACCGGTGCGCTTCATGGAGCAGCTGCTGCATCTGGAAGCGCTGTATAACGATCAGGCTAACACGGCTATGTTCCAGCTCTTGGGCAGCCACGATACGCTGCGGTTTATGACGGCCTGCAAGGAGAGCGGGCGGGGGTGGGACATCGAGCGTACAGCGGGACTGCGGATGCGGCTGGCTGTATTTTTTCAAATGACCTATCTTGGGGTTCCCATGATTTATTACGGGGATGAGGTTGGCATGGAAGGGGCTACCGACCCGCATTGCCGCAAGCCGATGCTGTGGGAGGGGCAGGATGAGGAACTGCTGCAGTGGTACCGCCGCATGATCACATTAAGAAGGAACCACAGGGTGCTGCAGCAAGGCTCCTTCCGGCCATGGTTCACGGATGAACCGCGGAATACGTTCGGATACATACGGCGCAGCGGGCAGGACAAGATCGGGCTGATGCTCAACAACTCCCCAAACACTTATCGCCTGAAGCTGCCCCGCTTCCGTTCCGATAAACAGGTGCTGACAGACCTGCTGACAGGAACAACGATCCCGAATACCGACCTGCTGGAGGTGGAGATTGAACCGTTTGGATGTTTGATGTGGTCTTAATGGAATACATTGAACGAATTGTACGCATTTATTCAAAAATCATCGAAGCGAGAACCCCACTTTGTGGGGTTATTTTACGTAACCTGGCGGAGAACGATGCCTCCGTTAGCAGTAACAAATGTATCCTGAAGTCATATTTATTCTTTCAAATGTTATCTTGCAGAGGGCGGTTTCAAATAAAATCTTATATTTTATATAGGCTGATTGTAAATAGAGCAAGGTTTGAATATGTGTCATAAGGTTTGATTTTGTATTTAAGAAGCAGATGTAACCTGAAGATAATGATTTAATTCATATTTTACAGAAGTGAAATAGCAATAACATGAAATAAATAGAAAAATGTATATATAATTTAAAGTAATAACGATTAATTAGAGGGAATTCCTATGAATATCCTCTTTTATTCATTTGTTTTTAATAATATATAAATATTTTTATATTTACATAAAAGTATTGCTGTGCTACTTTGGTAATTGCATGCACCGAAAGAAATACCGGCCGGTAAATATGGGGAATTCTTGAAATAGCTTCCGTGGCCGGCATCCTAGCAAAGAGGAGAGATCATTATGCCTGCAAACAAAATATTTACCAATCCGCTGGTGGAGCAGCGTGCCGACCCTTGGGTATACAAGCATGACGACGGCTGGTATTATTTCACGGCATCCGTCCCTGAATATGACCGGATTGAGGTAAGGCGCTCAAGGACACTGGAGGGTCTGGCGGAAGCACAGCCTGTGGTGGCTTGGCGTAAAAATACTGCGGGACCGCTCAGTGCCAACATTTGGGCCCCGGAAATTCATTATATCCAAGGCAAGTGGTACATTTATTTCGCAGCGGCTCACACAACAGAGACAAATGAAGGGTTATTCGACCACCGCATGTATGCACTGGAGAATGAGTCGGTTAATCCGCTGGAAGGGGATTGGGTTCTGAAGGGGCAGGTGAAGACCGCCTGGGAATCCTTCGCCCTTGATGCCACGACGTTCCAGCACAAGGGGATACTGTATTATGTGTGGGCACAGAAGGATCCTGACATTGACGGAAACTCTAATTTATACATTTCGGAAATGAGTAATCCGTGGACACTGCGCGGCAAACAGACGATGATATCGACTCCGGAGCATCCGTGGGAGATTATCGGATTCAAAGTGAACGAAGGAGCGGCAGTCCTCAAACGGAACGGCCGGATCTTCATCGGCTTCTCGGCGAGTGCGACAGATTACAATTATTGCATGGGATTGCTTGAGGCGGATGAGGACAGTGATCTGCTTGATGCAGCTTCATGGACTAAGCATCCGGAGCCGGTATTCCAGACAGCGGAGGAGAACAGCCAGTACGGCCCGGGACATAACAGCTTCACGGTAGACGAGGATGGCCGGGATGTCATTGTCTATCATGCGCGGAGCTACAAGGAAATTACGGGTGACCCGCTGTATGATCCGAACCGTCATACACGGGTTCAGCTATTCCGCTGGAAGGAAGACGGCACGCCTGATTTCGGTGTGCCTGCAAGAGATAACCGGGGTTAACGCCTGTCACCATAACCGCAATTACACTGCCAGCCAGGCTGCCGAGAACATCTCGACAGCCGTATTGGCATTGAGAACCGGGCCATAAGACAATAAATCATAGTATAGGAGAATGCATAGATGACTACATTTCATGGACAAATGATTGCCCATTACAGGTTTGATGATGCGCAGCAAGCCGGCAGGGACAGCTCCGGCCGGAATAATCACGGGGAAGTGTCCGGCAAGCTGCCGCCGGTGGTCTCTACAGTCGGCGGCAGATCCGCAGTTACTTTTACAGGAGGCCGCAACGGTTCATCCTTCATCCAGCTTCCCCCTGATTTGCTTGCAGGAGTCAGCGACCACACCGGGCTAACCGTTGCCGGTTGGGTATATTTCGGCAAGGGAACCAGCGTGTGGGAACGGATTTTTGATTTTGGTACCGGGGAGAGCGGACCTGCTGTGTTCCTGACCCGGCAGCTGCGCGGAACCTTATCTGCGGGTGAAGCACTCGTTGCGGATGCGGGCAAGGGCTTGCCTGCCGGTGAATGGATGCATATCGCTATATCCGTAACGGGAACGGATGAAGGACAAGCAAGCAGTGCCGGCCCGGTTATCTATTTGAACGGTGAGGTTGTTGCTGACGGCTCTATCAGCCAGACCGCAAGCGGCAGTTATGCCCAGCTGCGCCGCTGGTTCAAGACGTTAGCGGAGGCCTCTAACTACAGCAGCAATTATATCGGACGCTCCCAGTTTGCGGCGGACGATGATTTTACCGGCTCCATTGCAGATTTCCGGATGTATCAGGCAGGCTTATCCCACGATAAAGTAATTGAAATCATATGCGACTCGCTGACCGATGAGGAGATCCTGAAGCTTGCTGCGGATAAATACCTGTCCCTGCCGGCAAGCATTGTGGCCCATAACCTTACCCTGCCGTCTTCTCTAATGGGGGGGACTATAGCAGCGGACTGGAAATCCAGTCATCCGGAGGTGATTTCGGACCAGGGTGTAATTCAGGATATTACGGCGGTGCAGGGGGTAACGCTTGCCGGGATTTTGAGTAAGGGAGACAGCTCTTTCCGGAAGAATTTCGAAATTTCAGTTATTCCTCCGGGGGTGCCGCCGTATACCTTGAACGTTCACGGCAGCCGGGATATTGCGGATGTCAGCGAAGTGATGTACGGATTATTCTATGAGGACATTAACAATGCGGCGGACGGGGGGATTTATGCGGAGCTGGTGCAGAACCGGTCCTTCGAATCCTTCGCCTTCGATACCTATTCCCATGCTTCCGGCGAATGCGGCTGCTCTACCGGACGGAACCGTGAGCCTTTATTTGCCTGGTCGGGGGATACAGAGCGGATGATTCCGCAAAGCAGCGGCGGGCTGAATGAATTCCTGGGCTGTACAGATAAAGAAGTGAATGCCTATTATGTAAAAGTAGCTGACGGGGCGGTGATCCGGAACAGAGGGTTCGCTGATACCAATCAGCATTGTGCAATGGCAGTCCGGACCGGAGCGCAATATGATTTTACCATCTGGGCCAAAGCCGAAGCCTCTGGCCTGATATCGGTACAGCTGCAGTCACCGGAAGGTGGAGCTGTCAGCGATACCGTTATTGTCCATGTTGAAGGCGGCGGTGTATGGAAAAAGTATGGTGCGGACACCAAGCTGTCTTTAACCGGATCAGACACGGTTCTGGGCCAGCTGGCGCTCACTTTTACCGGTGAGATCTCAATTGATATGGTCTCATTAATCCCGCAGGCGGTGTGGGGAGCTGAAGAAGAAGGGCAGTCTGCATCGGCGCATTCCAATTATCTGGGCAATCCGAATTACCGGCTGCGCAGAGATCTGGTCCAGGCGCTGGTTGAGCTGCATCCGAAATTTCTGCGTTTTCCCGGCGGCTGTATCTCTGAGGGCTCCTTCATCTGGGAGAATGTCTATGACTGGAAGGACTCCGTAGGAGATGTTGAGCTCCGCAAGGAAAACTATAATGTCTGGGGCTACATGATGACTATGGGTCTCGGCTATATGGAATATTTCCAGCTGGCTGAGGATCTGAATGCGGTCCCACTCCCGGTGATGGCTTGCGGTGTGCTGTGCCAGGCCCGTTCGGATTATGCCCATCCCGCCGGCGGCAAGCTCAGGGAGCAGTATATTAAGAACTTTACGGATTTGATTGATTTTGCCATCAGCATGGATTTTGCGGGCAACGAATGGGCTGCGCTGCGCAAAAAAATGGGCCACGAAGGGCCGTTTGACCTGCGTTATCTGGGAGTGGGCAACGAAAACTGGGGCACTGAGTTTTTTGCCAACTTTGAAGTGTTCAAGGCGGCAATCGATGCATACATGGCAGAGCATTATCCGGCTCATGAGCTGCACATTATCTCTACCGTGGGTGCCCAGGCGGATGACGATGCCTATCAGGCGGGCTGGAAATTCCTCAGCGGCAATCTGGAGGGGACATCTGAGGTTGCTTTTACCGATGGTCATGAGGTCATTGAGGAAACCGTTACCTGGTACGGGCAGCAGCAGAACTATATGGACACCATTGCGGATGAGCATTACTACCGTTCCAATGAATATCTGCTGAACAATGCGGACCGTTACAATTACTATTACAGGGCAAAGAGCCCGGACGGAAGCATCAACTGGAAGGAAACCTCGAAGGTCTTTGTAGGAGAATATGCTTCTACGGATAAAAATACACTCGCGGGAGCCGTAGCAGAGGCAGCGCTGATGACCGGGTTCGAGAATAACGCCGATGTCGTGCGGCTCTCAGCCTATGCGCCTCTGTTCAATAAAGTATTGACAGACGGAACGTACCGGTGGACACCGGACTGCATCTGGTTCGACGACGAAACCGTATGGTTCACTCCGAACTATTATGTACAGCAGTTGTTTGCGAAGTATCTGGGCGATAAGGTGCTGCTAACATCATTCGGGTCATACCGAAACGGCAAGAAAGCCGAATATGTTCCCCATGGCGGAATTGAGATCGCTGCCGGCAACGCTGAGGTGGCTGTAAAACGGGTAACGGTTACCTCTAACAGGGACGGCCGTATCCTGCTTGATCAGGACTTCACACTAGCGCTGGACCCGGCATGGCAGGTCATTCCGGGCTCTGCAGGCTCAGTAGTCCGGCCGGGTGTGGGGCTTGTGCTGGAGGCCCAGTCCGCCGGGCTGAACGGCTTGTACATCCTGAATGATGAATGGACAGACTACAAGGTAGAGGCCGTTGCTTCAAGGCTTGCGGGTGAAGACGGCTTCTATGTAGGGGCAGGCCTGACGGATATCACTCCGGGAAGCAAGGATGTGATTGAATATGCAATCGGCTATGGCGGCAATGCCACCGGAGTCAAAGTGTATAAGCAAGGGATTGAAGCCTACACCCTGGGGGATTACTCATCAAGCACTGCAGCCGGCAACCTGAGGGCGGCCAGTTACGAACCGCTTGCTGACAACACTGAATATACCATTACAATGAATTACGGCGGCGGTACCGGCGGGCAGCTGATCTGCTCATATACAGACGGCAGGACCACCAGCCGGATTCTGGATTATAAGCTGGAGGCTTATAACCGGGAGATATTCAGCTCTGTCACGAAAGACGCCGGCCATGTATATGTTAAGCTTGTGAATGCGGACAATGTAGACAAGGCTCTGACGCTGAATCTTCTCGATCTTCAGGCAGAGGCGGAGGCCGAGCAGATTACATTAACCGGGGAGTCCTCGCTGGTGCATGTGCCTAATGTGAATAAGAAGAATGCGGGAAAGGTTGTCCCGCACACGGGCAAGATTGTCCTGGCCGGTAACAGTACACTCGTGAACTTGCCGGCGAACTCGGTAAATGTGCTGGTTATTAAGCTTAAAGGGTAAAGCGGAGTAATCCGGCATAGCGGAATTGTCCCGCGTCATGACTTGACGTGAGGACAGTTCCGTTTTTAACATAGACCTATATAGGGCAGTGGCTACCGGCACCTTAACTACATATTTATCTAAAAAGTCTCAGGAATAGGTAAAGAAAAGATACAGAATGTAAAAGGATACCACTCGCCGTTGTTAACGCTTTCTTAATACAATAAGGATGTAGATAACAAGGGAGGTTCATCAGATGAAAAAAAAGCTTAAAGCATTGCCGGTGCTGGCTACAGCAATCGTTGTCTCACTGGCACTCAGTGCATGCTCCAGCGGGAACAATAGTAACAGCGGGAACGGCGGCGCAACGAACGCAACTGCCAAACCGGAGAATGCAGCGGCGGCAGCGGCCGGCCCATTGACCAAATATGATCCGCCGATCAAGCTAAGCTCCACCATGGCCGAGACGGGTAAGGAAACCTTGGCCGAAGGAGATACATTTGCTAATAATATCTGGACCAGAGGTTATGAGAATGAGCTTGGTATCAAAGTAAGCTATGACTGGATTGTTCCAGGTGCCAACTATGATGAGAAAATGAATGTGACCATGGCGAGCGGAGACCTGCCTGACCTGCTGAAGGTCAATATGGTGCAGTTCGAACAGCTGCATGAAGCGGACATGCTTGAAGATCTGACTCCATACTTTGAGCAGTATGCTTCCGATCTGGTCAAAGGGTATTATGCGGAGGAAGACGGAGCAGGCCTGAAGCCGGTTACGAAGGACGGTAAGTTGTATGCCCTGACCAGCTTTGGCGGTTCACTGGACTCCTCGGATATGATATGGATCCGTAAAGACTGGCTTGACAAGCTGGGCCTGGCAGAGCCGACGTCGATGCAGGATATTATCAAAATTGCCGAGGATTTCACCTTTAATGATCCGGACGGCAACGGGAAAAAGGATACCTTCGGGATCTTTATGAATAAGGATCTGCCGATTAACGGTTTCCTGCTGGGCTACCATGCGTACCTTGAAACCTGGATCAAAAACAGTGACGGCGAGATTGTTAACGGTACAGTCCAGCCTGAAGTGAAGACCGGTCTGGCAGAACTGCAGCGGCTGTATAAGGAAGGGGTCCTCGATCCTGAATTCGGCGTTAAGGAATTCGCCAAGGCGATGGAAGATGTAAATGCGGGCAAAATCGGAATGATGTTCATGCCGCAATGGGCACCGTTCCAGGTCATGAATATGTTTAAGAAGGATCAGACGGTAAACTGGGTGCCTTACCCGGTACAATCAATTGACAGCGAGCCGGCCAAAACGCAGAATCACCTCGGAATCGGCGGTGTGTTCGCAATCCGCAAAGGATATGAGCATCCTGAGGCTCTGATCAAACTGCTTAACTTCCAGGCTGAAAAAATGTTCGGGGAGTCAGCTGCTAAAGAGCGGGCCGCCTATCTGAACGGTGAGACCGGTCTCGGATTCCAGAACGCAACGGTTTCCAATCTGCCGCCGAACAAAAACGTGAAGGCGCAGGATGAAGTAGAGAAGGCGATTGAGAGCAAGGATACGTCGAACATGGGACTGGAAGCAGGCCTGTTCTATCAGGATATCATGGATTACCGGGGCGGCAATCTTGATAAATGGAACATGGAACGGATCTTCGGGCCGCTCAGCTCACAGGGCATCATCAAGCACTACCGTGATAACAACCTGATTGTGATGAACCAGTTCATCTATGCGCCGACCAAAACGATGAACAGCAAATCAGCAACACTGGATAAGCTTCGTGCTGAGACATTCCTCAAAATCATCTACGGCAATCTGCCGGTGGATGCCTTCGATAAGTTCGTAACGGACTGGAAGAAGCTTGGCGGGGATCAGATTACCCAGGAAGTGAATGAAGTAGTCGGTAAATAACCAGTTTGGCGAACAAACGGGACGGCCGGTGTCAGGGATCTGACGCCGGAGCCGTCCCTTTCTTTGTCTGCAGTAGGCCCTTCGCCCCAGCTTGATTCATCCCGGCGACAGGTCATCAAAAGATACCAAATGTCAACAGGCTCCACTGTCAGCGGCCTTTTAGGGTGTTCTATAATTTAGAATATAAGGAGGAGACAGAGATGCGCTTTAATACCAAAAAATTCGTACGTAATATTCCGCTGCATGTAATGATATTGCCGGCCTTAATTATCATTATTATCTTCAGTTATGTGCCGATGGCGGGGCTGGTCATCGCCTTTCAGGATTTTTCCCCGGTGGCAGGCTTTAAACATATTACTTGGAACGGCCTCGACAATTTCCGTTACCTGTTTGATCTGCCCGGCTTCAGCACGGTTGTGTGGAATACGGTGTTTATCTCCACCATGAAAATCGTAGCCGGACTTACCGTGCCGGTGATCACCGCCCTGCTGCTCAACGAAGTCCGTGTGAACGGCTTCAAGCGTACAATACAGACCATTATATATATGCCGCACTTTTTCTCCTGGGTTATTCTGGGGGGGATCGTCGTCGATGTGTTATCCCCGAGCTCCGGGATTGTCAATATGCTGCTGAAGGCTCTGGGCATGCAGCCGATTCAGTTTCTGGCGGATAATAACTGGTTCCCGTACATATTGGTCATTACTGACCAGTGGAAGGAATTCGGCTTCGGAACGATTATCTACCTGGCAGCACTGACCAGCATTGACACCTCGCTTTATGAAGCCTCTATTATCGATGGTGCCGGCAGATGGAAGCAGACATGGCATATCACGCTGCCCGGGATCCGCCCGATAATGATTCTGATGCTTACGCTGAGTCTTGGCAATGTCCTGAACGGGGGATTTGATCAGGTATTTAATCTGTACAATCCGCTGGTGTATGAATCAGGAGACATCCTGGATACAATGATTTACCGGATAGGTCTTCAGGAAGCGCAATATTCGGTATCTACGGCGCTTGGTTTGATTAAGTCCGTTGTATCCTGCGGCTTCATCGGGCTTGGCTATTACCTGGCTTACCGTTTCGCCAAATACCGGATCTTCTAGGGAAGGAGCACTATCCATGCAATTCACATCCAAACCGTACCGCTGGTTTCTCCGTATCAATTATGTCATTCTTGTTTTGCTCGCGGTCCTGTGTTTTTTTCCAATCATCAATGTGCTGGCGATCTCCTTCAGTTCAAGTGAGGCGGTCAGTGCGGGACGGGTTACGTTCTGGCCGGTGGAGTTTACCTTTTCTTCCTACCGGTACATGCTGGAAAATAACCAGTTTATCCGTTCCTTCGGAACCAGCCTGCTTAGAGTAGTGCTAGGGGTATCCGTTAACTTGATCTTCACGGTTCTGGTTGCCTACCCGCTCTCCAAAGAGGCGGCGGTATTCCGCTCGCGGACCGTTTACGCCTGGATCTTCGTATTCACCATGCTGTTCAGCGGCGGGCTGATTCCCGGTTATCTGGTCGTTAAGGAGATGCATCTGCTGGACAGCATCTGGGCGCTCATCATTCCCGGAGCAGTGCCGATCTTCAATGTGCTGCTGATGCTGAATTTCTTCAGGGGACTCCCGAAAGAGCTGGAGGAAGCGGCGTGGATGGATGGTGCAGGCCATCTGCGGACCTTATGGAGCGTGTATCTGCCCGTGTCTATGCCCAGTATTGCGACAGTAACGCTGTTCGCGCTTGTCGGCCACTGGAATGCCTGGTTCGACGGAATGATCTATATGCGGAGCCCGGAGCATTATCCGCTGGCTACTTATCTGCAGTCAATTCTTCAGCAGGTAACGGCTTCGATGGAGAATGTTACCCTTGAGGAAGCCTCCCTGCTGAATCTGGTCTCGGACCGGACGACCCAGGCGGCGCAAATCTTCTTGTCCATTTTACCGATTATGGCGATTTATCCGTTCCTGCAAAGATATTTCGTACACGGGCTGGTCGTCGGCAGCGTGAAGGGTTAAAGTATAAAGGTACTTGAGAGAAGCCGGCGACGGCTTCTTTTTTGAAAGCTAAAGCAAACGCAAAGGAATCTATGAAATGAAATCAAAAGTATACCGCTTAAACCGCCATTCAATCGTGCATAAGCTGCTGGTTGCTTTCCTGCTGGTAGTGCTGCCGCTATACATTCTCGGAATCTCGATTACCTTCTACAGCTCCAAGCAGATGCAGGCGGAGGTGGAAAGAGCGAATGAGTCGAAGCTGCAGTTTTATTACAGCCACCTGGAGTTTGAGCTTCAGCGGATCACCCGGCTCGTTGAGGAATATTCCGTTGATGATACGCTGGCCTCCTTCAGCGCCCGGCTGCCGATTATGAGCCAGTACGAAGTGGACAGCAATCTGAATACTATTGCGGTCAAGCTTAAGCAGATCAGGGAGACCAGCCCCTACATCGGCGATGTGGTGTATTATTTGCCTGAGATCAACAAGCGGGTCAGCGTGCAGGACGGTGTCCGGAATGTCGAGCAGCAGGATTGGCAGAGCCTGGGCGATACGATGGGCAATCTCGGCGGACCAGTATCGGTCTATAACAATGAGCTGTATGTGCTGCGCCGCAGCCCGTTCAATATGGACAGCAAGGTGCTGCCTAATTTTTTGCTGGGGATTAAGCTGTCGAATCCGGAGCTGGAGCTGCGGCTGAAAGAATACGCGGTATCCGGCGGAAGCGATATTACCCTTGTGTTCGGCAGTCATGATGAGTACGTCCTGTCGACAGCAGAAGCCGTGCCTGAGCTGCTGCCGGCCCCGGACAGCCCGCCGGAAGAAGAGACGGTCAGCGTGCAGCGCTACCGGCAGAATGATTCCTTCAATTATTCACTCTACGATCACAGCAATCATTTCAGGCTGACGGCCAGCATTCCCAATTCCATCCTGCTCAAGCCGATCCGTGTGTTCACCGGCCTGCTCTGGCTGCTGACCCTGCTGTCGCTGATCATTATCCTGCTGTTCTCGGTATGGCTGTTCCGGGCGATCCAGCGGCCTATATCTATCCTGATCAGAGGCTTCGAGAAGGCGGAGCAGGGGCAGACAGGGCTGCATATTACCCATTCGCGGAAGGATGAATTCGGATATCTGTATATCCGGTTCAATGACATGCTCCGGCGCCTGCATATTCTGATAGAAGAGAATTATGTCCAGCGCATCCGTACCGGGGAAGCGGAGCTGAAGCATCTGCAGTCGCAGATTACTCCTCATTTCCTGTACAACAGCCTTTTCAGCATCAAGCAGATGGCGGAGGTGGAGAATGTGGAGCTGATTAAAGAGTTCTCCGATTATCTGGGCCAATATTTCCGCTATATGACACGCGACTTTGCCCAGGAGGTTACGCTCGGACAGGAGCTGGACCATGCGCTGGTCTATCTGTCGATTCAGGGAATCCGGTTTGGGCCGCGGATCCGCGCCGAGGTGGACAGCCTGGAGCCGGATTGCCGGGGGATCAAGGTTCCGCGGGTGCTGCTGCAGCCTATTCTTGAGAATGTATTTGAGCATGGCCTTCACCGGAGGTCCAGCGGCGGCCTGCTTAGCCTGAGCTATAAGAAAACAGGAGAGACTCTGGTCATTTCGATTGAGGATAACGGGGATACCTTGACCGATGAAGGCTTGTTACGGCTGCAGCAGCAGCTGACCAGGCAGGAAATCATTAGAGAAGAAGAAACCACAGGACTTCTGAATGTGCACCAGCGGCTGCGGATCAAGTTCGGCTCTGCCTACGGCCTGCAGGTTGAACGGAGCCCGCTCGGCGGCTTATGCGTTAAAGTTAACATTCCGCGAAAAGGGGAGGTGTTATCCGGTGCGGCGGATGATGATCGTTGATGATGAACCGGTTATTCTGGACGGGTTATACGAATTTTTTGTAAAGGCTGATTTTGCCGACCTGGAGATCATTAAAGTGCATTCGGCAGATCATGCGATTGAATGGCTGAATTCGCTCAGAATTGATATTGTGCTCAGTGATATTTGTATGCCAGGCATGGACGGGATGGAGCTGATCCGCGAGATCGTTGACCGCTGGCCGCGCTGCAAGGTTATCCTGCTGACCGGCCATAACGAATTCGATTATGCCCATCAGGCCATCCGCAACCCTTGTGTCATTGATTATCTGCTGAAAACAGAAGGGATGGACAAAATCCGCGCTGCCGTAGCCGTGGCCCTGGAGCAGATAGCTTCGGAGGAGGAATATAATTACCAGACCCAATGGTTCCGTGACAAGCTGCCCCGGACGCTGCCCCAATTGCAGCAGCAGCTGCTGCATGACATTCTGAGGCGCACCGACAAGATTGATTACCGCTCCCTGCAGGAGGAATTCGATACGATTCAGCTGCCGTTTCAGGCGGCTGAGCGAGTGCTGCCGGTCATTATCAGGATTGAAGCCTGGAGGAACTATGAAACGCCCTCAGACCGGACGCTGATCCGCTATGCTGTAGCGAACATCTCGGCGGAGCTGCTGGGAGACAAGGCGGAGATTAAGGCTGTCGACCTTGATCCGGTCACGATTGCCTGCTTCGTTCAACCCGGGCCAGCTACTGTATCTGCACATACCCGCGAAGAGGCGTGGCTTAAGACGCACCGCTTCGTGCATGGTGCGATGGAATCCATCCAGCAGGCCTGTGACACCTGGCTGCAGCTGTCTGCTTCGGTCATTGCCAGCAGTAATACGGTGGACTGGCATGAGCTGAATTACAGCCTTAACCGCCTGCGGCTGGCCGGTTATGACAGCATGGGGCTCGGCATGGAGAAGCTGCTCAAAATCAATACGCTGGAGCCGGAGCCGGTCCATGGGATTATGCAGAGCCGGCTGGCTTCATCGGGACTGCTGCTTGACTATGTGAAGCAGCGGCTGCTGGAAGGGAGTTCGGACTGGGCGACTCCGCTGCGCAAATGGGTGGAGCTGGCCGGCGAGGACGGTCCGGAAGATCCTTTGATCCGATGGAGAATGCTCTCGGGAATCAGCGGCACCCTGCTGGAGGTTGTGCAGGAGCTGGGCCTTACAGAACAGGCGTTAAGCCAGCAGGATTTGTCGCGGCTGCTGCAGTTCAATATCCACACGCCGTGGCCGGCCGTGATCTCCTTCTGCCATTCCTTTTTCGAATGGATTACCGCTAACCGCAAAGCCGCCTCCAGGCATGATGAATTCAGCATCCTGTCGATGATCCACCAGTATATCAAGCTCCATCTGGCGGATGATCTGTCCCTGACCCGGATTGCCCGGGAGGTATCGCTGAATCCCTCGTATCTCTCGCGCTGGTACAAACGGGCAACCGGCAAAAGCCTGTCGGATTATATCGCGGATAAAAAGCTGGAGCTGAGCAAAGAGCTGCTGCTGGGCACAGCATTGAAGATGCACGAGATCTCGGTCCGGCTGGGCTTCAGCGACCAGCATTATTTCTTCCGGTTCTTCAAGAAAACAGCCGGCTGCACCCCGCAGGAGTTCAGGGAGCAGCGGAAGCCGAGGGATTGAGGGCAAGCTGAAATAAGCCGCCGCTTCACAGGGAAGTGCTGATCACTTCATCCTGATGAAACGGCGGCTTTGCTGTGCCTGCAGCTGATCAGCCAATAGTGCAGTCAGCGTATCCGGTTATAAATACTCCAGCTGTTCACCAGATGGCCGATAGCAAACAGCAGGGCCGGGATTATAAACAGCCAGGATTGCAGCCAGAACCCGAGCAGCAGGAAATAGATTGCCGGGAAGAGGGCCATAGGGACCGGAATCCCCAGCCAAGGGCTGAACAGCGCCGAGAACTTCCGGCCGCTCCGGTAATAGCGGACCCAGCAGCCATAATAAACCAGCAGGCACACGGCCATTCCTGCAGCGGACAGGCCAAGTGATTGCCCGGCAAGCTCGCGGCCGAAGAGAATCGGCATCATGAAGCAGGAAATCTGGCCAGCCCGCTCCAGAGAAGTGAAGATCAGCGGTGTGGGGGGCACAGACTCCGGGGCATTCCGGGGCTGGAAAAATATAAAAAGCAGGTTCGGCAGTAAAACAAGCAAAGGAACAATAAATCCTGTACTGTGCAGGCCCATGGGCAAGCTCCATCCTATTCATCCGTATGTATCTTTCAGCTCTAAATTACATTGCAGGCCAGAACCTGTCAACCAGATTTACCAGGATGCGGAAGAGGAGGCAGGCTTGGCGGGTGCCGTGTGGAGAATACCCGGGTGGAATAGGCTATGATAGGCTATGGTATATGCCATGCCTGATCCCACCCGGCCCGGGGCAAAAAAAACAGCCGCCCCGTGAAGAAGGAGCGGCTGCTGTATGCCAGTCAGGACATTTTATACCATGTTAGGAATATCCACTGCAGGATCAGTGTCTGCTTCGTAGTCCACGCCTTCGGTGCGGAACCCGAACAGATGGAAGAAATCATCGCGGTAGCCCTCAAGATCAGCCAGCTCCGGCACATTATCTGTCTCCAGCTCGTTCCAGCGCTGCATCACCTCGATTTGTACATCCTCACGCATTTCCCAATCATCAATCCGGATCAGATGGCTTCCGTCAGCTGCAGCTTTGCCGCTACTATACAGATGCTCGGCGAACAGGCGGTACATCTGCTGAATGCAGTTCTCGTGCAGCTCCTTCTCCTTCATGACTCTGTACAGGGCGGAAATATACAGCGGCACTACCGGAATAGCAGAGCTGGATTGAGTGACCAGAGCCTTGTTCACGGACACGAATGCCCGTCCGCCTGACGCGGAGAGCTTGTCATTCAGGGCAATTGCCGTCCGCTCCAGATCATTCTTAGCCTGGCCGATGGTTCCGTCACGGTAGATCGGATGGGTCACCTTCGGTCCGATATAGGAGTAGGCAACCGTTGTTGCCCCGTCTGCCAGCACACCGGCAGCCTGGAGCTGATCCATCCACATGCCCCAGTCTTCTCCGCCCATAACGGCGATAGTCTGGCGGACCTCGTCATCCGTTGCCGGCTCGATGGTCACTGTGGACACTTCTCCGGTGTGGAAATTCATGGTTTTGTTGCTGTAGGCTTCACCCACCGGCTTGATGACCGAAGAGAATACTTCTCCGGTAACCGGGTGGGTACGGCGCGGAGACGCCACGCTGTACACTACCAGATCCACGGTGCCGAACTCAGCCTTAATCAGGTCGATGGTCTTCGTCTTGATGGCATCCGAGAAGGCATCGCCGACGATGCTGAAGGATTTCAGACCCAGCTTGGAAGCTTCCCGTTCAAATGCAGCTGAATTGTACCAGCCGGCAGAGGCTGTGCGTGCTCCTTCAGCAGCTTTGTCAAAGAATACGCCGATCGTGTTGGCTCCTGCGCCGAAGGCAGCGGCAATCCGTGAAGCCAGGCCATATCCCGTTGAAGCGCCGACGACCAGCACGTTAACCGGACCTGTAAGTTTCTTCTGTGCTTTTACATAATCGATCTGTTCCTGTATTTGTCCGGCACATCCCTCCGGGTGAGCTGTTGTACAGATAAAGCCGCGTGTTTTTGGCTGAATGATCATCAAGGATATCCCCTTTGTTTTAGTTTTTAACTTTTTTCGCTAATATAGAGTATAGCAAATGATGGCACAGAAAGATAAGCTTGAATCTTAGATTAGAGCCGCAATTCACTGTTCGGCTTTCCGGGAGGCACGGGGATATGATTATTATTAATGAAAAAGAGGTTGCTGAGCTGCTGACGATGGAGGCCTGCATCACTGTCATGGAGGCCGTTCTCGCAGATCTGCCTGACGGCGGGGCGGTGCAGAGCCTCCGCCAGGTGGTGCCGCTTGCGGACCGGAATCTGCTGGGCCTGATGCCGGGATACCTGCGGCGCGAGGGCGTGGCGGGTGCCAAGCTGATTAGCGTATTCCCGCATAATCACGATCTTGGCCTGCCCTCGCATCAGGGGATGGTGGCGCTGTTCGACGCCGCCTCCGGTACCCCGCTGGCCATAGTCAACGGCCAGGCAATCACGGCCATCCGCACGGCGGCGGTCAGTGCGGCGGCCACGAAGCTGCTCGCCCGGGAGGACGCGGCGGCCCTGGCGGTGCTCGGCACCGGGGAGCAGGCCCGGTGCCATGTGGAGGCGATGCTGCAGGTGCGGAGGATCAGCCGCATCGCGGTGTGGGGCAGAACGCCGGCCAAGGCCGCGGCGCTGGCCGCAGAGATGGGCAGCCGCTGGAGCGTAGCGGCTGCGGCGGCGCCCACGGCAATGGACGCGGTGCGAGGCGCGGACATCATCTGTACGGCAACGGCGGCGGTGGAGCCGGTGCTGCAAGGCGCCTGGGTGAAGCCAGGCGCCCATATCAATGCGGTCGGCGCCTGCCGGGCGCATGAACGGGAGCTGGACACGGCGCTGGTCGCAGGGTCCAGGCTGTACGTGGACCGCCGGGAGTCGGCGGTCCATGAAGCGGGTGATTACCTGATCCCGCTGAGCGAAGGGGCCATTACGGCCGGACATATCACCGGGGAGCTCGGTGAGCTGCTGACAGGCCGTATACAGGGCAGGACGGACAACAGTGAGATTACACTGTTCAAGGGGCTGGGACTGGCGGTCGAGGATCTTGCTGCAGCCTTTTATATTTATAAACAGGCGGCCCTGCTGCACAAAGGCACGGAAATCAAATTCTAGGGGAGCGAAGCATATGGGATTACAAGAAGGCTGGTATGATTTCGGGCTGAGCAGCGCACAGGAGGAGCGGGCGAAACGCCTGCATGAAGAGAACATCAATATCGATCTGTTGTTTCAGGGACCGTTGTCACCCAAGGCGATTCCGGAGCATATCTCCCTTAAGGTGAAGGAGCTGTGCGAGCCGTACAGGGATGAACCGATGGTCTACAGCGCGATGCCGGCGCAGCTCATTACCCGGATGTCAGCTGCCGGGGAAATACCGGAGTATAAAGAGGAATGGTACAAGTCCGGGATTACCGCCGGCAACCGGGAGCTGCATCTGAATGATACGGAGAGTCTGATTACCAGCATGGCTGAGGTCCAGCTGCAGTTCGATTCCGCAGACTGGCTGGTGAAGGCATTGAAGGCGGAGGATATCCGCAGAGCGAAACGCGAGGGCAGGAAGGCGGGGATCATAACCGCACAGGAGACGGATGCGCTGGGGACGAACCTCGGGCTGCTGGATGCCCTGCACAGCTTCGGTCTCAGAATTCTGCAGCTGACGTACAATAACCAGAACCTCATAGGCTCAGGCTGTGCGGAGCCGGGCAACAACGGGCTGTCCAAGTACGGCCGGCGGGTAGTTGAACGGATGAATGAGCTGGGAATCATCACCGATACCGGACATTGCGGCAAACAGACGACCCTGGATGCCTGTGCGGTCTCAAGCGCGCCTGTGATCGCCTCGCATACCGGTGCGGAAGCCCTCTACCCTCATATGCGCTGTAAAAGTGATGAGGAAATCCGCGCCATTGCGGCGACCGGAGGGGTCATCGGGATTTTTGCCATGCCGTGGTTCGTGCATGAAGATCCCGGACACACCACGATTGAGCATGTGCTGAATCATATCGATTATGTGATCCGGCTGGCAGGCATCGATCATGTGGGCATCGGTACGGACTGGCCTATGAGTGACCTCGAATGGTCATTGGTCTTTTTCAAAGAGCAGATTGCTCCTAAGCTCGGCTTCGCCAAAGGGGACGGGCCCTCCACGGAAACCGTTGCCGGCCTTGAACAATACAGTTATTTCAGCAACTTCACACGGGGGCTGGTGGCACGCGGTTACAGCGATGAGGATATTGCCAAAATTATGGGCGGCAACTGGCTGCGTGTATTCGAACAAATTTGCGGATAGGAGACTTTTACAATATGAATACATATTTGCAGCAGACTGACTTTCATTTCTATTGCTCGGGAATATACAGCGGGAAGATCCGGTTTACGGGTCAGAAGGGCCAGCCGGTGATGCATGCCAAGGTTGATCCACGCAGACGTACGCAAATGCAGGAAAATGTACTGGAGGCCGGAGCCAAATACGTGCTTCCTCTGACCACAATTGCCGGGCAGCTCAGCGTGTATGCTTCAGCGGAATGGACCGGGGATGAGGTGGTGCTGGAGAACGGGGATAAGTATCAGAAGCATGTCACCTATCAGGCGGACATTGCCGGTACTGTGCAGACATCCCAGGTGTGGGCTTACCGCGGCGGGACGGCGCTGGATATTGTGACGCTGGACGGGGAGGTGATTGCGTTCCTGTCCCCTAACCGCTACGGCATCGAGCTGATTGTCAAGGCAGGCTACGAGCAGCTGACCCCGCTGGCCGTCTATGCTGAACCGCTGCTGTCACAGCCGGAATACGGTGTGAATGATCTCGGTACGTATCTTGTGCCGATGCGGGACGGTGTGCGGCTGGCTACCGATGTGTTCCTTCCCGAGGGTCTTGAGGCGGGGACTAAGGTGCCGGCGATTCTGGTGAGAACCTGTTATGACCGCAACGGGAAAAAAGAGATTTTCATGCGCTGGGCGAACAAAGGCTATGCCGTCGTCTCCCAGGATGTGCGCGGCCGCGCCGATTCGGAAGGCGAGCTGATTCCCTTCTATAATGAACGGGATGACGGCTACGATACGATTGACTGGATTATCGCCCAGGACTGGTCGGACGGCAAGGTGGGCATGTGGGGAGCCTCCTATCTCGGCTATGTTGTTGTAGCTGCCGCTACCAGCGGCCATCCGAACCTGCTGGCGGTAGTGGACGAGGTCAATGTGGGCTCGCCGTTTGTCGATACCGCGCGCAAAGGCGGGACGCTCTGCTCCTGGCCGCTGCTCTCCTGGACACTGGCACAGTCGGTGGGGACGCGGACGGACTTTGATATCTTCGGCGGCATTACGGTGAACCCGGAGGCGGCGGTCGATGCCAGACCCGTCAAGGATATTCCGCAGCAGATGATCGGCCGCACCTCCGGCCCCTGGGAGCTGTGGAGCCAGCATCCGGAGTATGACGATTTCTGGCGTAATTGTACCTTCACCGAGCGCGGCGCCCAGGTTAAGGTTCCAATGTATGTAATCTCCGGCTGGTATGACGGCGACAGTCCCGGGGTGTCCGAGACCTGGCGGATGCTGACCGAGCATGATGTGCCGCACCGCAAAATCCGCCTCGGCGCCTGGGAGCACGGTCCGAACCGGGCGCGCGACCTGCAGGGCGTGGCGTTCGGCAACGATGCGGTCGTCTACGATTATGATGTATCCGTGCTGCGCTGGTTCGACCGGTTCCTGAAGGGGATCCGAAACGGGATCGACGAGGAGCCGCGTGCTGCCTACTATGTGGTGGGCGAGAACCGCTGGAGAACCTCAGCGGACTGGACACCGGCGGAAGCAGTGGTTACTCCGTTTTACCTGGCCGGGGAGGGCCGGGCGAATTCGTCGCTGGGTGACGGCCGGCTGGCCATGGCGCCGGAGGAGCACTCCGCTGCCGATACTTACATCTATAATCCGGCTGATCCGGTGGCCGACAGCGGTGAGCGGGAGCCGGAGAATATGCGGAAGCATGAGCTGCGCAGCGATATTGTTGTCTACACCGGCGAACCGCTGGCCGAGCCGTTAACGATAGCGGGCGAGCTGTCGGCGGTCATCTATGCGGCAAGCTCGGGCCTGGATACGGACTGGGTGGTGACGCTCAGTGATGTTAATGAAGGTGGCGATTCCATCCGCCTGTCCAATTATATCGTGCGGGCCAAATACCGGCACGGGCTGGAGCAGCCGCAGCTGCTGACGCCGGGGCAGGTGGAGCGCTATGATATTTTCCTGCAGAATATTGCCCACACTTTTGCCGCCGGACACAGGGTCCGCTTCACCGTGACCTCCTCCAGCAAATTTGTCGCCTTCCCCAACACGAACACCGGGCATAATCCGTATGAAGACACGGAGGCCGTCATCGTGCAGCAGACCATCTGCCATAACCGCGAGTATCCTAGCCACATTAAACTCCCGGTGGTGCCGAATGCCTAGCTACGGACATCAGCGCCCTTATTTTCTGAAATTGGACTCTGCAGCGGGGCTAACGGACACCATGGGATTAACATCTCTGCAATAGCCTGATTTCCGCTGAAAAATGCTGAATAAGTGCGCTGATGTCCGTTAGGAGTAAGAAAGTTGCTTTTAACGGGAAATAAGGGCGTTCTTGTCCGTTAGCCTGCTACTAAATAGATTGAACTTACGAAACTGATCAGGAAGCCGGCTGTGATTTTGCAACTTTTCCCAATTCGGACCGTCAATGAATGGGAATGGCAATTCTGCCATCCTGTACATATCAATAGCGCGCCGGATGAATCCAAGGGGGAATGCGGAATTATGGCGATGTTCAAAAGAATACCAATACTCTTGTTAGCCGTGCTGTTCTTAACTACGGCCGGCTGCAGCAGGGGAGGAAATTCAACGATGAGCTACTCAGAGAGACAGGCAGCCGCAGCGAAGCTTGATTTCGGGCTGGCTGAGAAAAGCAACCGGCTGGGGGTGCAGCTGTTAGGGGAATTGTGGGAGCCGGGCGGCGGTAATCTGACGGTGTCGCCTTATAGTGTCGCTGCTGCGCTGTCACTTGCTTATAACGGTGCTGCCGGAGGAACCGCAGAGGAGCTGGGGGAAGTGCTGGGCTATGCTCCCGGTGAGCGTTCCGCGCTGAATTCAAGCCAGCAGGCGCTGCTGCAGGTACTGAATCATGCCGGGCCGGGGATTGAGCTGAAGATTGCCAACTCGGTCTGGGGTATGGAGGGGCTGCCGCTGCGCAAGGAATATCTCCAGGTAAGTGAGGCGAGCTATAACGCGGAGATTCAGACAACGGATCTCGCTGCAGCGAAATCCGTTACGGTGATTAATGACTGGGTGGCGGATCATACGGAGCACAAAATCAAAGAGATGCTGACAGAGCCGCCGGGGCCGCAGGCTGTGGCTGTACTTGTCAACGCGCTTTATTTCAAAGGCGGCTGGACTGATGTGTTCCCGGAAGCGGCTACTGCACCGGCAAGCTTTTATCCCCCGGATGGTGCGGCTGTGCAGGCGATGATGATGCAGCGGAGCGGGTTGTTCCAGTATACCGCTAACGAAAAGTGGCAGGCAGTGAAGCTGTCTTACGGGGAAGGCCAGATGGAGATGGTGGTCATTCTTCCGGATGAGAAGTCTTCACTTCAGGAGCTTGCGGCACAGCTTGCTTCAGGCGGCCTTTCGCCGGATGAGGGCTTTGCCGGCACCAGAGGCACGCTCCGCCTGCCGCGGTTTACTGCCAGCTACGGGACAGAACTCAAGCCGGCGCTGCAGCAGCTTGGCGTGAAGCTTGCTTTTGACCAAGACCGGGGGGATTTCTCACAGCTGGCGGATTTGGACAGCCCGATCTACTTCAGCAAGGTTATTCATAAGACCTATATCGATGTAAATGAACGGGGGACAGAGGCAGCTGCTTCCACTGTAATTGAGATGCGTGCAGGGTCAGCTCCGCCTGCGGAGGCGCCGTTTGAGATGACGGTTAACCGGCCGTTCCTGTTTATGATCAGGGATGTACAGACCCGGCTCGTGTTGTTTCTTGGAGTTATTGAGAATCCGGTTAGCACAGGCTCATAGCCCGCAGATTCACAGGATATGGGATGAAATTCACTCAGAGGCGCATAAATGCTCCCTTCACAGGTCACAATAGGAAAAAACCAGATTGAAGGGATTAACGTGAATGCTTTCCGCTTGAAAAAACAACTGTGGCGGCGATGGAGACGTTGGAAAAAAGCTCCCTGGGTAGGCGCGGCTTGCATTGTGCTTACGGTGCTGGCCTGGCGCGGCATGCAGGTACCGGAAGAGATCAGCCTGCTGCTTAACCATACGGCCTGGACGTTACCTGGAACAATCAGCGATAAGGTGGAATCCGGCAGCAGCCTGCCGGCTGTGGCAGCTGTATATAACGATATGGAAGCAGATAGAGAACCTGAAGCGGCTATACTGGACAGCCAAGAGCTGCTGAAGGCGGTTAACGGGGAGCCCGTTAGCAGAACGGTGCATCTGAAGACGGTGTATGTATCCGGTGAAGAGGTGCAGACACTGCCCGGGAAGCGCACTCCCGCCCAGCTTAAGCTGCTGATTGCCCGTTATGCCGGGTGGAGCGGATGGTTCGGGCGTGAAGGTGATCTGTGGCTTGAGCAGAGAGTCGAAGATCTGTCGCCGCTTACCAAGAAGGAAGCCTACTTCGGCGTGGATGAGCAGGGGAATCTTACGTTGTTCAAAGGCCGCCCGGAGTCGGAAAAAGTCATGAAAACCTTCTTCCAGCTGGACATGGGCTCGATGAAATCATCGCTCCCGGCGGACATCTGGGAACAGCTCCATCAGGGGATCCGGGTACAGGATATGGAGGAATACAACAGCGTGCTGTCCACCTTCAGCGACTATGCGCGGGATTCTGCGGAGCAGGTAATGCAGGCGGAATGATGATAGGGCAGCTGTGGGATTAAAATGTAGCATAGCAAATGCAACATATGAAGAGAGCGCAGAAGTAATATACGGCTCGCGGGCAGATTGCCCGCGGGTTTATTTTGTTGCCGGGAGAAGAACAGGCAGAGCGTGGGGCACAAGAGCTGCAGTAATCGGGCAGATTTAAAATTGAGGCCTCAATAAAAAAGCAGGGAGAATGGACGGAGAAGTGCCGCTGAAGCAACAGATGTTATAGTAACCAGCTTTTGGCGGAATGAGGGGCAATGTGCTCCTGAATTACTCCGTATGCCGACTTATGTTGAAATGAGGGGCAGTTGTGCTCCTGAAATTGGCGAGAGGTGGGTACGAGGAGAGAAATAGAGTGAAAAATCCCACTATGTGGGCTGAAAACAGGCGGAAGCAGCGAAATAGAGTGAAAAATCCCACTATGTGGGCTGAATATAGGCAGAAGCAGCGAAATAGAGCGAAAAATCCCACTATGTGGGCAGCCGGAACCGGGCAGCGGACAGCTTTTGCACTCGCCTGGCCGGGTAGGCGCATAAGGAACGTCTTCTTTCGGAGAGCGTGCAGAACCGAAGCTAGATTTAAGTGTCTAAAAATTTGGCTGTATTTATCTTCCGGAACCATCTGGAGCAATTCTTCAAAGGAAAACAGTTCCTCTAAGTCGAAGGCCAGGCTAACGCTGCTTTAACCCTGCTGTTAATTTCCCCGGGACAAAATTTTGTTTTTGTCTCCCCGGGGAATTTTTTTTGCTATAATGGGGGGAAGGAATACATATGTTCGCTTTACAGAGGAGAGAGAAGGAACTTGCGCATCTTGGGAATTGACCCGGGGCTGGCGATTGTCGGCTTTGGTTTTGTAGATAAGACGGGAAACAAGCTGACCCCGGTACAATACGGCTGTATCCAGACTGAGGCGCATACGCCGGAAGAGGAACGACTGCTGCATGTCTATGAAGGCATGGTGCAGCTGATAGACAAATATAAACCGGATGCGGTTGCGATAGAGAAGCTGTTCTTCAGCCGCAATGTGACCACGGCGCTGCCGGTGGCGCAGGCGCGGGGAGTATTGATTCTGGCGGCCGTGCAGCGTGGGCTTCCGGTTGCCGAATACACGCCAATGATGGTGAAGCAGGCCGTGGTAGGCTACGGCAAGGCCGAGAAGAAGCAGGTGCAGGAGATGGTCAAGCTGCTGCTTAAGCTGTCCGCCGTACCGAAGCCTGATGATGTGGCGGATGCACTGGCGGTGGCGGTCTGCCACGCCCATTCCGTAAGTCTTAATTCCAAATTAAATGAGGTATTGCGAAAATGATAGATTTCCTAAGAGGACCGGTTGTACATTTGGAGTCAGAGTATGTCGTGCTGGATGTTCAAGGCGTCGGATACCGGGTGTTCTGCCCGAATCCGTATGCTTTTGCCAAGGCGGAGGGTCCGGTGATGATCTACATTCATTATCAGACCCGCGAGGATGCTACGCTGCTGTTCGGGTTCCCGACCCGCGAGGAGCAGAAGCTGTTCCGCAAGCTGATTGAAGTATCGGGCATCGGGCCGCGTGTGGCGCTGGGCATTCTGACCGGCGGGTCGCCGGATCAGCTGATCTCAGCGATCTACCAGGAGAACATCACCTTCCTGACGAAGCTGCCGGGCATCGGCAAGAAGACGGCGCAGCGGATGATCCTGGATCTGAAGGACAAGCTGGACGGCTTCGGCGGGGCTGCCCTGCAGACAGGGCTGTTCGCTGTTGCGGCTGAAGCCCAGGCGAAGGCCGAGGCGCTGCCGTGGGAAGAGGCCCGGGATGCCCTGAAGGGACTTGGTTATACTGATGCCGAGCTGGACCGTGTCTGGCTGACGATGAAGAAGGAAGGGACGGATACCGGCCCGGTTGATGTACTGATGAAGAAAGCGCTGGGACTGCTGTATACCGCCAAGTAGGACCTTGGACGTCCCGAAGAACGGAGTGAGACATGATGGATGACCGGATTATATCAGCCAATCTGATGATGGACGAACAGGCGGTTGAATTAAGCCTGCGCCCCCGTTATCTGGGTGAATACATCGGACAGAACCGGGTTAAAGAGAACCTGAAGATATATATTGAAGCCGCCAAGATGCGAAGCGAAGCGCTGGATCATGTGCTGCTCTACGGGCCTCCCGGCCTCGGCAAAACCACGCTCGCCAACATTATCGCTAATGAGCTGGGCGTCAATCTGCGCACCACCTCCGGCCCGGCCATCGAGCGGCCGGGCGATCTGGCCGCTCTGCTGACCAACCTGCAGGAAGGCGATGTGCTGTTCATCGACGAGATTCACCGCCTGCACCGCACGGTAGAGGAGGTCATGTATCCGGCGATGGAGGATTTCGCGCTGGATATTATGATCGGCAAAGGCCCGAGCGCCCGCTCGGTGCGGCTGGATCTGCCGCCGTTCACGCTGATCGGGGCGACGACCCGCGCCGGGCTGCTGTCCGCTCCGCTGCGTGACCGCTTCGGCGTAGTCAGCCGCCTCGAGTATTACACGACCGATGAGCTGAGCTTCATCGTGTCGCGTAACGCCGAGCTGCTGGGCATCGAGATTCTGGGCGATGCCGCCGAAGAGATTGCCCTGCGGGCCCGCGGGACTCCGCGGATTGCCAACCGCCTCCTGAAGCGGGTGCGGGATTATGCGCAGGTCCGGGGGGACGGGATCATCACCCCGGACATCGCCGCTGAATCGCTGAAGATGCTTCAGGTAGACCCGCGCGGCCTGGACAGCATCGACCATAAGATGCTGCAGTCGATGATCGGCTCTTTCCGCGGCGGCCCTGTCGGACTGGATACTATCGCCGCTACCATCGGCGAGGAGAGCCAGACGATCGAGGATGTCTACGAGCCGTATCTGCTGCAAATTGGTTTCCTGCAGCGTACACCGCGGGGGCGCATCGTGACTCCGGCAGCCTATCATCATCTGGGGCTGCCGCTGCCGCCGCAGCAGAATTGATGCCGGATGGAACAAAACTGTCCGTGCAACCGTTGATAGAGGTGCAGAATGCTAACACAACTAAGGAGTATGCTTCCGGAACAAGTTCTAAATGAAGCTTTCATAGGATGCCGTGCTCTATAAACTTTTAGGAGGCCTACAATGAAGCTTGCCAAGCGGAAAAAAACGGGGATGGGGCTGCTGGGCCGCGGCGCACTGGCTGCGCTGCTGGTTGCAGCCAGTGTCCTGGCTCCTGCAGGTACCACTCATGCCGACGCAAACGGGACGATCCGGGTTGCGTTGTACGCCGATATAGGCAGTAAATACAAATCAACAGTACCGCTGATTACATTGCAGTCGGATTCGGGCTTCAGCCTGCTTCCGGCTGCGGGCGGAGCACCGCTGCTTGCGGTTCCGGCCCAGAACAAAGTCCGCATCAGCCTGGACGGCTACCGGGTGAAGGTGCTCGAAACACCGACCTGGCAGGTAGCGGCGGATGCGGCCAAGAAGCTGCAGTCTACTTCGGACAAGCCGCAGCTGTTCATGGCAACGCGGGGCGGTGCCAAGGTCTATCAGCTTTATACCGGAGGCTACGCCAGTGAGAGTGCAGCTACTAACGGGCTCGCCTCGGTTCAAAAGGCAGGGCTGGCTCTTCCTGCCGGCCAGACGCCTGCAGTAGCCGGAACGAAACATCTGTCCGCTGGCGCCTTCACGACGCTGGAGGAAGCGCAGGGAGTTGTCGGAAGTTTTACGGCTGCGGGCCTCGACGCCTGGCCGGTGTTTGTCTCCGGGGCGGATGGCAGTACGCGGACTGAAGTATGGGTGGGCGAGGCAGTTAACGACAGCAGCCTTGCCGCAATCTCTGCTTCAGCGGCCGCTGCACTTCCCCAGTATGCACTGACCCCGCTGGCTGCGGGCAGCTCCGGGTTAATCGTCCGGATGGATGCGGGACTTGATTTCACCACGGAGACCCAGGCGTTTCATTATCTTCTGTCCGGCAGTGAGGCCAAGTTTGTTGCCGCCGGCAATGAGAAGGGAATTCTGCTTACCGAAAGATCAAAGCGGATCTACCGCGGCGATCTGGAGCTTGGCAGTCTGAACGGTTCCTTGTCAGTAATCAATGTAGTGCCGCTGGAACAATACCTGTATGCGGTAGTCGGCGGTGAAGTATCCTCGGGATGGCCGGAGGAAGCGCTCAAGGCCCAGGCGGTCGCAGCACGCAGCTATGCGCTGGCTCAAGGCAACCGTTTTGATGTAGCGAATGTAGTAGACACTACACTAAGCCAGGTATATAACGGTATTAGTGCCGAAGCTCCTGTCATCACAAGAGCAGTGGATGCTACCGCCGGTGAAGTACTGATGAGCGGCGGCAAGATTGTCGAAGCCGTGTTCTCCTCGAACAGCGGCGGGGTCACTGCAGATCCGTCGGAGGTCTGGAATAACGGCGGAGATACCTTCGTCAGTGTAGCCAGCGCCGAGGATGCTGCGGCAGTGGCCTCATCCAAGAAGTGGTACTATCTGCTGCTGGACAGCGGCATTTCCGGTTATGCGCGTGAGGATAATATCAAGCTGACCGGCAACTCCACCGCAGCAGGTCTTCCGCTGGCTACAGCAACGGCCAAGGATGTCAATATCCGGCCGCTGCCGGTTATTGAGAGCAGTGTAACGCCGACAGGCAAGCTGAACCCCGGCGATAATGCCGTAGTGCTGGATCAGGTTTTTGAATCCGGCAGCTATAGCTGGATTAAGGGGCCTTATACTTCCGCTGATCTGCTCAAAAGCCTGACCGGCAAAGTCAGCGGTACGCTGCCCTCCTCCATCACCAGCCTTCAGGTCACCAAGCGCGGGCCTTCTGGAAGAGCGGTTGAAGTTAAAGCAAACGGCCAGATCCTGCAGGTGAAATACCCGGATTTATTCCGCTCTTCGTTTGGCGGACTGCCCAGCACTTTGTTTGATATTGTACCTGCCGGAAGTTATACTGTACTAGGCGCTGACGGCAGTACAGCTGCTATCGGCAGCTCAGCAAGCGCCGGAGTGCTCTCTGCAACCGGTAAAGTAACAGCTGCCGGCAGCGGAACCGTTGTTATGGGTGCGGATCAGACATCCAGAGTGGTTACGAACAGCCCCGGATTCTATTTCATCGGCTGGGGGAACGGCCACGGACTCGGTATGTCCCAATGGGGTGTGAAGGGTATGGCGGACAGCGGGTATGATTATAAGCAAATATTGCAACACTATTTTAATAACGTTACTATAGTTAAGGAATGAAGATCCCATCATGAATGTAGATAATTATGATTTCCATTTGCCGGAGGAACTGATTGCCCAGACTCCGCTTGCCGACCGCAGTTCTTCCAGGCTGCTGCTTGTGAACAAGGAGAATGGTCAGCTGGAGCACGGGCATTTCACGGATATACTGCAGCAGTTCCGCCCGGGAGATACACTGGTACTCAACGATACACGGGTAATTCCCGCCAGGCTGTTCGGTGTCAAGGAAGACACCGGTGCCAAGGCGGAGGTGCTGCTGCTGAAGAATCTTGGGGAAGACCGCTGGGAGGCGCTGGTGAAGCCCGGCAAGAAGCTGAAGACAGGCGCTGTAATTATCTTCAGTGAAGAGCTCCGTGCGGTAATAGAGGATGAGGCGGATATGGGCGGACGGACGCTCCGCTTCATCTATCAGGGAATCTTCCAGGAGATTCTGGACCGGCTCGGCTCGATGCCGCTTCCGCCATATATTAAGGAAACGCTGGACGACCGCGAGCGGTATCAGACAGTCTATGCTCGGCAGGAAGGTTCGGCAGCCGCACCTACGGCCGGATTGCATTTCACCAAGGAGCTGCTGGAGCAGATTGCCGCCATCGGCGTTAATATTGCCTATATTACGCTGCATGTAGGGCTTGGCACCTTCCGCCCGATGTCCGTAGAGACAGTGGAAGAGCATGTCATGCATGCGGAGTATTTCGAGCTCTCCTCAGAGACGGCAGATTTGCTGAATGAGGCCAGAGCAAGAGGCGGACGTATTATCGCGGTCGGCACCACCTCCTGCCGGACGCTTGAAACCGCAGGAAGACAGTCAGCCGGCGGACTGCTGCAGGAATGCAGCGGCTGGACGGATATTTTCATCTATCCGGGCTATGAATTCACTGTTGTCAATGCACTGATTACCAACTTTCATCTGCCCAAGTCTACCTTGGTGATGCTGGTGAGCGCTTTAGCCGGACGGGAGCATATTCTCGCCGCATATGAAGAAGCCATCAGGCAGAAGTACCGGTTCTTCAGCTTTGGCGATGCAATGTTCATTTATTAAGCAAGAGGAAGGGTTAAACATATGGCAGCCATTACGTATGAACACATTAAGACCTGTAAGCAGTCTGGAGCACGGCTCGGCAGGGTCCACACTCCGCACGGAATTATCGAAACACCGACCTTCATGCCGGTCGGTACACAGGCAACCGTCAAAACCATGAGTCCTGAAGAGCTCAAGCAAATGAATGCCCAGATTATTCTGAGCAACACCTACCATCTGTTCCTTCGTCCGGGTCACGATATCATCGGCGAAGCCGGGGGCCTGCACAAATTCATGAACTGGGACCGGCCGATCCTGACTGACAGCGGCGGTTTTCAGGTATTCTCACTCAGCGACATGCGCAAGATTACCGAAGAGGGTGTTCATTTCCGCTCCCATTTGAACGGTGATAAGAAGTTCCTCTCACCGGAAGTAGCGATGGAGGTTCAGAACGCACTCGGTTCCGATATAATGATGGCCTTCGATGAATGCCCGCCCTACCCGGCAGAATATGATTATGTCAAAAAATCACTGGAACGCACCACCCGCTGGGCGGAAAGATGCCTCAAGGCGCATAGCCGTCCAAATGACCAGGGCCTGTTCGCCATCGTACAGGGAGGCATGCATGAAGATCTGCGCCGCCAGAGTGCTGCTGATTTGACTTCCATGGATTTCCCGGGGTATGCTATTGGTGGACTCAGCGTCGGAGAGTCCAAGCAGCTTATGTATGAAGTGCTGGATTATACAGTTCCTCTTCTGCCGCAGAATAAACCGCGCTATTTGATGGGTGTAGGTTCACCGGATGCGCTGCTGGAAGGGTCAATCCGCGGAGTGGACATGTTCGACTGTGTTCTGCCTACCCGTATTGCCCGTAACGGAACTACGATGACCAGCCAAGGAAGACTCGTTGTGCGCAACGCGCAGTACGCCCGTGATTTCGGGCCGCTGGATCCGGAGTGTGACTGCTACACCTGCCGGAACTATTCCCGTGCCTATCTGCGTCATTTGATCAAAGCTGATGAAACCTTCGGCCTGCGGTTAACGACATACCATAATTTACACTTCCTGCTGGATTTGATGCGTAAAGTGCGTGAAGCCATCATGGAGGATCGGCTGCTTGATTTTCGCGATGAGTTTTTTGCACAATACGGATTATATGATAATCTGAAAGGCTTCTAGAAATTAAATGAGGCGTTAAGTTTGTTGAAAGGGGGGAAATAATATGTCAAGTTTTCAACTGGCAGCAGCTACAGGCGGCGGGGGCAGCATACTCGGCCTTGTAGGTCCATTTGTACTTATGTTTGTTGTATTCTACTTCCTGTTGATTCGTCCGCAGCAGAAGAAGACCAAAACACGTAATGCCATGCTTAAGTCGCTGAAGAAAGGCGATAAGATTGTTACAATTGGCGGTCTTCACGGAACAATCATGGAGATTTCGGATGACATCGTGGTTTTGCGGGTGAATGATGTTACCCGTTTGACCTTCGACCGCGGCTCCATCAGCCACGGCGTAGTAGAAGCAGACGACAAAGAATAGGTTGTCCTGATTCAAGTACATAAAAACCGGCGTTTCTCTTAGGAGAATACGCCGGTTTTTTTCGGAGATAAGAATTTATATGTTTCTGGGTCCCCGCAAGTACCGCTTTGTAGAGATGTTTTAACGGGTATGGGTGGCGCGGCTTCTGACCCGCAAGCGGTCTTCGCCGCTGCGAAGCGTAAGTTTGGCAAGCTTGACGGCAACAGTTGTAGATACAACTGCCAGCAAAGTTCCCCCAAGCATATCAGTCAGCCAGTGAATCCCCAGATAGAAGATTCCGAACACAATAACTACAGCCGAGATTCCGCTAATGACCATCCAGCGGCGGTTGCCGGAGCGGAAGGCCAGGAGAGCCATCGATACAGAGATTGCCGTATGCAGACTCGGGAAACAGTTATTCAGGCCGGACAACGGCCGGTACTCCTGTTCAAACCTCGGAAATACCTCCAGCATGGTGAATTTTACTCCGGCGGGCACATAGGACCACACTTCGTTGACCGGGAAATACAGATAGAAAGGTATGGCGATCGCATAGGTCAGTATAATGGTATAGCAGGTCGCATAGAGCAACACGCGGTTTTTATCAAGCAGATAAATGCCCAGCGAAGCAGCGAGTACGGATTGCAGCATGAAAATATAGAAGAATACGATGACCGGCGTCAGCCAGGGGGCATAGAACAGCTCCTGAACATGTCTGACGAAGTGACCCTCTAGTCCGAAGACGAAAGAAGTATAATCAGCAGCCAGATGCATCTTCCGCTCAATCTGCAGCTCATATTTATTGAGTGCAAGAACGCTGAACATTCCAACAATAATCAGAATGAATTTGTAGGACCTCAGCATTTCTCTTCCGATTTCGACTAATGCCATCAGCGGATTGCGCCGGGCGCCGATCCAAATGAGCAGTACAACAATGAGAGTGGTGTAGACAGCAATTAAATTCATGGAATGGTAAAGCAAAGTATCGTAAGCCTCCTTGATCAATTACGCATAAGTCAGATGATCACAGTGTATCACATTTTCAAGGAGAGATTTCAAATTTTGAAAATTATATATTTTAGTTCTTTTGTAAATTAACACCAAATATTCCTCCGAGTGCGCTGATCCCTGCGGCAGCCAGTACCCATAACAGATCCATGCCGGCTGGTGCACTGTCCAGTGCCAGGAAGCCGACCAGCAGGACAATCAGTCCGTAGAATGCTCCGGTGAGCGCCCCCTGATACCACCCTTTACTGGAAGCCCTGCTGCCGGCGGTCAATCCGCCGAAAGCGGCAGCGATGCCGTGGACGATATAAGTGTACATGGTGAGATCCTGCTCCTGCAGCCCGCTGCCCCAAAGAAGAAGGGAAAGGACAAATGCTCCGAGCAGCATCCACAGGAAAGCCCGGCATAAACCTGATAATACAGGACTGGATATTTTCCATGAGAACAGACGCCTGATCAAGGACATGGTACAACCTCCTAAAAGTTTTGTTAGCACTCACTACTTCCGAATCCGCTTCGTACAAAACTTGCTCCGGAAGCATATGCTTAGTTTTGTTAGCATTTCGTTCCGGTTAGAAGCTTGGTCTGTGTGCTGGTACTAATCATTGTATGGGGAGGCTTGCCCCATTAGTACAAGACATCAGATATGACTTTTACCAGTAATTTATCAAACAGCTTCCGAATGTTCCCTTGGCAGGCAGGCCAGAATAGGGTTACATTACTCCGCCCGGACGGCTGAAGCTGACGGGTGAGAAGCGGAAGGGGAGCGAAGAGAATATGTTGTTCCAGCATATTACTGCCCATATCTTTCTGACCGTGCTGATGTATATCTTCATTTTCCTGAGTATGCGCATCATGGGCAAACGGGAAATCGGCAAACTGTCCGTATTTGATCTGACGATTTCCATCATGATTGCCGAGATCGCTGTGTTTGTCATTGAAGATATGGAGCGGCCCATTTACGACGGATTTGTGCCCATGGCAACGCTGGTTCTGATTCAGGTACTTGTCGCACAGCTCAGCCTGAAAAGCCGGAAGCTGCGCCTGCTGGTGGACGGCAAGCCAAGCATCCTGATCTCCGGCGGCAAGCTGCACCGGGGCGAGATGCGTAAACAGAGATATAATATCGATGATCTGCTGATGCAGCTCCGCGGGCAGAATATCGACAGCCCGGCGGATGTGGAGTTCGCCATTCTGGAGACGAGCGGGCAGCTTACCGTTATTGAGAAGAATAAAGGCGTCTCCTCATCCAATCAGACGGGCAACAGCAGTTCAAGCGCAGAGCAGAAAGAACAAAACAGCAGCAGCGGGGACAGCAGCTCCGGGAATTCAAGCGGCGGGAAATCCGGAAGCTCCGGCGATGCCGTGAAGCTGCCCAAGCACAAAATCCGTTATGAAGGCCTGCCGATTCCCCTGATCATGGATGGTAAGGTTCAGGACGGGAATCTGGAGATGATCGGCAAAAACCGGTTTTGGCTCAGAACCCAGATCCGGCAAAAAGGCGTTTCTGATTTCCGTGATGTCTTCCTGTGCTCTGTTGATCACAAAGGCCAGCTCTATATCGATCCGATCAACCCGAGGTAAGGGACGGCTTAGCTGTGCCACCTTTTCATAAAGGGCAGCCGTTCCAGATCACGCCCCGAGATCAGCCCTGACAACAGGCAGATGCTAAGATAGATGCCCATCCCGCACGCAGCGGCAACCAGAAACTGTATCCACTGTGAAGAGGAGACGGGGACAGAAGTATAGACGTAGGACATCCCGGCAGCCATGATGATTGTAGCGGCTATGATCTTAACCGGATCCGCCCATCTCAGGGACATGGCGGTCAGGCGGATCACGCTGTAGCCGTGCAGCACGGTGACGAGGAGGCTGTTGACAATGATGGCGGCAATGGCACCTTGTATTCCGTACTCGGGGCGTGAGGCCAGCAGGAGAATCAGCAGAATTTTCACAACAGCTCCTATCAGCGTATTGACCAGCGCTTTACCCGGACGGTCCATAGCCTGAAGGGCTGCCTGCAGCGGAGCCTGAACATATAGAAATAAAGCAAACGGCGCCATCATCCGCAGCATTGGTGCCGTATCTGCTGCATTGCCGTACATCAGCGTACATAACGGTACGGCAAGAATATACATAACGGCTGCGAACGGGGCACCGGTAACCATGGCGAGCCGCAATGCCTGATGCATTCTTTTATGAATGGTGGGCAGGTCATTGCGCGCAGCTGCCTCAGATAAGGAAGGAACGAGGGAGACGGCCAGCGAAGAGCTGAGCACACCCGGCAGCAGCAGCAGCGGGATGACCATTCCCTGCAGGGAGCCGTATTGCGCAGTTGCGGCAGCGGCAGCTATTCCGGCAAGAGCCAGACTGCGTACAGTAATAATCGACTCCAGCAGGTAGGAGAAGGAGCCGATCAGCCGTCCGGCAGTCACAGGTACGGAGATCCCGATCAGCCGTTTGAGCATTGGCGTTGTATTGTCTTGTGTTTGCTGTACAGAGGCCTGGCCGGAGTCTGTTGCTTCGGAAGGCGGAGGTGCTGCCTCCTTGCGGTCTTTGCCTGCGATATAATAATATTGCCATAGCAGAGCCAGCATTCCGGCAATTTCACCGACCGTTACCCCCAGCATTGCCCCCGCCGCCGCAAAGGCGATGCCCTTGGGCAGCAGCAGCCAGGAGAACCACAGCATGAAAAAAATGCGGATCAGCGACTCCAGCACAGAAGAGTACGCTGAAGGCAGCATGTTCTGCCTGCCCTGGAAGTAGCCGCGGTACACTGCGGAGACCGCTACGATTGCAATCATGGGAGTCATGCTGACAAAGGTATAATATACCCGCTTGTCTGTAAGGAGAACACTGGATACCCATGAGGCGCTGAGCAGGGCAACGAAGGTGAAAATAATACCCAGTGTCAGGCTTAAGGCAAGTCCGGTGTGCAGAATCCGGCGTGATTGCTCAGGGCGGTTCTCGCCTTCAGCCTCTGCGACCATTTTGGCGACTGCAAGCGGGATTCCACCGGTAATGACTGTTACCAGCACAATGAAAAACGGATAGCCAAGCTGATATAGTCCTACACCCTCAGCTCCGATAATCCGCGGCAGGGCAATCCGGGGGATGAAGCCAAGCATGCGGTTAATGATACCGGCGAGCAGCAGAATTAATGTTCCCTGAATAAAGCTTTGCTTCTTCAACGGCACTCCTTCTTCCCAAGTTAAATGAAAACGGCAGCCATTTTTGTTTTTCACGAGAAGGCTTGTATAAGGATATGCCGGACCAGCCCCGGTCCATGACAAGCATTCTTTGTGACAAGTTTTTGGCCGAAAGAAGGAATGGCCGGCAGCTAAAGCGAATATTTATTTTGAGCATATAAACGAGGAATCTTTGGAGGTGTTGGGCACGTGGAATCGGAACATTGGAATTATGGCGCGCTTAGTGAAGAAATCGAAGCCATGTGCATCAGCAAAGCAGAGGAATTCCGGCTCCTCGGCTATGAATATGTGAGCGGTAAGGATATCTGGGACTGCGTCAGCCGTAATTACGATAAGGAAGGGGTACCGCCGCTGCACAAGCTGGTCAATGATATCTATTCACTGAAATCAAGCAGTTATATGAATTATCTGACCATTGCGGCTTATCGGGGGTACACTTGATCCAGGCGGATGCTGCCCGGGAACGATTTTCTTTTGCAAACGGGTACAGGAAGCAGTAAAGTAAGAGAAGAGTATTTCAACATTTCCTATTCCGACGGATGGTTTCTTGCAGAAGCAGAGCCGGCCGTTTTCTTTGTGTGAATTCATGTACCGTCATTCCTTCTGAATTGACGGTCATTTCGCACGTAGCTATAATAGGAATATTGAGTAATGAAAGGGGAACTAGCTAGAGCATGAAGAGAATGTTGAGCTTTATCATTACCGTGGTCGTTCTAACCGGCGTCATGGTATTTACAACTCCAGGGCTGCTGGACAAGGTCCGTCTGGGGCTTGACCTGAAGGGCGGATTCGAAATTCTGTACCACGCCGAGCCGATGGATACGGGAGGTACCCTGACCCGTGCTTCGCTGCAAAAAACGGCGGAAAGTCTCGAGAAACGGGCAAACGCTCTGGGAACAAGCGAGCCTGAGGTTACTACTGAAGGTACAGACCGCATCCGTCTGAAGATTGCGGGCGTTACCGACGAAGCCGAGGTCCGCAAGAAAATGAAAGAACCGGCAGTTCTAACCTTCCGCAGTGCCGCTGACGGTGATGCACCTGGCGTCTACAGCAAGATTGAACTTGTCGGCAGTGACTTCGTTGAGGGCGCGGCAGAAGTACAGCGCGATAACCTCAACCGTCCCGAAATCAGCATCTCCATTAAAGACAAGGATAAATTCGCAGAAATTACCGAGCGCCTGCTGGGTAAAGAGCTTGCCATTTACCTTGATGAAAATTTACTGTCCTCCCCTCCAACAGTAAGAGCTGTATTGACTGACGGTAAAGCTTCTATTTCCGGGGGATATACACTAGATGAGGCCCGTGAGATCGCTGATACGATCAATCTGGGTGCACTGCCTTTGAAGCTTACTGAGAAATACTCCCAGAGTGTAGGGGCAACCCTCGGCAAGCAGTCCCTGGATCAAACGGTCAAGGCCGGTATTGTCGGTTCCGTGATCATTCTGATCTTCATGATCTTCATGTACCGCCTTCCGGGCGTTCTGGCCAGCTTTGCGCTGATCCTGCATACCTGGCTGCTGATTCTGGTCTTCGTGGTAGCTGACTTTACCCTGACCCTCCCCGGTATTGCCGCGTTCATCCTCGGTATAGGGATGGCGGTCGATGCCAATATCATTACCAACGAACGGATCAGGGAAGAAATGCGCAGCGGCAAGAGCATTATGTCTTCCGTTAAAGCTGGTAACAAGACCTCTTTCCGCACGGTCATGGATGCCAATGTCACCACTATCATTGTAGCGGCTGTAATGTTCGCCTTTGGTACAGGTGCGGTTAAAGGCTTCGCGCTGATTCTGATTGTGGAAATTGTGCTTAGTATTGTAACAAACCTTTATTTTGCCCATTGGCTGCTGACAGTGCTGGTTAAAGCCGGAGCACTCAAAAAGCCGAAGCAATTTGGGGTAAAGGAGAGTGACATCAGTGCGCTTTAAGAAAGAACTGGATTTTGTACATTTAAGCAAGTATTTCTATATCTTCTCCATTGCCCTTACGGTAGCCGGACTGATCTTCCTGGCAACCTTCGGTTTGAATTACAGCGTTGATTTCAAGGCCGGGTCCAATGTGGATGTGTCCCTCTCCAAGAGCATTACGCAGGATGAATTGAAGCCAGCCCTAGCGGAAGCCGGCATTGGACATGATCCTACGATTACTATCGGGGACAAGCGGGTTAACATCCGCTATGATGAAGAGCTGAATGATACACAAAGTGAAGCCCTGAAAACAGCAATTACCAAGATTGATGATCAGGCTTCGTTTGAAATCAACACAGTGGATACTGAGATGGCTAAGGAGCTTGCCCGCAATGCAATCTATTCGGTGCTCCTCTCCAGTATCGGGATTATCATCTATGTAAGTATCCGTTTTGAATGGCGGTTTGCGCTTGCTTCGATCGTGGCACTGCTCCATGACGCATTCATGGTTGTAGCGATCTTCTCCATCTTCCGTCTGGAGGTGGATTTGACCTTCATTGTCGCGGTGCTGACGATTATCGGTTATTCCATCAATGATACGATCGTTATCTTTGACCGGATCCGCGAGAACCTGCGCTTCGGCAAACAGAAGTCGTATGAGGATCTGAAGGTTCTGGTTAACAAGAGCGTATCCCAGACGCTCATGCGCTCGCTGTACACAGCATTCACAGTATTCATTGCTGCGTTCTTCCTCCTGATTATGGGTGGAGAATCGATCAAGATGTTCTCACTGGCTATGGTTATCGGTTTGCTCTTCGGAGCGTATTCTTCCATCTTTATTGCAAGCCCGCTCTGGCTGCTGCTGAAGAAGCGCCAGAAGCCGGCGGTAAAGAGTCCGGCCAAAGTCTAAAGCGTAAGTTTCCAGGGAAGCCGCGTCTGAAGCGACGCGGCTTTTCGGAATCTTTGGATCTGCATCTTAAGCTGATTTCATCATCATGAGATTACTTGCTAGTGGTAAGGAGGGCCTCGTTATGAATGACAAACCATTACCCCGGAGAGAAGCTGCTGTTTGGACTGGAATACTCAGTGATGTAGCTCTGGCTGTGGCTAAAGGAAGCATTGGTTATTTTGCAGGCAGCAAAGCATTGATGGGGGACGCTTTCTACTCCGGAGCAGATGCTGCAGCCAAGCTGGCAGGGGTTATTCCATGGAATCCAAAGCAGAGTAACAAGACTGCGGCAGCCCGCAGCCGGACAGTGCAGGGCAGTAAAGAGCCGATGGCGGCTATTCTTTTAGCTGTACTGATTCTGATGGGCGGCCTGCAGATTGCTTTCTCCGCGATCCGTGATTTAACGAGAGGAAATTTATCGGCACCGGGACAGTCGGCACTTATCGCCGTTTTGCTGTGTATTGTGTTCAAAGAGGCTATTTTTCAATATCAATACCGTTACTTCAAAAAAAAGGGCGACGGCAGCCACGCTGCTTATGCCGATAACCACCGTTTCAGCCTGTATACATCCATAACCGTATTTATCGGCATCGCGCTGGCGATGACCGGAGGATACCTGAACTGGCATCCGCTGCTCTATATGGACCCGATTGCCGCACTCCTGGCAGGCTGCCTGATTATCCGCAAAGGTTATGCATTGATTACTTCCTCTGTATATAGCAATAAGCAACCCCAGGAGCTTCCCTCCAAGGAAGCGGCCAGCTTCATTGAGACCGTTCAGCGTGTCCACGGCGTCATTCGTGTGGAGCACCTGAAGGCACTGGAGCAAGGAAGCTATGTGAACCTGCATGTCAAAATCAGCGTTAATCCGCGGATTAGCGTCATGGAAGCCCAGGACATATCCGAATGTGCCCGGAAGCTGCTGCAGCACCGGTTCGTTCATGTGGGCGAGGTGCATATGGATGTTGTGCCGTATGATCCGGGTTATCCTTATAAAAGCAACCATGAACTCGCGGACAACGATGTTCCCACACTGCTTCAGTAGTCTGCAAGGTTGAGAGAAAGGTGAGCTGTATTGCTTAATTCAAAAACAAGATGGCAATCTCCGGCAGCCGATCCCGAGACCACCTCGGAACTGGCCCGGAGCCTTTCTATTTCTCCGCTGCTTTCCTCATTGCTGGTGCAAAGAGGCATGAATACCGCTGAAAAGGCGCTGGTATTCATGGACGGCGGAGCGGAAGATAGCCATGATCCCTATCTGCTGAAAGGAATGGCCGCGGCCGTGCCGCGGATTAAGAAGGCACTGCAGGAAGAAGAACATATTCTGGTGTACGGCGATTATGATGCTGACGGAGTATCCAGTACAGCGCTGATGATTCAACTGCTGCGTCATTTGGGTGCATCTTTTGATATTTATATTCCGCATCGTTCGAATGAGGGCTACGGCCTGCATAATCACGCGCTCGATTGGGCGCTGCAGCAGGGTGTATCTCTTGTTATTACTGTAGATACTGGTATCAGTGCCTATCATCAGATTGCATATGCTTCCGGGCTCGGCATTGATGTTATTGTCACAGATCATCATGAGCCGCCGGAGCTGCTGCCCGAAGCGTATGCCTTAATTAATCCGAAGCTGCCGGATTGCCCGTATCCGTTCAAGGGTCTGGCCGGTGTAGGTGTGGCTTACAAGCTGGCTGAGGCGCTTCTTGGCGGCGGAGTGCCGGAAGAATGGTGTGAGATTGCGGCAATTGGTACAGTGGCGGATCTGATGCCGCTGCAAGGCGAGAACCGCAGCCTTGTACGCAAGGGACTGAAGAGCATGCAGAATTCACCGTTTCCGGGAATTCGGGCACTGCTGTCTGTCAGCGGAATTACAATGAGCACAGTGAGTGCTGTGAATATTGCCTTTGGTATGGCTCCGCGCATCAATGCCAGCGGCAGACTGGATCATGCAGGCCGGGCGGTCACCCTGCTGACCACGGAAGACATGGAAGAAGCAGAACAGCTTGCCGGGGAGCTCGATTTGCTGAACAAAGAACGCCAGCTGGTTGTCGAACGTATTGTTCAGGAAGCGGCTGCCAAGCTCGAGCAGCGGATCAGCCGCAGCGGACTGCCGGATATTATTGTACTGGCCGAGCAGGGCTGGAATGTCGGTGTAGTCGGCATAGTGGCCTCCAAGCTGCTCGAACGCTACTACCGTCCGGTAATTATTCTGGATATCCATCCGGATACCGGAATGTGCAAAGGCTCAGCCCGGTCCATACCGGGTCTGGACATTTATGCAGCCTTATCCTCCTGTGCCGGACTGATGGATCACTTCGGCGGCCACCCGGCAGCAGCCGGCATGAGTCTGCCGCAGAGTAAGCTCGAAGAGTTCGATGCAGCGCTTAATGCGTACGCAGAAGCAGTGCTGACACCAGACGATTTCGTAGCCGTTGCTGCCGCAGACGGGGAGGTGGCTATTGCGGATCTGACCCTGCAGGCTGCTCTTGAGCTGGAGCGGCTTGCCCCGTTCGGCATGGCCAATCCGCTGCCGAGATTCATTCTGCGCGGAGCTGCCGTGAAGGAGACGCGCAAGATGGGCCAGGACGGCAAGCATCTGAAGCTTGTCCTGCAGCAGGACAAGCTGACCATTGAAGCCGTAGCCTTCGGCAAGGGGCCGCTGGCTGACCTGCTGCCCGGAGGAACAGTTGTTGATGTGCTTGCGGAGCTGTCCATCAATGAATGGAACGGCTCCCGCAAGCCGCAGCTGATGCTGCAGGATCTGGCGGTACCGTATGCGCAGCTATTTGATCTGCGCGGCGCTGCCGATGCGGTCAAGGGCGCGGCGCATCTCCACGAGCTGTTCAGCCTGTACAGCGGAGGCGGTCCGGTAAAGACTGCTGCGGTATTCCAGAACAGCCGGACTTCACCGCTGCGTGAGCTGAGAGGCATGTCGCTGTGGGTTTACGATGAGAATGGCGGGATTTCGCCTTTACAGCCTTCTAAGCCGGAGAGCGGAGAGGCTGGAACCTCGCTGCTCTGCCTGCTGGATATGCCGGAATCACCGGAGCAGCTGGAGGCGCTGTTCACTGCCTTTCCTGAGGCAGAGAATATTGCCCTGCTGCATCCGGTCCGTGACGGCCGTGACCGGCTGCAGATCCCGACGCGCGATCATTTCAAGTCGCTATATAAACTGCTGGCTTCCATAGCGGCGGTTGCTACACCTGAGCATGAAGTGCTGCTGCGGCTCAGCCGCCAGTCCCAGCTGGGGGTGCGCATGCTGAACAGAATGCTTGATGTGTTCACTGAGCTGAACTTCATCGAGCGCAGCAGCGGCAGAATTACTTTTGTTACCCAGCCTGCGGCGAAGAGCCTGAGCGCGTCAGAGCATTTCGTAAGGCTGGGGAAGACTGCCGAAATGGAGCAGTACTTTATGGAAGGCAGCCGGAGCGAGCTGCAGGAATTCATGCTCTCACACCGCTTAGGCGGCGTATCGTAGAGGTTGTTATGCTTACGAAGTAAAGTTTGTTTAAGGAATTCAGGCGAGGGTTATCCTCACCCCATTTTAGGAGATGATTATGTTGGATTTCAAAGACAGTATTCGTGTGATTCCGGATTTTCCGCAAGCTGGAATCAGCTTTAAAGATATTACTACCCTGCTCAAGGATGGAGCCAAGTATCGCGCAGCTATCGATGAGCTTAAGAAGCTCGTTGCCCATCTGGAGATTGATGTCATTGCCGGACCGGAGGCGCGCGGCTTCGTAGTAGGTGCGCCGCTGGCTTATGCACTCGGCGTAGGCTTCGTGCCGATCCGCAAGAGCGGCAAGCTTCCTTACGAGACGATTGAAGCAGGCTATGCTCTGGAGTACGGCAAGGACACCCTTGCCATGCATACCGATGCTATCCAGCCGGGCCAGAAGGTTCTGATTGCCGATGATCTGCTGGCTACCGGCGGTACAATCGCTACCTCGGTAAATCTGGTAGAGCAGCTGGGCGGACAAGTTGTCGGTGCGGCCTTCCTGATTGAGCTGACAGCTCTGGCTGGGCGTAATAAGCTGACGGATATTGAAGTGGTTACACTGCTGACTTACGAGGACTAGAATCAATTTAGGCCGGGACAACTTTTCCCGGGAAATATAAAGCGGACTGCTGTCGAATGTGACAGCAGTCCGCTTTTTGCTTTCCGGTTTGAAATTCAACTATGAGATGAAAGTAACTATTTAATGCGCCGATTTGTCAGCTTCCTGCTCATTGGACAACCCAAGAACTTCGATCAGCTTGAACAGCAGGGCAAGAACCATACCGACGATTGTAGCCAGTGCCATACCTTTGAGCACTACACCGCCGATAGTCAGCGAAATGCCGCTGATGCCGACAACCAGAACCAGAGTAGCAAGAATCATGTTGGTTGCTTTGGAGAAATCAACCTTCTGCTCTACGAAGATACGCAGACCTGAAGCGGCAATGACACCGAACAGCAGCAGGGATACACCGCCCATTACCGGCTGGGGAATATTGGCAATGACTGACGAGAACGTTCCGGAGAACGAGAGCACAATGGCAATCACCGCAGCGCCGGCAATTACGTATACTGAGTAAACCTTGGTAAGGGCCATAACACCGATATTTTCACCATAAGTGGTATTCGGTGTCGAACCCATAAATCCGGAAAGCACCGTAGAAATCCCGTTACCCATCAGCGAGCGGTCCAGTCCCGGATCCTTGGTCAGATCCTTGCCGACAATATTGCTGGTAACCAGCAAGTGGCCGATATGCTCAACAATAACAACAAGCGATACAGGGATAATCGTGAAAATTACCGACCAGTCAAAGGATGGGGTGATAATTGTTGGATGGGAGAGGAAAGAAGCTTCGGAAATCGCCGAGGTGTTGACCACACCCATGAAATAAGCGAGTACGTAACCGGTAACGATACCGATGAGGATATGAATGATTTTGGGGAAACCGCGGAATAACACGGAACCGATAACAGTGACACCGAGTGTAACCATGGATAAAATAATAGCTTTGCTATCAGGAGTCCAGTCCGCAGCAGCAACGCCTTCAGGAGCAATCAGCCCGGCCATGCGTGCGGCTACAGGAACAAGCTCAAGTCCGATGGTAGCAACGATAGCACCCATAACTGCCGGAGGGAACACTACATCAATCCAGCCGGTTCCGGCATAACGCACGAGCAAAGCAACAAGAATGAAAATAACACCGGTAACAATAAATGCGCCAAGTGCAAGCGAATATCCATGCTCATGATCGCCTTTATGATCGGCAAGAACACTTAATACCGGCGAGATGAAGGCAAAGCTTGAACCAAGGTATGCGGGAATTTTGCCGCGGCAGATCAAAATGTAAAGCAGGGTGCCGATACCATTCATCAGCAGGATCATGCCGGGATCTACCCCGAACAGATTGGGGACAAGCACTGTGCTGCCGAACATGGCGAACAAATGCTGAAGACTCAGGAGGAAGCCCGGGCCCCAAGGGAGTCTTTCGTTAACTTGAATTTCGCGTTGCAATGGAGTTCACTTCTCTTTCTGATCTAATTTGAGATATCACTTTCAGCAGGTTGAAAAAACCGCCTTTACTAGATTAAATAGATCGGCGGGTTTTTACAACAACATTTTTATGCATGCCACAAAATTGTCTATTCTTAGGGTCTTTATCTTACAGGAATGTCACGCTATGGCAAGTGTTGACGTAATCCTCCGCAAGCGTCATAATTATAGACAACTTTAATCTGTACGTACTGCAGCTTTGAACATATGGAACCTGCAAATTCTGCATAGCTTGCGGGTTCATTTTATTATAGAAGGGAAACGGATACGACGAGAATGGGCATAGAGCAATTAACCGAAAAGGCCGGCGCCTATATAAAAGAAAAAGATCTTCTCCGCATCCGCGAAGCTTACGAGTTTGCCGATCAGGCCCATCACGGGCAGGTCCGGAAGTCGGGGGAGCCATACATTCTGCATCCGCTGGCGGTCGCAGATATTGTCGTCAATATGCAAATGGATGTTATATCCATTATTGCTGCGCTGCTGCATGATGTTGTGGAAGATACGACGGTGTCCCTGGACCAGATCCGTGCGAAATTTGGCGATACCTGCGCCATGCTGGTGGACGGTCTGACGAAGCTGGAACGCATCCGCTTCCGCTCCAAGGAAGAGCAGCAGAACGAGAATTACCGTAAAATGTTCATCGCCATGGCCCAGGATATCCGGGTGATTGTGATCAAGCTGGCGGACCGTCTGCATAATATGCGCACGCTGAAGTACCAGTCAGAGGAGAGCCAGCGGCGTATTTCCTATGAGACACTGGAGATTTTTTGTCCCATTGCTGACCGTCTGGGGATCTCGGCGATTAAATGGGAGATGGAGGATATTGCCCTCCGTTATCTGAACCCGCAGCAGTATTACCGGATTGCCAATCTTGTACACAAGAAGCGGGCTGAGCGTGAGCAGTTCATCGACAGCGTTATCGGCCGGATCCGCGCCAAGCTGGATGAAATGGGCATCGAAGGCGATCTTTCCGGACGCCCGAAGCATATTTACAGTGTATATAACAAAATGAGCACGAAGAACAAGCAGTTCAATGAGATTTATGATCTGCTGGCGATCCGTATCATCGTTGATAATATTAAGGATTGTTATGCCACTTTAGGAATTATTCATACTCTTTGGAAGCCGATGCCTGGCCGGTTCAAGGATTATATTGCTATGCCCAAGGCGAATATGTACCAGTCTTTGCATACAACGGTAGTCGGTCCCGGAGGGGAGCCTACAGAGGTACAGATCCGGACCTGGGAAATGCACCGTACAGCCGAATTCGGGATTGCCGCCCACTGGGCGTATAAGGAAGGCAGCAGCAACAATGTCAATCCGGAGAACCGGATGCCGTTTTTCCGTGAGATTCTGGAGCTGCAGCATGAGGCGAAGGACGCGGAAGAATTTGTGGAATCGCTCAAAATGGACTTTTTCTCCGACCTGGTCTTCGTATTCACGCCAAAAGGTGAGGTTGTGGAGCTGCCGGCCGGTTCGGTGCCGCTTGATTTCGCCTTCCGCATTCATACCGAGGTCGGCAACCGGACGATCGGCTCTAAGGTGAACGGCCGTATTGTGCCGCTGGACCATAAGCTGAAGACGGGAGATATCGTGGAGATTCTGACCTCGAAGAACTCGTACGGACCCAGCCGGGACTGGCTGAAGATTGCCCAGTCTTCCCATGCGCGGAGCAAGATCAAGCAGTGGTTCAAGAAAGAGAAGCGTGAAGAGAATGTCGAAAAAGGCCGTGAGGCCATTGAACGCGAGCTGAAGCGCCTGAATGTAGAGGTCTCTGACTGGCTGACGGAAGATAAATTGTCGGAGGCAGCGAAGAAATTTGCCTTCAACGATGTGGAGGATATGCTGTCTGCTGTAGGCTTCGGGGGCATTACCGCTTCACAGATTGCCTCCAGGCTGACGGAGAAGCTGCGTAAGGAGCAGGAAGAAGCCGCAGGCCACTTAGAGCTGACTTCAGAGATGAAGGAGATCAAGTCCAGCGGCGAGAAGCGCACCCAGCCGACCAACGGCGTACGCGTCAAAGGCATTGATAATCTGCTTGTCCGCTTCGCACGATGTTGTAATCCCGTGCCGGGCGACGATATTATCGGTTATGTAACCCGCGGACGCGGGGTGTCGGTACACCGTGAGGACTGCCCGAACATTCCGAGTGAAGGGGACGGGGAAGAATCTGCACGCGTGATCGAAGTGGAATGGGAAGGCAGTATGGAGGCCAACTACAGCGTCGATATCGAGATTACCGGCCATGACCGCAACGGGCTGCTGAATGAAGTGCTGCAGGCAGTATCGGAGAGCAAGACGAATATCTCGGCGGTTACGGGACGCTCCGACAAGAACAAGATGGCGATGATTCATATGACGATTCTGATCCGCAACACCGATCACCTGCAGTCTGTGGTGGATAAGGTGAAGCGTGTAAAGGATGTATATACGGTTAACCGCATTATGCAATAGGGCAAGGAGCTGAAGTTAGGCATGAGAGTAGTTGTGCAGCGCTGCAAGGATTCCAGCGTGACGGTAGACGGAACCGTAACCGGGGCGATTGGCGAAGGCTTGATGCTGCTGGTCGGCGTAACCCACGAGGATACGGAGAAGGATGCCAAATATTTGGCGGACAAAGTAGCGGGACTGCGCATTTTTGAGGATGAAGCCGGTAAAATGAACTTCAGCGTAACCGATACCGGAGGAGCTATCCTGTCGGTCTCGCAGTTCACATTATACGGCGACTGCCGCAAGGGGCGCCGCCCGAACTTCATGGCTGCTGCGGCTCCGGCCGAGGCAGAGCGGCTCTACGACTACTTCAACGAGGAGCTGCGCAGAGGCGGGCTTCAGGTGGAGACCGGCGTGTTTGGTGCGATGATGGACGTTGCCCTGACGAACTGGGGGCCGGTTACCCTGCTGCTGGACAGCCGGGCCTGAGCGCTGAAGCGGGCGGCTCCGCGGACAGACGCAGTTAGCAGGTGAAGGAACAGTTGAGTTGAATAGCAAGCTGAGAGAATTACAGCGAACTTCCGGACCCCGTGTTGGGGTCTTTTTGCTGTGCAGCCTTGTCCGTCCCGGCGCGTCTCTGCCTGTCCGAAGGATTTTGCCCGGTGGGATATTGCTATCCGCCTATGGATAAACTAGGGATGGACCACCAATTATCGTTATTAACGGGGAGCATAGAGCATGAGATATTCGCAAAAAGCTTGGACGTGGAACAGTATTCAGGGCTATACGGCGGGCTCGATGCCTGAGGCCTTTGCGGTAGCAAGAGCAGGCGGGGATGAGAAGGAGCTGCAGATCCTCAAGGGCAGAAGCCGCGGCCTTCTGCCGCGCACTTAAAGGGCAGGGGCTGCGGTTTTTGGCAAAGTACTTGGATAATCACCCTGAGTCAGAGCTTCACTTTGCGGGATTAATTTGTGGGGCATTTTACTGTGCACAGAAAGGGTTTGTATAGCAGAATTTGCAAAACTGGCCAGGCCTCGTTAGAAATCCGCTTATTGCGGGTAATAGAATGACGAGAACAGAACAGCGTAGAGAGGAGAACTCCATCTCATGAGTAAAGTAGCATTTCTGCTCGCAGACGGTTTTGAAGATTCGGAAATGAAGGTGCCTTATGATGAAGTCCTGCAGGCAGGCCATCAGGCAGACATTATTGGCCTGAAGGCGAATGAGACGCTGCTGGGCAAGAAGGGGAACGTCTCTTATGCGTCCGACAAGGCTATCAGCGACGTACAGGCACAAGATTATGACGCTGTAGTCATTCCGGGCGGTTCCTCGCCGGAGAATCTCCGCCTGAACCCGGATATCCTGCAATTTGTGCAGGATGCCGATGAAGCAGGCAAGCCTATTGCCGCCATTTGTCACGGGCCGCAGATTCTGATCAGCGCCGGGCTGCTGCAGGGCCGTACCCTAACCTCCTATCCGCCGCTGAAGGATGACATCATTAATGCCGGGGCGGAATTCAAGGATGAAGAGGTCGTGGTGGACGGAAATTATATTACTTCACGCACACCCAAGGATGAGCCCGCATTTGTGCGTGAGCTGCTTAAGGTGTTGTAATACAAGCTTGACGGGAATGATTAAGGGAATGGTTACTCAACTAACTTAGGAGGGATTAACATGACGAAAAGAATCCAAGCCTATTTCAGCTCAGAAGACGCGGCGGAAGGTGCCAAGACAGCATTGATTCCTTATGGTGTAGAAGGTATTGAAGTATCTGCGTTAACGGATCCCCTGGATACCGGCCGCAATAGCCGGCGCAACATTCTGGTTCCGCTGGCTCCTTTTAATACCTCGGCTACAGCTGCCGGAGGAGTATACAGCACAGGAGGCGCGGCAGGACCGCTCACTGGGGCGGCGATTGTTCCGGGCGTAGCTTTGGATGATGATTCGGGGCGTGTGGATGATGAGCGTACAGCAGGAGAGGTCCATAACGGCTCCGATCTCAAGGATAGCGATCTGGAGAACCTGCATTATGTAATGGACCTAAAAGTAGCTGAGAACCACTACAATGAGGTTGTAGAGGTTCTGCGCGGCAAGCAGGCTTATGTGGAGATTTTTGATTAAGCAGGTATAGGCATAGCTTAGTCCGGTCGTACCGATAGCTCCAGTCCTCCGCTGCGGAGAGGCTGGAGCTGTTGTGTTGTCAGGAGATCCGCTGCTGCGAGGGGAAGCGGAATGAATTCCCTAGACAGGGAATAGGGATGTAGTGTAATCTAATGTGTAGAGTTTTACACGGGCCTGGACGACGCAATAAAACGCTTTCTTTTCTGTAATGCAACTGTAATATTACATTCATGATTCCGAAATATAGCGTGTTTATAATAGAAGCATGACCCCCTTTTTTATAATATATGATGATGGACCTGCAGCAATCGGCTGCAGGTCATTTTTTTTGAAATGTGTGCGGAAAATCGAATACAATATGCCACCGCGTGGGGAATCAAGCCAAATGTATGCGGAAAACCGAATACAATGCCGACCGCGTGGGGAATCAAGCCATTTCGCTCTTGGGCAGCTGTGCAGAACAGGGTAACAGCGCAGTTTGAGCACGTGGCGGACTGAGAAGCGCTTATTTCCTGAAAATGCTCAATATACAGGGTTAAGCGGACTGGAATTCCGCCATTTAATTGATTTGAGCCCGAAATAGGCATAGCAGGCCTGTTAACGGATTCTGAGTCCGTTTGCCCCGTAATTTCGCCGGATTTCACCCAATAGCGGATGCTCAGTCCGTTTCGTCAGGGTTTGACCGCTGAAGTCCTGACGCAATTCGACTGAAATTGCGCTCTTTCGCCAATATCTGCCTTTATATGCCATGCGCGCGGTTTTGGCAGGCAAATTCAATTCATTCCTTGACTTTAGCGCAGTGGTTCAGTAGAATCTAACAATATACGATATGTTATAACGTTTTGATGACGGGACCAAGTAATCCGTAACCCACAACCCCAGAGAGGAATCCCGCTGGTTAAGCTGCCGCCCAGGTGAAGGACGGTACAGCATAATCCGCATGGCTGTAAGGATTCTGTTGATGAGCGGATGAATGACCTCCCCGAGAACGCACGGTGAACGCAGGCAGCAGCAGGTTGCCTAAGGCCAGTAACCGACTTGCGCGTAGGCGGGCGTTAACCGCTTTGAGCGGATTATGAAGCAGCGCAGCTGCTGCACTGATCCGGAATGTGGGTGGTACCACGGGTGAATTATTGGTTATGATAATCCCTCGTCCCTGTTTGTAATGAACAGGGCGGGGGATTTTTTGTTGTTTTTTGATGAGGGGTTATTTTCAGGAGGGATAGGCTGTGGCTAAAGAAAGATTCGAGAAACCAACCGGTACGCAGGATGTGCTTCCGGGTGCAGTGGAGAAATGGCAGGTTGTTGAGGGGAAGGCCAGAGATCTGTGCCGCCGGTTCAACTACCGGGAGATCCGCACGCCAATGTTCGAGCACACCGGGCTGTTCGAGCGCGGCGTAGGTGAAACAACGGATATTGTCGAAGGGGAAATGTACACCTTCAAGGATAAGGGTGACCGTGATCTGGCGCTGCGTCCCGAAGGGACCGCCGGTGTTGTCCGGGCGTATGTGCAGAACAAGCTGTATGGCGAGCCGGATGTCAGCAAGCTGTATTATATCGGCCCGATGTTCCGTTATGAGCGCCCCCAGGCGGGCCGTTACCGCCAGTTCCACCAGTTCGGCATAGAAGCCTTCGGAGCGGTTGATCCGGCAATTGATGCCGAAGTCATCTCGCTCGGCTACCAGTTCTACATTGACCTGGGGCTGAAGGATGTACGGGTGGAGCTGAATTCTGTAGGCAACGCGCCGAGCCGTGCGGCTTACCGGGAGAAGCTGCTCGATTTCCTGAGACCGATGAGAGACAATCTGTGCAGTGACTGCCAGCGCCGGATGGAACGCAACCCGCTGCGCGTGCTGGACTGCAAGGTCGACCAGGATAAATTCGGCGGTGCACCGTCGATTCTGGACAGTCTGGATGAAGAATGTACAGAGCATTTTGCCAAGGTAAAAGGTCACTTGGACGTTATGGGCGTGGAGTACAGCATCAATCCCCGTCTCGTGCGCGGCCTGGATTATTACACGCATACAGCGTTTGAGTATAAAGCAGCGGGTATCGGTTCTATCGATACAGTTGGCGGCGGCGGCCGGTATAACGGCCTCGTGGAGGAAATCGGAGGACCGGATCAGCCGGGCATCGGTTTCGGTATTGGTCTGGAACGCATTCTGCTGATTCTGGAGAATCAGGGTGTGGAGCTGGAGCAGGCGAAGCCGCTTGATGTGTATTTTGTCGCACTGGGTGAAGCCGCGGACCTGGAGATTACGAAGCAGCTGTTCCACCTGCGCAGCCTGGGCTTCTCCGCCGAGCGCGATTACCTGGGACGCAAGATGAAGGCACAGATGAAGTCGGCGGACCGCATGTCGGCCCGGTATACAGCGATTCTTGGCGAAGATGAGCTGAAGGGCGGCGTGATCGCCCTGAAATCGATGGAAACCGGCGAGCAGCGGACAGTGAAGCTGGATGAGCTGGCGCAGGCGCTGAACTAGGCTTAGAACGTTGTGCAAGGCGGATGCAGCCATCCGCTCAAATACATGTAATTTTAACGATGAAGGGGTAGGATAAAAGATGAGCAGAACCCATAACTGCGGACAATTAACAACGGCAAGCATTGGCGAGACCGTAACACTGAACGGCTGGGTACAGACCCGCCGTGACCTTGGGGGCGTACTATTTATTGACCTGCGCGACCGTACAGGGATTGTGCAGATTGTATTTAACCCCGACTATTCCGGAGAAGCGCTGCAGATTGCCGATAAGGTTCGCAGTGAATACGTGCTGGCTGTAACAGGTAAAGTGGTTAAACGGGATGATGAAACGATCAACCGCAACCTGCCGACCGGCGAGATTGAAGTACAGATTACAGACATCGAAGTGCTGAATGCTGCGAAGACCCCTCCGTTCTTCATTGAAGACGGTGTGGAAGTCGATGAATCGCTGCGGATGAAATACCGTTACCTGGATCTGCGCCGTCCTGAGATGCACAAGACGCTGCTGCTCCGCTCCAAAGCGGCGAAGATCTTCCGCGACTTTCTGGACAGTGAAGGCTTCATTGATATTGAAACACCGATTTTGACCAAAAGCTCACCGGAAGGCGCACGTGATTATCTCGTGCCAAGCCGTGTGCATGAAGGCGAATTCTTCGCGCTTCCGCAGTCTCCGCAGATCTATAAGCAGCTGCTGATGGTCGGCGGGATTGAGCGTTATTACCAGATGGCCCGCTGTTTCCGCGATGAGGACCTGCGCGCAGACCGCCAGCCGGAATTCACCCAGTTCGACATCGAGACCTCCTTCATGCCGCAGGATGAACTGCTGGCCATGATGGAGCAGCTGATGCAGCGCCTGCTGAAGGAAACGATCGGCGTAGAGGTTGCCCTGCCGTTCCAGCGTCTGACTTATGCTGAAGCGATCGGCAAATATGGTTCTGACAAGCCTGACCTGCGGTTCGGCCTGGAGCTGGTTGAGATGAACGACATCGTTGCTGCCAGCGGCGTGAAGGTATTCGCTTCCGTAATTGAGAAGGGCGGAGAAGTGAAATGTCTCAATGCCAAGGGCTGCGGCACTTGGACCCGTAAGGAGATTGATGACCTCGGACCTTATGCTGCCCGCTATGGCGCCAAAGGCCTGGCCTGGATTCAAGTCAAAGACGGTGAGTTCAAAGGACCGATTGTGAAGTTCTTCTCCGAAGAGGAAATTGCTGCCGTGAGAGAACGTACAGGTGCCGAAGAAGGCGACCTTCTGCTCTTCTCCGCTGATACGAAGAAGGTCGTAGCTGATGTGCTTGGTGCACTTCGCCTGAAGATCGGACGCCAGCTTGGCCTGATCGACGACAGTGTGTTCAAATTTGCCTGGGTAACTGAATTCCCGCTGCTCAGCTATGATGAAGAACAGAAACGTTATATGGCTGAACACCATCCGTTCACCCGTCCAATGGACGAAGACCTGCACCTGTTTGACACTGATCCGGGTGCGATCCGTGCGCAGGCTTATGATATCGTGCTTAACGGTTATGAAGTGGGCGGCGGCTCCCAGCGTATCTACAAACGTGATGTTCAGGAGAAAATGTTCGATGCCCTGGGCTTCTCGCCGGAGCTGGCCTATGAGAAATTCGGCTATCTGATGGATGCCTTCGAATATGGCACGCCTCCGCACGGCGGCATCGCGTTTGGTTTCGACCGTCTGATTATGCTGCTGGCCGGCCGCACCAATCTGCGTGAGACGATTGCCTTCCCTAAAACGGCAAGTGCAACCGATCTGCTGATGGATGCCCCGTCCCCGGTGGATGCAGCACAACTGGAGCAGCTGCACATCAAATTGGCACCGAAACCGGAAAAAGAAAAGAAATAAATTATAAATATGCGGCGGGGTGACAGAGGCGGACTCAAGCAGCTGCGCCCCGCAGGCTTGCATAAGGAGGCTGACATTATGCTGAATCAGTTCTCGCGTACAGAACTGGCAATTGGACCGGAAGGCCTGGATATTATGAAGAACAGCACAGTTGCTGTGCTGGGGATTGGCGGAGTAGGCGCGATGGCTGTGGAAGCTCTCGCCCGGACCGGTATCGGCCGTATTATCCTGATTGATAAGGATTCGGTCGATATTACCAATATCAACCGCCAGATTCATGCGCTGACAACGACAATCGGCCAGAACAAAACCGATCTGATGGTTGACCGCATCAAGCTGATCAATCCGGAATGCGAAGCGATTGCGCTGAACATGTTCTACACCGAGGAGACTTACGAAGAGCTGTTCAATTATAAGCCGGACTATGTTATTGACGCTTCGGATACGATCATCTACAAGATTCATCTGATCAAGGAATGTCTGACCCGGGGGATCCCGATGATCTCCAGTATGGGGGCGGCTAACAAAATGGACCCGACCCGGTTCCAGGTAGCCGACATCTCCAAGACGACGATGGACCCGATTGCCCGCGTGATCCGCACGAAGCTGCGCAAGGAAGGCATCAAGAAAGGCGTGAAGGTGGTATTCTCCACCGAGAAGCCTGTGAAGCCGCGTGAGGATGTAACAGAGCAGATTGTTCCTGCCAATGCGCCGGACCGGCGCAAGGCGAAGCAGCCACCGGCCAGTAATTCCTACGTACCGCCGGTAGTCGGCCTGATCATGGTCAGTGCGACAGTTCGTGACCTGCTGGACGCTGGCGGCATAACGTTTGAGTAGAGTTTAACAGGACCTAAAGGGCGTGCAGGCCGGTTCCCGGCTGCATGCCCTTTTATTGCGGTCCTCCGGCTGTGCAATAATGAATCACCCTATATAATCCGGGATTACCGGCATACTAGCTATACCGGCCCGGCTGATTACGAAGCAGGCAAACCGGGTAATAGCCAGCGGAACTTAACATTAGTTGGAGGTTGTTACATGAAAGCGAATTTTTGGCGGAACAGCGTAGGGATGGAACCGGGCGATAACTGGAAACAGGAATGGGCGGCAGGAATTCTCTCGTATTTCGCTTCAGTATATATTGTTATGGTCAATGCGGCGATTCTGCATGATGCAGGCATGCCGCTGCGGGCGGGAATGGTGGCTACCCTGCTGACAGCCATTACAGGCTGCCTGCTGATGGCTTTTGGCGGCAAAACACCGATCATCGTTGTCCCGGGCATGGGGATTAACGCATTTTTCACCTATACGCTTGTGCATTCCATGAAGCTGGACTGGCGCGAGGCACTGGCCGTTGTTGTAGTAACGGGTGTACTGTTTGCCGTTGTGGCCTTTACCTCACTCTACCGCATCCTCAGCGACGCGATTCCCCATAATCTGCAGCATGCGATTACTGTCGGAATCGGGCTGTTCCTGACATTTATCGGGCTGCAAAAAAGCGGGATTGTTATCGCCCACGCCACGACCTTCGTCGCCATCGGGCATTTCAGTGATCCGGCAGTGATCACTTCGGTGGTAACACTGCTGCTCGCGCTGGTCCTGTTCATCCGCGGTACGCGCGGCGGCCTGCTGATCAGTATGATTGCCGGGACAGGGCTTGCCTATCTGCTGGGAGCGGCTCACGCCCCTGCGGCTAAGGAATCAGGGCATGTATTCAGCGGCTATGGCGGTGTGTTCGCCGGGATGGACTGGAGCGGCTTCATCAGCCTCGTCTTCTGGATTGCCGTGTTCCTGCTGCTGCTGATCGTGGTCTTCGAGAATATCGGGCTTATCTCTTCACAGACCTTGATGGCAGGCCGCCCGGAACGCTTCAAAAGCAGTCTGCGGGCACTGTCTCTCGCCAACATCGCAGCAGGCCTCTTCGGCAGCAGCCCGGTCGTAGCCGCAGCCGAGTCTACTGCCGGTATCGCCGCAGGCGGACGCTCCGGCCTGACCTCACTGGTCACCGGCCTGCTGTTCGGGGCCACGTTCCTGTTCATTCCGCTGCTGGCCTACGTGCCGGACAGCGCAATTGCGCCGATTCTGATCGTAATCGGCGGACTGATGGTCCAGAGTGTCCGCGAGATGGATCTCAGTGATATGACTGAGCTGTTCCCGGCGTTTCTGGTCATGGTCATGATCCCGTTCACCTATAGCATTGTGGACGGTATGGCTTTCGGCTTCATCACTTACCCGATTGTGAAGCTGGCCGTAGGCAAAGGCAAAGATGTGCCCCCGGCACTGTACGGCATTGCCGGGCTGTTCGTAGCGAACTTTGTACTGCATGCGCTGATGGGATAACTGCTGACTGTCCATTACGCTAGTGTAATCATTTCGCCAGCAGCCGGCTGCAGCTTGAAATATCTGGCTTTCCCTGTCCCGGTGTGATATGATGTACTGCTCACACACACTTAAGGTGCATGCTTCCGAAGCGAGTTTTGCACGAAGGAAAGTCGGGTGCAGTATTGCTCGCAAAACTTTTAGGAGGTAACTGAAATTGGAAGACAACTTTCAAAGTGCCTATCAAGAGGAAGAAGACAGGCTGAACCGCGCGCTGACAGAGATTGACTCCACCCTTGAGCGGCTCCGTAACACTCCCGTGTACACGGGACACGATTACACGGAGCAGGTGCTGGAGGACTCGAGGGAACAGAGGCGCAAAGATCTTGCCAAGCTTAGGCAGGAGCCATATTTCGGACGGCTTGATTTTCAGGGCAATGACGAGGAAGAACGCAAGGCGCTGTACATTGGCAAAATCGGCGTAGACCGCGAGCAGGTAAGCGACCGTCCGCTAGTGATTGACTGGCGGGCACCGGTGGCAAGCCTGTTTTATTCTTTTACCGGAGGAACAGAAGCAGCTACCTACGAAGCGCCGGAAGGGCTGATTGAAGGGCTGGTCTATCTCAAGCGCAACGTGGTGATCCGCAAGCAGATTCTGGAGCGGGTTGCTGATACGTACAACCGGGAGAGCGATGCGCCGGCCGTGTCCGACGAATTCCTGGTCTACCGGCTGGGCGAGAACAAGGATAACCGGCTGCGGGATATCGTCTCGACGATCCAGGAGGAGCAGGACAAGATTATCCGGGCGGCCAAGAATACGGCGCTGATCATCCAGGGCGTGGCGGGAAGCGGTAAAACGACCGTGGCCCTGCACCGGCTGGCGTTCTTATTGTATCAATATAAGGATCAGGTTTCGGCGGAGAAAATGATTATTTTCGCCCCGAACCGGATGTTCCTGGACTACATTTCGGATGTGCTGCCGGAGCTCGGGGTCGGCAATATCGCCCAGAGTACCTTCCCGGACTGGGCGGCGGAGGTGCTGGGCGTAACACTGCCGGAGCAGAATGCATCGGAGGCCATGAGCCGCTGGTTCGAAACCGCAGGGGCAATGCCCGTCATTACGGAAGAGACTCCGGGGCGGTTCAAGGGCTCTACAGTGCTGATGAGCGTCATAGAGTCCAGCGTGAAGCTGCTGGAGACGAGTGCCGTACCTGAAGGGGATTTCAGCCCGTGGGAAGGGGCGGTGCTGCGCCGATCGATGATTCTGCGCTGGCATAATGAGGAATACGCGCCGTATCCTCCGGCGAAGCGCAAGGAGCGCGTGATGGCGCGGATTCACCGCTGGATTGAAATGGAGCTGAAGAAGAGCCCGTCTGCAGCCGCGCTGAAGGAACGCAAGAAAAAGGGTGCGGCACGCGAGAAGGCGTACAGCGCCAAATGGCCCAAATATGAGCCGCTGAATATTTATAAGCAGATTTTCCGGGCAGCGAAGACGCCGGAGGATTGGCCGGCGGAAGCGCCTGCTGAAATTCCGCAGAGCGTGCTGAAGGAAACGGTCAAGGAGCTGAAGAAGGGCATTCTGCGCGAGGAGGATCTTCCGCCGCTGCTCTATATTCATTACCTGCTGAACGGCAGCGAGGGCAGTGAGCGCTTCGATCATATCGTGATTGATGAAGCGCAGGATTTCTCCCCGTTTCAGATCGCTGTGCTGGACCTCTATGTAAAGGGGCATTCCTTCACCATCCTGGGCGATCTGTCCCAGGGGATTCATGCCTACAAAGGGGTTCATGAGTGGAAAGAGATGCAGACGCTGTTTGCTGATGAATACACGGCGTATCACGCGCTTACCCGCAGCTACCGTTCGACGATGGAGATTATTGAGTTTGCCAACGGCATTCTGTCCTCCGGCGTCGGCAGCGGGCTGCTGGCTGTTCCGGTCTTCCGCAGCGGAAATCCGGTACGGCTGATCTCTTATGAGGATGCACTGCCGGAAGAGGCTGCAGCAGGCAGCACTAAGCGGCTCAGTGCTGTCAGAAGCGCTCTCACGGCGCTCTCCGGCCGTGAATACCGTACGGTCGCTGTCTTGACCCGCAGCCTGCGGGAAGCGGCGGAGCTGTACGGTGAGCTGGCCGGGCATTTCGACGATATTCATCTGATTGACGGCAGCATGACCGAATACCGCGGCGGCTTGTCCATACTGCCTGTATATCTGTCCAAGGGGCTGGAGTTCGATGCCGTCATTCTGGCGGATGCGGACAGCACGCACTATGGAACGGCAGCCTGGGATGCCAAGCTGATGTATGTCGGCTGTACACGCGCACTGCATGAGCTGTGGCTGCTGCATGACGGCGGGCTGCCGGCTTATATACAGCCGTCTGGAGAGGAGACCGTCTCCGGATGGCCGCTGCCTGAAGAAGCAGGGGACGGCCCCTCTGCAGACTGAACACGTAGGACGGATTACTGAAGATGCATAAGAATAACAGCAAACGGGTGCCATCCTTAGGATAAGGAGGCACCCGTTTTTTGCCGATCAGGAAAGTATACAATTTACAATATGAATAACTCTGTTGAGTTGATGCGGCTAAAGTTACCGGGAACTGCATTAGCATTAGCATGAGCCTGGCTGTCGCTGTAACTGTTGCTGTGGCTGTCGCTGTCGCTGGAATAGTTGGATTTTCTCCACTTACTCTATGAAGGAAAGCGTCCTTCTCAAACAACAGTTGGAAAAATAGCACTTAATCTAAGGCATATTAGTTAAAGTCGGGGAAATACCTGAAATTAAGATACGATTATCCAATTAATTTCCTCAAACGCTCCAAAAGATCTAAATTAAGATACGTTTTTCCAACTACTGTTGTAGAGGTTATTGCCTAAGTCCGCCAGTTCGATCCAAATGCTGATATCGCCTTGCGGGCGGAGTTTGTTCTAGCCGGAGGGGGAATATTGCACCCTGCCCTGAAGACGGTTCAGGCCTTGGCCTTAGGCTCGAAGTGGAAACGCTCCACCTGCCCCTGCATGTCGGAGGCCATTGCGGAGAGGGCGGCAGAGGAGGAGGTGATCTCCTCCATGGAGGCAAGCTGCTCCTCCGTCGCTGCCGTCACGCTCTGGAAGGAATCGAGCGCTGCTCTCGCGATGTTGGCCATCTCTTGAACGGATGCGGCTACTTCTGAGCTGCTGGCTGACATTTGCTCGGTAATCGCCGACACCTCATGGATCTGCTCGTTCACATGCCGGGTGGACTGCTCAATCTGCAGGAAGGCTGCGCTTGCTTCCTGCGTAAGCGTCATTCCCTGCTCCACATCACCCACCACTTTATGCTTCATTACATCATAGGCACTGGCAATCAGGTCGACCATATCCGAGATGGTCTCCTGGATCTGGCCTGCACTGACGTTGGAGGCCTCAGACAGCTTGCGCACCTCCCCGGCCACCACCGCGAAGCCTCTGCCGTGTTCTCCGGCGCGGGCCGCTTCAATGCCGGCATTCAGCGACAAAAGATTGGTCTGCTTGGCAATAGCGGAGATAGCCGTACTGGTCTCAGCTATCCTTGCACTTAGCCCGTTAAGCTCAGCGATCAGCGTGCCGGACTGCTGAACCGATTCACGGATCGTTTTCATCTGTTCCTGGACATGCTGCACTTTGGCGCCGCCGGCTGCAACATCCTTTTCAGTCAGCATAGCAGCATTCACAATCGCTTCTGAGGCCGAAGCAATCTTGAGAATACCGGTTGACATCTCATCCATCGTTGTGGCTACCTCGGCCGATGCGTAAGCTTGGGTTTCCACTCCGCGGGTCGATTCCTCGACCAGCTCGGTTACATACTCAACAGCCTTGCTGTTCTCCCCGGTGCTGGCTGTAAGCTGCTCGCTGGCAGCCGCCAGCTGGCCTGACGTCTCCGCAACCTCCTGCACCATGCTGCGCAGTGAGGCAACCATGGCATTGTAATTGGCGGCCAGCTGCCCGATCTCATCCTTGCGTTTTGAATGGACGGCCTCATCCAGGTACCCTTCACTTACCCGCTTGGCGGAACGGTTCAAGCGCTCCACAGCCCCGGTAATCCGGCGGATAATCAGGAAGGTTACGACAGTGGCAAGCAGCAGGGCTGCAGCAAGAACGATCGCCGACTTGTACAGAATCGGGTATACTGCCTCCCGGTACTCATCCTCAGGCAGGACACCGGCCATTTTGAAGCCAGTCTGTTCGTTGGTAATATAGAAGCCGGACATTTGCGATCCCGCAGCCTCATCATTATAGGAGATTCTTCCTGCCGGGCCTTTGCTCATTTCACTGATGATCTGATCTGTTGCTGCAGCGGCAATTTCCATGGAAGGGTGATAGATTACCTTATTGTTGCTGTCAAGAATGTATACATAACCGCTGTTGCCGAGACTGACATTTTTCGTCAGCTCCATAAGCTCATTCATGCTGATGCTGATCGTAATCGCTCCCTTGCCATCCGGAAAAGCTCTGGAAACCGGCAGGATATAACTGTTTGTCACCTTGGAGAAAATAGGATTAATCACCGAGGTTTTGTCCGGTGCCTTAAGTGCATCTATGTACCAGTCACGGACGCGGGGATCATAATCCGCCAGCTGTGAGTCGGGAGAGAACATATACTGGCCCTGGTCGTTACCGAGCGCCACGATGTCCACTTCAGGATGCTCCAGTTTAAATTTATCGATCAGATTCCGCAGTTTTGCCGGATTGCCGGTGAGGTCTGCAGCACTAACCTGATAAGCAAGCTCATTAACACTTGCACTCTCCAGCATGATTAATTGCGAGAGTGTTTTATCCAGGATATGAATGCTTGAATTGGTGGTTTCCTCCATCTTGGTGCGCAGCGCCGACTCAGCGGTCTCTGTGGAAATGAGAACCAGGGCAAGTGAAGGGAGCACAATGGCCAGAGTGATCAGCAGCATCAGTTCCGTTCTGAGCTTGGTGATGCGGAAAAAGCGTTTAAAGGACTTCCGTGGCGTTGTCATTGAAGGTTCCTCCTGGATTTGTGAATAAATAGGGTATAGATTAATTTAATTTCCATATCTCGAATTAACTAGGTGATTAATTATATATTTCGACATTAATCGACTAAAAAATTAGTTTTTCGTCAAAATTCTTCTGCGGCCTAAGGTGGAGAACGATTATAACTATTCTTGAACTTGTAACTCACTTGCACCTATGGCTTAATAATAAGTGTCCGGCCGGGCAAGATTACTTCTGGAAGGAGGCTGATTGGAATGTTTTCAGTATACGAGGTGGTTTCCGTCTAAGACGGAAGCCTGATTAACGGGAGGCCGCAAGGCCTCCTTATGTATAACTATTGAGCAAGCAACCTTAGCAAATATATAGAATAGCACTGATAAATTGCTGATAAGCAATGCTGAACAATGAATGTAGACGCTAACCGTAAGGTTTAATATAATGAATTTAGGGTTTTTACCAAATTTGAGGAGACGAAAGGAGGCAGGTGCAATGATTAGCACTAATTTTGCAGTGATCGGGCTTAACGGAACACACCTGTTGAAGGAGGAAATAGAACGTGAGTTACGTCAATGGAAAGGATGTGCTCCCCCCGGGCTTGCTCGAAGAGCTTCAGGGCTACATCCAGGGGGAATTGCTCTACATCCCTAAGAAAACAGAGCAGCGGGTAAAATGGGGCGAGAACAGCGGCTCCCGGCAAGAAATTGCTAACCGCAATGAGGAGATCTTCTGCAGTCACAGCAGCGGCTGCTCGGTGAACGAGCTGCAGAAACGATACCACTTATCTGAAGAAAGTATCCGCAAAATCATTTCAAAAATGCGGCTGGCGCTGAACAGCTAAGCCTGTATCTTTTGAACATAATCCCATAAAGTTCTAATATTAGAACGAAGAGCATGGCTCCCGCCGGTGGTGGCGAGGTCATGCTCTTTTTTATCTGGATGCGGCAGGTATGGTATGATAGAGCAGACAAGATTACAGCAGGGAAGTGGAATAATGGATTTATTTTCGCTTGGTGAAGATACGGGAAGCGGGAACGGACGGCTGCTTGCCGACCGGATGCGGCCCGGGAATCTTGATGAATATATCGGCCAAGAGCATATTGTAGGCCAGGGCAAGCTGCTGCGCCGGGCGATCGAGGCTGATCAGGTTTCTTCTATATTGTTATACGGACCTCCCGGCTGCGGCAAAACAACCCTGGCCCATATCATCTCGCATCATACCCGGGGAGAGTTTGTCCGGCTGAATGCGGTCGAGGCCTCGGTAAAGGATGTGCGCGAGGTCATTGAACGTGCCCAGAGCAATAAGGCGCTGTACGGTACGAAGACTATCCTTTTCCTGGACGAGGTGCACCGCTTCAACAGCTCGCGCCAGGATGCGCTGCTGCCGGCGGTGGAGAAGGGCACGATTACGTTCATCGGCGCCACAACTGAGAACCCGTTCCATTATGTGAACGGGGCGCTTATGAGCCGCTCCACGCTGTTCCAGCTGGAGTCACTGACCAGCGAGCACAGCCTGATCGCGATGAAGCGGGCGCTTGCCGACGAGCAACGCGGACTGGGCTTCATGGATCTGCAGGCGGATGAAGCAGCGCTTGCGCATATCGCTGCGATGGCTAACGGCGACATCCGCCGCGCCTTGAATGCGCTGGAGCTGGCGGCGATGACCACGGCTCCTCAGCCGGACGGCAGCGTGCATATTACCCTGGAGGTGGCGGAGGAGTCCATCCGCCGGCCGATTGTCAAGGCGGATGAGTCTACACAGTACGATGTGCTGTCCGCCTTCCATAAGAGCATCCGCGGCTCCAGTGATGCCGCCCTGTTCTGGTTCCTCTATGCCGTCGAGAAGCTTGGCATGGACCCGATGACCTTCATCCGCCGGCTGATTGCCGCCAGCAGCGAAGATATCGGGCTGGCTAATCCGCAGGCGATGGTCCAGGCGGTCAGCGCGCTGGATGCCTACCGCAACAACGGCTGGCCGGAGGCCCGGCTGAACATTACGCAGGCGATCCTGTTCGCGGTGGAGAGCCCGAAATCCAACGGCGTCGTGACGGCAATCGCCAACGTTATGGATTGCCTGGAGGATCTGAAATCCGCCGAGGTGCCGCTGCATCTGCGGGATACGCATTATAAAGGCTCGGCCCAGCTCGGCCATGAGGGCTACCAGTATCCGCATAATTTCCCCGGTCACTATGTGAAGCAGGACTACCTGCCGAAGGCGATTGCCCGGAGGACCTTCTACGAGGCTACCGAGCAGGGCAATGAGGCGAAGATCCGCCATAACCAGCAGCTGCGGCGCGGGCAATAAACGCAGCGACGCTGTAGCCGGCAGGCGCGGCGGGGGGCGGTGAGGATTTGAAGTAACTGGCAGGTGTGGTGCGGGTGGTGGGGCGAGGATTTGGAGTGACTGGTTGGCGCGGTACGGGTGGTAAGGTGAGAATTGGGAGTAACTGGTTGGCGCGGCACGGGTGGTAAGGTGAGGATTGGGAGTAACTGGCGGGCATGGCGGGGCAATAGCTCTTCCTATGCTGCTCATGCGCTGTAGCAACAAACCGCTCAGGGATGAATCTAACCGCTTACCAAGGTTAAGCTAACTTGTCACTTCCTGTGTCGAGTAAAATAAAGGGAAAAGTCCCTTTAAATTTGCTCAAAGTGGGCGAAATGAGAGAAATAGAGTGAAAAGTCCCTTTAGAATGGGCTGAAAGTGGGCGGGATGAGTGAAATAAAGGGGAAATTCCCTTTAAGTTGGCTGAAATTGGGTGGAATGAGTGAAATAGAGTGAAAGTTCCCTTTAAGTTCGCTGAAAGTAGGGAATTAGAGGCACTTCTACCCCTAAAAGCGCGCTGCAGCCCGCAGTCGCCCTGGACCACGCCCCGCAGCCCGCATTTGCCCATCTTTCCCCCTAAATGCGTTCCGCAGTCCGCCCGGCCAACACAAAAAAACCTCCGTCCGCTATTCTAACCGGAAGGAGGTTTTTTGCTCTGTCACACCTGAAACTTACACCTGCGAAGCCGGCACGACCTTCTCCGCCGTTTCAATCGTTCCGCCGCCCAGGCATTGCTCGCCGAGGTAGAAGACCACGGCCTGGCCCGGCGTAATCGCCTTTTGCTGGACATCAAAAGCAACATGCACCGTTCCATCCGCCTGCTTCGTCAGGGTAACACCCTGATCGGGCTGGCGGTAGCGGAATTTGGCGGTGCATTTCAGCGGTGTATCGCCAAGGGTGCCGGGATCAATCCAGTTCACGCCTGAAGCCGTGAGGCTGGTGGAGTAGAGACTGACATGCTTCTCTCCTTGCACCACGTACAGGATATTGCGCTCCAGATCCTTTTCAGCCACAAACCAGGGTTCACCCGTGCCGGAGCCGCCGATGCCCAGGCCCTGGCGCTGGCCCAGTGTGTAATACATGAGGCCGTCATGCCGGCCTTTGACCTCGCCAGTGGCGATATCGACCATATTGCCCGCCTGTGCAGGCAGATACTGGCTGAGGAATTCGCGGAAGTTGCGTTCCCCGATGAAGCAGACGCCGGTGCTGTCTTTTTTCTTCGCGGTGTAGAGGCCCGCTTCCTCGGCAATTCTCCGTACCTCCGGCTTCGGCAGATGCCCGATCGGGAACATCGCCTTGGAAAGCTGATACTGGTTCAGCGCATTAAGGAAATAAGTCTGGTCCTTATTGTTGTCTACACCGCGCAGCAGCTTGAACATGCTGTCTTCTTGAATTACCCGGGCGTAATGTCCGGTAGCTACATAATCTGCGCCAAGCTGCAGCGCCTTGTTCAGGAATTCCCCGAACTTGATCTCGCGGTTGCACATGACATCCGGATTCGGTGTCCGGCCGGCCTTATATTCTTCAAGGAAATAGGAAAAGACTTTATCAAAGTATTCCTTCTCGAAATTAACGGTATAGTAAGGAATATCGATCTGCTCGCATACGCGGCGTACATCCTCGGCATCGGTCTCCGCCGTACATACGCCGAACTCGTCGGTATCATCCCAGTTCTTCATGAAGATGCCGATGACGTCATAGCCCTGCTGCTTGAGCAGAAGCGCTGTAACAGAGGAATCGACCCCACCCGACATGCCGACGACGACACGGATATCCTGATTTGCTTTTGTCATCGTAATCACCATTTTCTATGCACAAAATACCGGCGTTCCCACTGAACACCCGGCTCATTGTGTATTATATCATACCTGTCTACCCCAAACAGGACAAGGCGGACACAAATTGTAGCGAAAAAGAGTCCAAAATTGACAATTTGTCCACCACTGGTGAACAAAATCACGAATTATTGCCGTTTACTGTTCCAAATGTGTCTAAAGATATGATAACATAAGCTGAGAGCAAACATCGGAATACGTAGATATGACATTTCTCATGTCTCTGCAGCTAATATGTACCCCTAGAACAGCAACTAAACCGAAAGAGGTGTCCCTTTGAAAATATCAACCAAAGGACGTTACGGATTAACCATTATGATGGAGCTTGCCCTGAAATTCGGCGAAGGTCCAACCTCGCTTAAGAGCATTGCCGAGAAAAACGGACTCTCCGAGCATTACCTGGAGCAGCTGATCGCCCCGCTGCGCAATGCCGGACTTGTGAAGAGTATCCGCGGCGCATATGGCGGCTATATTCTGTCCCGCGAGACCGGCACTATTACCGCCGGGGACATTATCCGCGTCCTGGAAGGCCCGATCTCACCGGTCGATTTCACCGAAGAAGACGACCCGGCTAAGCGCGACCTTTGGCTGCGTATCCGCGACAGCATTGCCGATGTGCTGGACTCCACTACCTTATCTGATCTGATTAATTATAAGGAAGAGAGTAAGGCGGACAACTATATGTTCTACATATAGAAAAAAATGGAAGTTAACTAAATCCCTGTAAAGTCCGCCGCGACTTTGCAGGGATTTTTTTTGTACATAATCCCGTTTAAGCGAACCTGCTCATTTGCTATTCTAAAAATCATTCGAAATGCATAAGTTATGATTGACAACACAAGAACACCTGTTCTATTTTACCATTGCTTAAAAATCTTAATCCTGGTTATAATACAAACAAATGTTCTTATTTTACCCGGAGGCGATCAATCATGCGAATGAGCATCGGCCAAACCCTTGAATGTATAAATGTCCCGATTGCCTGCTGCCTGCTGCTGCATTCCGCACGGGGGCAGTGTTATGCCTAAGGACCGGATTATTCTGCTCTCGGACTGCCAGGCGTTTTATGCCAGTGTAGAAAAAGCGGCTCATCCTGAATATCAGAATCTGCCGGTCGCTGTCGGTGATCCTGCGCGGATGAACGGTATAGTTCTGGCAGCCTGCCCGCTGGCCAAGGCTCAAGGGGTCACCACAGCCTCACGCGTAGGTGAAGCTAAGACCAAATGCCGTGATCTCGTGGTCATCCGGCCGCGGATGGCTACATATATCACGGTTTCGCTGCTGATTTCGGAAATCTATAAGCAGTATACCGATCTGGTGGAGGCGTTCAGCATTGATGAGCAGTTTTTGGATGTGACCGGCTCGCTGAAATTTCAGGGCGTGGATCTGCCGGAGCTGATCCGCTCCATACAGCATCATGTGCTGTTATCCACCGGTGTCTGGACCCGGGTGGGAATCGGGCCGACGAAGATTCTGGCCAAGATGGCCAACAATTTTGCCAAGAAGCAGCCAGGCGGAGTATTCCGGCTGGATTACGACAATTTAGAGACGGAGCTGTGGCCGCTGCCGGTATATGAAATGTTCATGGTGGCCAGCCGGATGACGAAGAATTTTTACCGTATGGGAATCACCACGATTGGCGATATTGCCCGGATGGAGCTGGGGGAATTCAAGCAGAGAATGCGCACGACGATGGGCAAGCAGAGCGATATCCAGGCGGAATATTACTGGCAGACGGCCCGCGGCATCGACCCGAGCCCCGTTGTTACCGGGATACGCCATCAGATCAAGTCAATCGGTCACGGGAAGGCGCTGCGCTGGAATCTGTATACCCGGCTGCCGGAGATTGAGGTGGTGCTGCTGGAGCTGGTGATTGAGGTATGCCAGCGGGCGCGGAGGCAGCGGTATATGGGATCGGTGGTATCTGTCGCAGTAGCAGAAACGGACGGCAACAAGGCGTATTCATACAGCCGGCAGGTGACCCTGCAGGAGCCTTCAGCATTAACGCATGAGATAGCAGCGGCGGCGTACCGCTTATTTGTGGACCATTGGACTGGCATGCCGCTGAGCCGCCTGGCTGTATCCATATCGCAGCTGACGGATGACTGCGTTATGCAGCTCACCTTATTTGACGACCGTAGCCGTACCTTGAGCAGGGAGCGGGCCGTAGACCGGATCAAGACCCGCTATGGAAGCGGGGCACTGATCCGCGCGTCCTCTTTGCTTGAATCCGGGGTTGCGCTGGAACGGGCACAGCAGATTGGGGGACATTATAAGTGAGTAAATTAAACGGAAATGAGAGATGGAAATCCAAAATGTTAATGACAGAGCATGTAGAGCAGTACGAGCAGAAGCAGACGGAGGGAGCAAGGAGAATGATTACGGTGGAGGAGCGGACGATGGTCCGTGACCTCATTTTGCTTCCTTACATAGACACGATGGTCAGCAAAAGCCTGAAGGAGCTGGAGCAATCCGGCGGCATTCTTAAGCGTGCTTATTTAATAGCAGGCCAATCGATACAGCGGCGGATCATGCAGGATACCTACCAGCTGCAGCGGGAGCTGAAGCAGCGCAACATCAAGGTGCTGGCGGATGAGCAGGAGGATTTCCTCGTGTATTACAAAATCTTTTGCCGCGGCTACCAGGAACGCTTCGGGTTAACCCGGGACGTGATACGGACCGAGATCAGCTTAAGGCTGACCAGGTATACAGCGGAGCTCGGAACCCTGCTCAAGGATCAGCTGAAATGATCCCGGCTTCCCGCCTGGTCCGGCAGTTCATCTCTGCCTCAGGGCCCCTGCCTGGTCCCATTGTTCATCCCGCCCCCAGGCTTCCCGCCGTTCCCTGAACCGTATACTTCTTGGGTGTGGTCCGGCTGAATTCCTTGAACTCTTTGATGAAGTGGTTCTGGTCGAAGTAGCCAAGCTCGAAGATATGCTCAAGGGTTTCTTTGTAGTTGTTATGCTCCATTAGCTCCAGCACATGCTGGAACCGGATAATCCGGCTGAACAGCTTGGGGGAGGCCCCGATGTACTGCTCGAAGGCTTTGATCATATAACGGCTGGAATAGCCGGTATCCCTTGATAAATCAGTAACCTGCAATGTACCGCGGCTGTGGATAATCTGATCGGTTAAATACTCAATCAGCCGCGGGATGGCCAGCCGTCCCCGTATATAGATTTCGTAATATGCTTCGAAAGCCCGGACCCGCTCCTCAAATGTCTTCTGCTCCACCACCCTCTCCAGTAGTTCCGCCGCATGAGGGAGGACATCCCCGACCGGAATCTCCTGTTCGCTGAACCCGCCTACCGGATAACGGAAGAAATGCTCGGCATAACCCGGAAGAAACCGGATTACAAAGTACTCGCACTCGGAACGGGCGAACAATCCCTGCCTGCCTTTGTATAAAGTGCCGCATATATTGGCCGACGGCCGATCCGGATAGCAGCAAATAACGAGGCTCATGCAGCCTTCGGGAATGACGAACATTTGTCCGGCGTTCAGGTCATCCATATAAAATCCGTAGAATTGAATACCTCCGCCGAAAGGAGCGCTAAGGGAAGGTTTGTATTCGGCATAGGAACTCAGCTGCTTTTCGAAAGCGGGCTGAAAGGGATGATAAAGCACGGATGGTCTTGCCGGTACATACATATTGAAGCAACCTCCTTTTTCCACAAAACCGATTTAATCAATATGAATAATAAGTTTTGGTAGAGTTATTCACATTAAAGCGAGTCCTGCCCTTCAAGTCAAGCAACGAAAATGTGAACGGGGGTTCCGTTTTTTACTATAAGTGAGAATCTATCCGGCCTATAATCATATAAACCGATGAAGTTAGTCGGAAATTAAGATCCGGAAATTAGTGCCGCGCAAAGTTAAAGAAGTCTGTGCTGTGTTAAGCGGCGGGGATTTACAGGAGGTATGGATAATGAGTACAGCAAATGAAAAGCACCCCGTATTTGCCGCTGAGCTTAAGGCAGACGGCACCTTCGTACCGCAGGCCAATCTGTTTACCACTCCGTTTGGCTACAGGCCAGGTGAACACCGGCCGGAGGCCGGGCGTTACCGGCTGCTCTGGATGAAGGCGTGCCCCTACGCTCACCGTGCTGTGATCGTCCGCAGGCTGCTTGGCCTGGAGGAGGTAATCAGCCTCGGGACGGCAAGCCACTTCCGTACGGAATCCGGCTGGGAATTCTCCCTGGATGAAGGCGGCGTTGATCCTGTACTGGGCATCCGCTACGTTAAAGAGGTTTATGATGCGGAGGACCCGGAATACAAGGGGCGTCCGACCGTACCCGTTATTGTAGATGTGCAGACCGGCCGGGGAGTGAACAGCGACTACTTCCGGCTAACCAACTATCTGGAAACCGTATGGTCACCCTTTCACAAGCCGGGAGCGCCGGATTTGTATCCGCAGCGGCTCCGCGGTGAGATCGACCTGCTTAATGAGGTTATTTTCAAGGATATCAACGCCGGTGTATATAAAGCGGGCTTTGCTCATTCCCAGGCCGCCTACGAACAGGCCTATGACGCCCTGTTCGCCCGGCTGGATGAGCTGGAGCAGCGGCTGGCACGAAGCCGCTATCTGTTCGGTGATTTCCTTACGGACTCCGATGTCCGGCTCTATACCACGCTGGTCCGGTTCGATGCGGCGTATTACCCGGTATTCAAGACCAACCGTAACCGCCTGACCGACTTCCCTAACCTGTGGGGGTATGCCCGGGATTTGTATCAGATCCCGGGGTTTGGGGATACCACAGATCTTGCGGCTATCCGCAGCAGCTACCACGCCTCACCGCACTTAAGAGGCTTTGCCGGCAATCCTTACGGTATTTATCCGCTGGGTCCGGATGAGCGGGACTGGGCGGCCCTCCACGGGCGGACGCATCTCAAAGGAGGATATTCCAGATGAGCAATAACGTACATTCAGCTTCAGCACCTGCAGAAATTGCTGCTAGCGGTGCTTTTGTAAGACAGGCTAACCGGTTCTCTGCCGCATTCGGCGCCGGTCCGGGTGAGCTTCCGGCGGAGCAGGGGCGTTACCGGCTGATTTGGTCTGCAGCCTGCCCGTGGGCACACCGCGCGGTGATCGTCCGGCGGCTGCTGGGGCTCGAAGAAGCCATCAGCCTCGGCACGGTTGATCCGCTCCGGCCCGCACTGCCGCATACGGACTGGGCGTTTACGCTGGATGAGGGCGGGCAGGACCCGGTGCTGGGCATCCGTTACCTGAGTGAGGCCTACCTGAAGGCCGACCCTGCATATTCCGGGCGCCCGACCGTTCCGGCCCTCGTGGAAATTGCGACAGGTAAGGTCGTCCAGAATGATTATTTCAAGCTGACTAATCATCTGGAGACGGCCTGGGCTCCGCTTCATAAGCAGGGTGCACCGGACTTGTACCCTGTGCATCTGCGCGGTGAGATTGACCGGCTCAATGAGGTGATCTTTCACGATGTGAATAACGGCGTGTATAAGGCAGGGTTTGCCCGCTCGCAGGAGGCTTATGAAGCGGCGTACTATACTTTATTCGAACGGCTGGATGAACTCGAGGAACGGTTATCCCGGAGCCGTTATCTGCTCGGGGATGCCCTGACCGATGCGGATGTCCGGCTGTACACTACCCTGGCCCGCTTCGATATTGCCTATTACACGGCATTCCGGGCGAACCGGCAGCGGCTGGCGGATTACCGTCATCTTTGGGCTTATGCCAGAGACCTGTATCAGACGCCGGGCTTCGGGGATACCACCGATTTCGCCGCAATCAAGCAGCATTATCATCTGTCTGTGCTAATCTCCGCCGAAGGCTCGAACCCTTACCGGATTCTGCCCAAAGGGCCGGACCTCAGAGAGTGGAACACTCCGCATGGGCGTGACCGGCAATATCCGGGGCAAGCATGACGAACATTTATAGAGTAGATGCCGTGTGGCAGTTAGCCGGTGTATACGAGGTCCGGACCAAAGCCTTCGTCGAGGGACAAGGGATTCCGCGGCAATCAGAGTTTGATGAGGCCTACGGCGGGCAGTATCACTACCTGCTGCTGGAGGAAAACGGGCAGGCTGTCGCTACGGCCAGGATCAATCTGAACCCTGCTGAATATGCCAAAATCGAGCGGGTCGGTGTCATTCCTGAGCACCAGCACAAGGGCTATGGCCGGATTCTGATTGGAGCCGCCGAGGACTGGATCAGAGAGCTGGGCATTCAGCGGATCGTCATTACGAGCCAGCAGCAGGCTGTAGGTTTCTATGAGAGCCTGGGCTATACGGCGAGGCCGGAGATTGTAATCAACTCCTCCATTCCTGTTGTCCATACCGAGAAAATAATCCACCGATCAGAGGAGTCCTATCATGCCTAATAACAATACTATCAAAGGCTTAAACATTGTGAACCACGAGATTGCGAAGGAAATTACTAAGGACGGAGCTTTTAACCGGCAAAAGAACGCCTTTACTACCCCGTTTGGTACCCGGCCCGGCGAGCTGCCGGTGGAAACGGGACGTTACCGCCTGCTGTGGGCGAGAATCTGCCCCTGGGCGCACCGCGCGGTTATCGTGCGTGAGCTGCTCGGGCTGCAGGAGGTCATCAGCCTCGGCACAGCCAGTCCGGTGCGGACGGAGAACGGCTGGGCGTTCTCGCTGGACGAGGACGGTGCTGATCCTGTGCTGGGCATCCGGTATCTGCCGGAGATTTATGCCGAGACTGATCCGGAATACAGCGGCAGAGCGACCGTGCCGACGGTGGTGGATGTGCTGGAGCGGAAGGTCGTGAACAACGACTACTTCCGGCTGACCAACTACTTCGAAACGGCGTTCAAGCCTTTTCATAAGGAAGGCGCTCCGGACCTGTACCCGCAGCATCTGCAGGCGGAGATCGATGAGTTCAACGATACGCTGTTCCATGAAGTGAACAACGGGGTCTATAAGGCAGGCTTCGCCCATTCCCAGGCGGCTTACGAGCAGGCTTATGATGTGTTATTTGCGCGGCTGGATCAGCTGGAGGAACGGCTCTCCTCGCAAAGATATCTGTTCGGCGGCGCTATCACCGACTCCGATGTCCGCTTGTATGTAACGCTGGTGCGTTTCGATGCGGCGTACTATTCCGTGTTCCGGACGAACCGGAACCGGATCATTGATTTCCCGAACCTCTGGAATTATGCCAAGGATCTGTACCAGACGCCGGGCTTCGGGGATACGACAGACTTTGATGCGATTAAGAGAGGCTATCAGCTCGGCAACCACGCGAACAATCCCCATCAGCTGCTGGCCAAGGGACCGGAGCTCTCCGTCTGGAATGACCCGCATGACCGCGGCCGGTTCAACAAGTAAACCATAACCATGAGGAGGCATTATCTATGAGTACTGAAGGAAGTGTACGTGTCCGGCCGAAGGAAACCGAGCATGAGATTGATGAACGGGGCTATTTTATCCGCCAAAAAAATCATTTCACCACCCCCTTCGGCGAAGGGGAGGGCAAGCTGCCTGTGGAAGCGGGACGTTACCGCCTGATCTGGGCCAAGGGCTGCCACTGGTCCAACCGGGCCTCCATCGTCAGGGAGCTGCTCGGCCTTGAGGAGGCCATCAGCATTAATCTGGTCGGCCACGGCAAGCATGAGCAGAATCTGGGCTGGGAGTTCGTGTTCAATGAAGATCAGACCGACCCGGTGCTGGGCGTGCAATTCTTAAGTGAGCTGTATGCGAAGGCCGACCCGGACTATAAGGGCAGACCGACGGTTCCGGCGGTCGTCGACGTTCACACCGGCAAAGTGGTCAATAACGACTATGTCTGGCTGACCAACTATCTGGAGCAGGAGTTCGCCCCGTTCCATAAGGCTGGTGCACCCGATCTGTACCCGGCGGAGCTGAGAGCAGACATCGACAGGTACAATGATTTCCTGTTCGACAATGTAAATAACGGTGTCTATAAGGCGATGTTCGCCCAGTCGATTGAAGCCTACGACGACGCTTATGAGCATCTGTATGCTGCGCTGGACACGATTGAGGAACGGCTGGAAGACCGCAGGTTCCTGTTCGGCGACTACGTGACCGACTCCGATGTCCGCTTATTCGTTACGCTGGCCCGGTTCGATACTTACTATTTCAGGAATCTGGGCCCGCTGCGTAACCGGATTATCGATTTCAAGAATATTTGGGGCTATGCGCGTGACCTGTACGAGATCCCGGCGTTCAAGAACAATACATACCTGCGGGATCTGGCCAGAGGCAACGGCGACAAATCAACGATTTTCATCGACTATAATACACGCTTCTGGAACCAGATTGATTACGAAGGCCGCTGGTCCCAGCCGCATGACAGAAGGGCAAAGAGCAGTGATCCGGAGCAGAAATTCAAGACGAGATTATAGGAAATCAACAGACCATAGGGGGAAATAGACATGAAAACATGGAGAAAGCTTGGACTGGGACTTACGGCGGCGGTGCTGCTGGCGGGGGTTGTGGCTTGCGGGAATGATACGAAGGAATCAGGAAGTGCAACAGGCAAAGATTCATCAAACAACGATAAAATAACAGTTAATATTGCCACTGGCGGGGCGCCGAAGCCCTTCTCTTATGTGAATGACAAGAATGAAATCGACGGTTACGACATTCAGGTGGTCAAAGCGATCTTCGAGGGGCTGCCCGGTTACGAGATTAATATTGAGAAAACTGAATTCCCGTCCATCTTCGCGGGCCTGGATTCCGACCGTTATCAGATCGGCGCGAATAATTTCGCCAGCAATCCGGAGCGCAGGGAGAAGTACAACTACTCTGACCCGATTTTTAAGAACCAGTTTGTCATTGCCGTGAAGGAGGACCGTGAGGATATCAAGTCCTTTGCCGATCTGGAAGGGAAGACAACGGAGGTCAGCCCAAGCGTAAACTATACGGTGGCCCTGGAGAAATACAATAAGGAATCCGCCAAAACGCCAGTGGAGCTGAAATATAGCGATGCCGAGCTGGTAACGATTCTGCAGAACGTCGAGAGCGGCGCCGATGACTTTAACCTGATTGATGCGGCGATGCTGCAGCTCTACATCAAGGAGTACGGCCTGAAGCTGAAGGCTATTCCGCTGTCCCAGGAGGATACCGACCGGATCGGCGTGCCTTACAGCTATCTGATTCTCAGCAAGGGCGGGAACAGCGACCAGCTGCTGAAGGATGTCAACGGGCAGATTCAGGAGCTGATTAAGGACGGTACAATTTCGAAGCTGAGCGAGCAGTATTTGAATGGTGATTTTGCACCGGAAATTCAATAGGTGGACAGCGCCATGCCTAATATATTTGATCTTGAGCTGGTCTTCACCCTGATTCCGAAACTGCTGAAATATTTGCCGGTGACCCTTGAACTGACGGTCATTGCTATGCTGGCGGGGCTGCTTCTCGGGCTTCTGCTGGCGGTTATTAAAATGAAAAGAATTCCTGTGCTCTACCAGCTCAGCGCGGTCTTCATTTCGTTTGTCCGGGGAACCCCCATTCTGGTACAGCTGTATCTGTCCTATGCCGGGATACCGCTGATTCTGAAATACTATAACTTTTATCATGAGACCAGCTATAACGTCAATTCCATTCCTTCGATCTTTTATGTGCTGCTGGCGTTATCGCTGAATGAGGCGGCGTATAACTCGGAAGTGATCCGTGCGGCGCTGCAGTCCGTCGACAAAGGGCAGATTGAAGCGGCCCATTCACTCGGCATGACGTATGGCCAGGTGCTGCGGCGGATCATTCTTCCGGAGGCCTTCATTGTAGCGCTGCCTACACTCGGGAATGCGCTGATCGGGCTGATGAAGGGCACCTCGCTGGCCTTCGTCTGCTCCGTGGTGGAGATTACCGCGCAGTCGAGGATTCTGGCCGGGAACAATCTGCGCTTCTTCGAATCCTATTGCTCGCTGGCGCTGATCTACTGGGGAATGACGATCCTGATTGAGCAGGCCATTGCCTGGCTGGAGAAGCGGCTGGATATTGACTTCAAGAGTCTCAGGAAACGTAAGGGGGATGCCATCCTTGATTGAGATCCGCGGGTTAACGAAGTCTTTTCAGCAGCATAAGGTTCTGGATCAGATTGACCTCCGGATTGAAAAAGGGGATGTCGTCGCAGTCATCGGCTCGTCCGGCGCCGGTAAATCCACCCTGCTGCGCTCGATCAATCTGCTGGAGGTGCCGGATGCCGGGACGATCAGGCTGGATCAGCTGGAGGTCGATTTTGCCCGGAAAAGCAAGGCGGATGTGCTGGCGCTGCGGAAGAGTACAGCGATGGTGTTCCAGCAGTTCAATCTGTTCCGCCAGAAGACGGCGCTGGAGAACGTGATGGAGGGACTGATTGTCGTCCGGGGCATTCCGAAGGAGGAGGCGCAGCAGCGTGCTGCCCGCCATCTGGCCGCTGTGGGACTGGCGGACCGGATGCACCATTATCCAAAGCAGCTGTCCGGCGGCCAGCAGCAGCGGGTCGGGATTGCCCGGGCGCTCGCCATGCAGCCGAAGATTCTGCTGTTCGATGAGCCGACCTCGGCGCTTGATCCGGAGCTGGTCGGCGAGGTGCTGGATACGATCCGCAAGGCTGCGGAGGAAGGGAATACCATGCTGCTGGTCTCCCACGAGATGAGCTTTGTCCGCAAAGTGGCAACGCGGGTGCTGTTTCTCGATCAGGGTGTAATCGTGGAGGACGGCACCCCGGAGGAAGTCTTTGCCCATCCGAAGTCGGAGCGCACCAGGCAGTTTCTGGCCAATTATTACCGGGATCAGGAACCGGAATTCAGCATTTAACCATTTTTCACAAAGAGGAATCCAGATGACAACATATACCTACCGGAAAGACCGCACGGATATCGACTGGACACAGGTCACCCGCCTGCTGAACGGCTTCGGCTTAACCCGCTTCACACCGGCAGAGACGGAGAAGGCCTTCAGTAACAGTGCTGTGAATGTATTCATCCTGGACGGCGGGAAGGTGATCGGCTGCGGAAGAGCACTCTCGGACGGGATCTCGCAGGCGGCAATCTATAATATTGCTGTAGACGAAGCGTATCACGGGCAGGGCCTCGGCAAAAAGCTCATCGCGCTCATCCTGGAGGAGACGGCGGACTGCAACGTGATCCTGTACACACATCCGGATACAGTAACCTGGTACGAAGAGCAGGGCTTCCGCAGAATGAAGACGGGGCTGGCGCTGTATCATCCGGATAAGCTTGCCGCGATTACCCGGATGGGGTTCATTTAAAGGATGACTGCCTGCGCTGGAGGAAATAAGTGGATAAACGTCATCTAAATTTACCGGATTTGCTGATTGCGCGAAATTAGTTGGATAAACGACACTTAATTCCGCTATAGTTAGCCCAAGCCGGGGGTTTGGAGCGGAATTAAGTGTAATAAATCCACTTATTACCCGTTAAATGGGTTGTAATGAGTAATTAGGTGGAGGAAATCCACTCGCATTGCATTAACCCTAACATGAAATCTATATATACCTATTTATTGGTTTTAAAGAATATTTTTACATCCACTTCTTCTCTCAAAAGTTAAAAAGAGTAGGAGGGAATAGATGTAAGACGCGTTTGTCAATTAAATCCATATTTGCGTTCGAATTACTTTTTGCTCGGCCGTAGCTTGCCTACCGTCGTTCGTAGAATTTTTGGTTTTGGACGGACGCCCGTGGGTTTCCCTTTGGACGATTTTCGCGGACGTAACACCTCTTGCTCCAATGCAGACCACGGCAGATAGAGATACACCCGCATCAGTTTAAGCAACTGCCAAGGCGTTAGCTTCCGGGCGAAAGAAGCATTGGCCTCCTGCACCAGAAGCGCCGTAATTAAGACCAGGAACAACTGATTCCAGATCGCCTGCGGTTTGTAGCTATGCACGTGCACGGCTCGCAAATGCTGCTTCATCCATTTAAAAAACAACTCAATGAGCCAACGGTTTTTGTAAATCTGTGCGATCTCTTCCGCCGATACCTCCCAGATGGAAGTGACAAGCCGGTAGAGGCGCCCTTTTTCATCCAGAAATTCAATGAGGCGTAAGGTTTTCTTGTCCGCCCGATCCGCACGGCCCATGTGGACCTTGGCGTCCCGAAGGATTCGGCTTCCGGCAGGCACCGTAGATTCTTCAAGGACAGTGGTGTATGCCCGGTCCCGCAGACGCATCACAAATCGAATCCCTTGGGTACTCCACGCCTCCATCTTTTTGTAGTCATCGTACCCCCGGTCCATGACATAAGTCGTGTCCGAAGGAATGACCAATTCTACGGCACACGCTCGATCTCCGACATTGGCAGTCGTGGGAACCATAGCATCGGGAAACACGGTGTCGGGCGAGGCCACAACCAGACGAAGATGCATTTTGACGCTGCTGGCCTTACGAGTCACCTGTGCCCAATTCCCCAAATTCAGGGGTAACGAAATGGTGGAAGCATCTACAATGCTCAGTTTACCAATGGTTTTGGAAATCCCACTTAACGATGCTGTCCGCTCTTTGGCCCGCAGAGCCAGTTGCTGAAAAAGCCACTCGAGCAGTTCGGTAGGCAGACGATCTAAGGAACGGGATAACTGAGAGCCGCTAATACTTTCCAAATGAAACAAACGCTGCAGTTCGGTTTGTGCACGGATTTGAGCTTCGATTTCGCTGTAAGAACCCCATCGATTCAACTGGGCGGAAACAAAAATCAAGATACTTTTCATCACAGTTAGCTTTTTAGTGTAGTAATCGAACACGGTGGGGTCTAGAGCATTGACCGGAAGTAAAGATAAGAATTGACGTATGACTGAATTTGCTTTAACGTTATCCATTGAGAGCTCCTTTGTAAGGGGGTATGGACAACGCGCCTACCTTCTTACATTAGAGTTTTTTTCTGTTTCTGGACAGGTAGTTTATTCCATTCGGATAATGTTAGCTTTTATGCAACGCTAGTGGAGGAAATCCACTTATTTCGGGCGGAGCGGCGTATCCGGCAAGCAGAGGTGTCTGCGGGGAGCTGCTGCAAAGCTGGCGAATGAAATGCGGGTGTGAACCGGCAGCGCGGGCGACCGAACGATGCTCCCGACACGAATGCCGCTGTTAGCGCGCACAGGAGGTGTTCCCGGAAGCCAGTAATGGCTCCGGGAACGCCTTTTTGTGCAAGCATAAGCATTAATATGTTTTACGCTATATTTTAATTTAGCAGGGTGGGAGCGAAGAAAAGGGTTTGACGGAGCGGGAGAGAATATTTTACCAGTGTTGAATACTTCTACCCTACATCCTATGAAATTTGAGGTGGCTCATCCGGTGAATGCCAGACTATTGAAATTTGCAACATTATTATGCTTGAGTCTGCTAGTAGCAGCGTGTTCTGAGGATAAGGCGCTGCCGGCCAAAGCCTCCGCAGAAACAGCCGCTCCTGCTGCTGCGGAATCCTTGAATAAATCTCCAGAACCGCCGGAGCCTGCAGCTGCTGAGCAGTCCACGGCAGCGCCGGACCCGTTCCCCGCTCCCGGGAAGCCGGAGCAGCCGGCCTCCAGTCCACCGGCCGTTCCCGCCCCTGCTTCCAGTGAAGAAGTACAGCCGCTCCAGAATTACATGGATGCTGTCCATGGAGACAGGAAGGGGGATTTGATTTTCTCGGCCAAACAGGACCTGGATCTTGACGGATATGATGAAATTGTGCTTGGATACGGTGATCTTGATGAGGCCGAGCCGCAGTATTCAGTTGTTAGCGAGCTGTATGTTCTGAGAGATATGGACGGAGAGGTAGTAGAGCTTGCACACGATCCAGGAGGCGGATATCAGAAGCTGGGATTCAAGCTGATCCGGCTGCAGGACCTGCCGCAGACCTTCATCTATTGCGGTCTTACCAACGGCGGAGGGATGAGCGGGTTTGAGGTGCAGGAGGTGTCCGGCAATCAGGTACTGGATAAGGTGTATAGTGCTTCCCCCACGGGTACGGGCGAGGATGAGATTCTGGACACTAATAACGATGGCCAGTTGGATACATATATGCAGTATAGAAATGACTATAATACTTTCAATTATGCCCTGAACAGGACATATGAAATGGAGTCCGGAGAATTTGTTCTGCAGGCAACCAAGGTGGAGATTCCCGAATACCCGCAGGAAATTAAGGAAGTGATTCTGCAGTATCTGAGTCTGACCGTGCTTGAAGTTGAGCAGTCTCCGGAAACGGAGGAGCGTCTGGCCCGGCTGTGGACCGGCAGTGCGGGGACAGCAGCTGCTGCAGAGGATTTGGGCGGCTGGAGGGAAGCCTTGGAAGGCTATCATTCGGAGATCCGGTTTGATATTAAGGAGAAGGGGCCGGAGGCGGAGGCCTCCTTATCCTATACAGACGGGAATAAGCAGAAGGAAGAGCATGCCATGCAGCTCCATCTTGTTAAAGGCGCTGCCGGGTGGCAGATCGACGGCTTGGAGCTGATTCCAGGGCAGGGCAGCGTGCAGTAAAGGCTATACCGCATCTGCCCCGGCTCTGTGAAGCAGCTCACGATAGTCATTGCGCACATTGCCTACGGCTGGGGAGACCGGATAAGCGAGCATCTGCCCGGAGTCATACGGCTGCAGCAGCTTCATTAGTGCGGGAATGTCCCGGTTGCTGCGGTCCAGCCACTGCGCTTCCGTATCCCTGTTCAGGATCACCGGCATGCGGTCATGAATATCAGCCATCAGGCTGTTCGCAGCTGTAGTGATAATGGTGCATGTAGAGATTTTTGCGCCGTCCGGGCCTGTCCAGATATCATACAAACCCGCCATGGAGAATATCCCCCCGTCCTGCAGCATAATGCGCAGAGGGTGCTTCCCGTCCTCCTTAACCTGCCAGTCGTAGAAACCGTCTGCCGGAATTACGCAGCGGCGGGAGGCGACGAGGCTTTTGAAGGAAGCCTTCTCCAGCAGCGATTCACTGCGGGCATTAATCAGCTTCGCGGCATTCTTATCCTCCTTGGACCAGGAGGGCAGCAGGCCCCAGCGCAGCGCACCGAGCTTATTGCGTTTGCCGTCATGAATGACCGCCGGGATATACTGCATCGGAGCGGCGTTGAATTTCGGCGCATATTGGTCAAAGGAAGGATCATCGATGAAGTATCTTGTCATCAGCTCTTCAAAGGTTACGGTAATGGTATATCTTCCGCACATCTTATTATGCCTCCCTTAAGGGGTTGAAGGTTTACAGCAGTCCGGCTGCGTGCTATGCTCGCCTATATTTCTCATGATAGCATTACATTGCTGAAGATGACACTTATGTGATAATAAAGGAGGGCGGCTGCAATGATCATCGTAAGCTCCTGCCTGGCCGGAATGCAGGTCAGATATAACGGCACGGATTGTCTGAATGAACGTATCCGGCAGCTGCTGGACAGCGGACAGGCGGTTGCTGTCTGTCCTGAGCTGATGGGGGGCTTCTCTACCCCGCGCGAACCGGCCGAAATCATAGGCGGCAGCGGCAGGGATGTGCTGGAGGGCCGGGCGCAAGTGGTCGACAGAACGGGAAACGATGTAACTGCAATGTATATAGCAGGAGCACAGGCAGCGCTGGAGCAGGCAAAAGGCTTGAAAGCGGCAGTAGTAGTGCTTAAGGAGAACAGCCCTTCCTGCGGCAGCTCTATGATCTATAACGGTAAGTTCGCCGGTGTAAAGATGCCGGGTGAGGGTGTAACTGCGGCCCTCTTGCGGCTGCACGGGATTGAAGTGATTTCCGAGGAGCAGCTGTCCTCCCGCCTGGGACTGCAGGAAGCGGCAGATACAGCCGGATAAGCTGGAGGAAGCCCGGCCGGGACAGCGGATCAGCCGCCGGTAGATCTGTGCGTCAGTGATGGACAAATGTTACAATATTGTGTTTATTAGCAGGTAGTAAAAGCGCTTGTTCAGCAGTATAATCGAGTAAAATCCTGAATATTAAGAAGCGGAGAATCTTGTGATGAAATCCATCTATTTGGACCACGCCGCCTCAACACCGGTTCATCCGGAGGTGGCAGCGGTCATGTACAATATGTTATTGAACCAGTACGGCAACGCGTCCAGCGTGCACCAGTTCGGACGTTCAGCCAAAAGGATCGTGAATGGGGCGCGCGACACAATCGCGGGCTTTTTGGGCTGTTCCCCTGACGAGTGGGTGTTCACCAGCGGCGGCACAGAGAGCGATAACCTTGCCCTGTTCGGCGCAGCGTACGCTTCTGCTCCTAAGGGTAAACATATCATTACTACAGCGGCCGAACATCATGCGGTACTGCATACCTGTGAAGAGCTGGAGCAGCAGGGCTTCGAGGTCACGTATCTTCCTGTGGATTCCACAGGACTTGTCTCCCTTGCGGATGTGGAGTCCGCCTTGCGTGAGGATACGATACTGATCAGCGTAATGTTTGTGAATAATGAGGTCGGAACTGTGCAGCCTATAGAAGAGATTGGCAGACTTGCGGCCGGGCGGGACATTCTTGTTCACGTAGATGCTGTACAAGCCCTGGGTACGCTGCCTATAGTGCTCCGCGAGCTGCCTGTCGACTATATGAGCTTCTCGGCCCACAAGATTGGCGGTCCGCAGGGAATTGGCGGATTGTATGTCCGGCGCGGAGCACCGCTTACGCCAAGACAGCATGGCGGACTTCAGGAACGCGGCAGACGGGCGGGTACAGAGAGTCTGGCTAATACAGCCGGGTTCGCCCGGGCGGTAGAGCTGGCAGTAGGGGGCCTAGCGGCACATCATGAGCAGGCGCTTGAGCTGCGCACCACGCTGCTGCAGGAGCTGGACCGGCATGCCGGCCCGGACTCGTATGTCATCAACGGAAATGAACAGCATAGGGTGCCGGGAATTCTCAATGTGAGCTTTCCCGGTGCCGCGACAGATGTGCTGCTGATGAACCTCGATATGGAGCGGATTGCGGCGGCCAGCGGCTCAGCCTGCACCTCGGGATCACTGGAAGTCTCGCATGTACTCCGGGCCATGAAGCTTCCGGAAGAACTTTTGAATTCAGCGATTCGCTTCAGTACAGGTTTGGGTAATACTAATGAAGAAATGCAGGTTGTGGCCCAAAAAGTTGGAACCATTCTGAACCGGCTGCGTACTAAGGACTAGGCATTCGTGCAGTCTGGCATCCTGTTCTAAGGCTCTAGCTTACGGGAACTTATAGGCACGACTTAAGGTGAAAGGACTTTGGATGCCATGAAACTTCAAGATCTGATTGGTCTTACTGTATATGAAGTTGAAGAAGGTACTGAAGTCGGTGAAATAATCGATATTGGACTGGATTCAAACTGGAATATTACGGGTATTGAACTGGAAAGCAAATCTTTTTTCTCCAGTCATGTGAAAGTTGTGGCATGGGATGATATTGTCGCTTACGGCGAAGATGCTGTCATGATTCGCAATAAAGAGTCGATTATTAAGACCGATGCTGAACATATACCCTATACTTTCCTTACAGGAAAGAACAAACTTAAGGATTTGCAGGTGCTGACGGCATCCGGAACGGTGCTGGGACGAATATCTGATGTTTATTTTGACCAAAAGTTGGGAAACACAATAGTAGCGCTGGAAATCAGTGACGGGCTTGTAACTGATTTGATCGAAGGCCGCAAATGGCTGCCTTGTTCTGAAGGAATGTCTATCGGGGAGAATTCGGTACTGGTTCCTGCGATGAGTGAAGAACGGCTTCAAAAAGCCATTAATATTGTTAACGGATAGGTGGAATGTATTATATGAAGTGTCCAAACTGCAACTCCAAGGATATCGGCAAGATCGGTTCCCACCAGTTCTACTGCTGGGGATGTTTCATCGAACTAACGGTCAATGGCGAGAAAATGTCGGTGTATCAGGTTGAAGAAGACGGCACGCTCAGTTCGCTTGACGATCTGTTCTCGGGTGAGGATATTGCACAGGATTTCCCGCAGATCCATGCATCCTCCTGATCCGGTAACGGCATTGCTCAATTAACCACTGGGTACATATTATGTGA